>JANOAI010000104.1:0-2393 GCA_031411055.1 Pirellulaceae bacterium
AGCACCCGAAGGGCCGTTCCGGCTTTTGGTACCTGACCCCGTTTTCCAAGCCTACGTCGTTCATGAAAATGCTCTAGAGTGCAGTAAAGATGCACAGCCGCAAAAGAATGGCACAATAAAAAGGAGCATTTCTCGATGCCACAGCAGATTCACGACAATTCAAGTGTTCGAGAACGGCGCCCTTATAATCGTGTCGACTAATGCGACAGGAGTGTTGTTGAATCGTTTGGGCTTCGATTTCGTCCTCGATTCGAGAGCTCACTGTTAGACTGTGGTGGCGGCTCTTCGTCAGTTTTTTGACATTACAACAGGCATGAGTTCGGCGGCTAAAAAGAAGGAGCCGCTGATAACGAGGATGTCGCTATCGGAGCATTTCGACTCAGCCAAGCGGTAAGCATCCATGGGCATGGTCGCTTTGAGGATCTCAATCTTTCCGTCAAATTTTTCATGGCTGGCGATCGAAGCCATCGTTTCGACCAGCGCATCTAACGGGACGGCCCGCGGATTGCTTTGGAATTGTGTAAAGACAAATCGATCGAACGCCGGTGCGAGCAATTCCAGCATGTTCTTCCATTGCTTGTCGCGACTGGCGGAAAATACCAAAGTCCGATTCATCGGCGGAAAATGGTTGTCGAGCGTTTCAATTAATGCGGCGATGGAGGCTTCGTTATGGGCCGCATCGAGAATCGTCATCGGATTTTGCGAGACGATTTGAATTCTTCCCGGTATCTGAGTCTCACTCAATGCACTTCGAATGCTCGACTCTTCGATCGTCCACCCGTGCTCCCGAAGAATATCCAGTCCGGCTAAAACAACCCCGGCGTTTGCGATTTGATGATAGCCAAGCAATTTCAGTTCCATATCCGATCGATGGGTTCCGGATGGCCAACGATCTTTGTCAGGCAGGTAATGGAAAGTATGCGACGGCGTTTGAGTAGCGCTCAGTTTCTGGGTGGCTTCGACACGGAAATCCCGGCCAAGCTCTCGAAGCATGCTTCCTCGTTCACCCGCGATTCTTTGAATGACTTCAGCCGCTTCCAGGTTGACTGCTCCGCTTACCACCGGGACGCCGGGTTTGATAATGCCGGCTTTTTCGAAGGCGATCTTGTCCAGCGTATCGCCTAGCTGTGCTTGGTGGTCATAACTAATGGAAGTGATGATGCTTAAGGCTGGCCAACAAACGTTCGTGCTATCAAGTCTCCCTCCGAGTCCAACCTCGATGACGCACGCGTCGACATGTTGATCGCGAAAAAGCCACCAAGCCATCGCCGTTGTGAGTTCAAAGAAGGTGGCGTGTCCATGGCCTTGCTTTTCAATCTGGTCGGCGGCCGGGCGAATGGCATCAACCGCTTTTGTTAGCTGATCTTCACATATCGGTTTTCCATTAACCACAATGCGTTCTTCGAGCGCCGAAAGATGTGGCGATGTGTAAAGCCCTACGCTCATTCCACTCTTTCGGAGACATTCCGCGGTAAGCCAGGCTACCGATCCCTTCCCCTTGGAACCAGCGATATGCACGATGGGGGCCGATTGTTGTGGATTGTCAAGCTCAACTAGCAAGCGTTCCATCCGCGACAAGCGGTAATGAGTCCGATTATACGGTTGGTCGGAGGTTCGTTCGTAATTGATTCGATCGTAAAGATACGAAATCGCAGCCTGATACGCAGAGGACGACTCAGCTGGAATGTGGTTCATAAATTTGGACAACCGAAAGGATCGCTGCTGCTCCGACTAGGCGAGCTAAGCTTTATATTAGCAAGAAAAGTTTTCGCTGCCTTTGCCTCATTAAACCAAGACTAATCCACTTGCGGAGGAACCGGCGACTTCCGACAGGCCTTTGAGCCAGGTTTCGATGTCTTGCTGGTTTGGAGCATCCGATTTATCATCTTTTTCTCGGGATTTCATGCGGTTTGAACCATCGCCATCCCAGCTGCGTAGACGACCTGATCGGTTGTTGGTTTTCCTGGAGAATTTTGATATGTCTGTAGCGTCAGTCGTGCCTCAAGCCAATGCTGCCAATTCGGGGCTGAAAGACGACTCCGATATCGTCATCGAAACGCGCAATCTTGGTAAAGTTTATCGAGATTTTTGGGGACGAAAAAAAGTCCAGGCCCTCAAATCGCTGGATATCGAAGTAAAGCGTGGTGAAGTCTTCGGTCTACTCGGGCCCAACGGATCCGGCAAATCGACCACGATAAAGCTGCTCCTTGGCCTTCTGTTCCCGACGAATGGACGGGCCTTTGTGTTCGGGAAAGAAGCTTCGGAAGTTACCAAGAATGAGCGAATTGGCTACCTCCCGGAAGAATCGTATCTCTACAAATTTTTGAATGCCGAAGAAACATTAGATTTTTACGGACGTTTGTTTGATATGCCCGCCGACGTTCGTCGCGAAA
>JANOAI010000105.1:0-4291 GCA_031411055.1 Pirellulaceae bacterium
AGCACCCGAAGGGCCGTTCCGGCTTTTGGTACCTGACCCCGTTTTCCAAGCCTACGTCGTTCATGAAAATGCTCTAGAGCCATCATCGAGTCGAAGAATAGCGAGTTTTACTGATTTAAGCCGAGCTGCGTATACAGCCAGTTGTATTTTACGGTTTGAAGCAGCAGTAGATAAACGAATGGGGTGTTGCCCTTCAATCAAAATAGCGCAACTTTAAACGATGTGTGCTTGCTCCTGTAAATTCACATCCGCTGAGCAAAAGACAACTTTTGTAACAAATCCTGGGGTGCGTTCCAATGGATTCGTTACTTCATCCCTCAAAGCCGTTTTTCGTTTCTACGATGATTTTGTGAGCCGTAGTCCAGGTTCTTAAACAGGCTATTCCAGTGTTTTGCCAGCCTTTGATTTTCAGATTCAACGTTTTCCATCGCACTCCGTCGCTTTTCTGAATTGCCCTATTCATCAAAAAACAGTCTTTCGTAATCGGTTCAAAGACTTCAGGTATATTCTTAGTCGAACGAATCACTATCGAACTTGCATACTATTCTTCTTGTTGATCCATCATCATGTTTGTTGAACCTGCCCGAACGCCATACGACTGGAATTTTCAGCTGTTGGGGTTTCCTGTCCGAGTTACTTGGTTGTTTTGGGTGATCTCAGCCGCATGGGGGTATCAATGGGCTCGCAATCTCGATGAATCATACGCCCGTTCAGGCTGGGATACGCCTGGCCACTTTGCATTGCTCTTGATTTGGGTCGGGGTAAGTTTCGTTTCGATTCTGATCCATGAATTGGGGCACACGCTTGCCATGCGATGGTTCGGACAGCGCTCGTACATCGTGCTTTACCACTTTGGTGGTTTGGCGATTCCGGATAGTGACGGAGGATGGCGAGGGTCCTATCGACGACCCATGGACCAAATTGTGATCTCTGCTGCAGGCCCACTACTGCAGATTGCATTTGGTGTTTTGGTCGCTAGCGTCGCTATTTCGATGGGCCTTTCCATCGGATCCACGGCAAGTATTGTTGGTGAATGGTTGCCCCTGCCGAAAGGAAATTGGTCGACGAGCGCGACGACCACCGGCTTGATCGATTCCGCTGTTTATACCAGCATTTTTTGGGCAATTTTAAATCTCTTGCCTGTTCTTCCGCTTGATGGAGGGCGTATCGCGCAATCGCTTTTTGAAATGCATCAGCGAGGCAACGGACTTCGCAACGCAACCATTCTTAGCATCGTCACCTCGGTCCTGATCGCACTTTGGGCATTTCAAATTGAGCACTCCGCACTTGGAATGAACTTCATGATTCTCGGAATCCTGAACTATCAGTCGTTGAATGATCCATTCTCGATGCGTTAGAAGATGGCTCGTGGGTGTTGCGAAAGCAAAACATCGATCGCGATCGGTTCAAAAAAGGCGTATCGAAGCCATTTTTGCCAAAAATTTTTAAATTTTTTTTCGCTATTTCCGCGACGCATTTTCGAGGCCGCGGAATATTTATGACGTTCACTACAACTCCGAATCAATCACCGTAAAACCATAACGAATCCATGCACTTGAGATTATTTTTACTTGGAAATTTATTGATGCGATCACAATTTGCTTGGTTTCAATTTGTTTCCACGAGTCGCTTCGGCATCCACGTTTTTAGTGTGAGCTGTATCCATAGAAATGCATTTGCTGCATTTCTCGTTGCTGAAAAAATGTTGTTTGTCGGTGGAAAAAATGTCGAAAAGATGTTGCATTCAATGAATGGTTTCGTACAAATACTCTCATTGAATGTAGGTACCCAAGGGTCGAACGTTCTAGGTAGTCACTGAAGACAGCCGAACACACAACTGACATAGGATGTTGGAAGTGAAAAGCGGATGGATGACGTGATGAATAGATAGGATCGACTTGAGGGATTTAGTCTCAGGTTGTTAAATTAGGTGTCTGGATCTCTGCTTCGATTCAGCCACCTGAAACAACCACAGTTCCTGTTATCGGAGGAGAAATCCGTGGCCAAGAAAAAAGCTGGTGCAACGAAGAAGGCTGCCAAGAAGAAGGTAGCGAAGAAGGCTGCAAAGAAGGCAGTCAAGAAGAAGGCTTCTAAGAAGGCTTCTAAGAAGAAGGCTGCTAAGAAGAAGGCCCCTACCAAGGGTCCAACTTCCTAATTCCGTTGCGACCGACGGCCTGAACTTTCTGTTCTCGCCGTATACCAACGAAAAAACCACAAGTCGCCGTAAATGTGCTTTTGTCACATTCGCGGCGATTTGCGTTTTTATCGGTCGTCAACAATCTAAACGTGTGAACGTCTAAATCACGGGATTATCGGACATCGAGGGGGCTAGAAAAATCCTGCCATGTCTTCGTATGGCATTAACCGACATGTCGGTTGCAGACTATAATTGTTTCGCTTTATAAATAGAGCCCCGCCGTTAACGTTGATATTCGAGATCGCGATTGCCAATTTGTCGCCTTGATTCACAACGTACCCATCCGTCTTCGATTCGAGAGCCTTCCAATGACCCACCGCATTTCTCGCCGGCATTTTAATTTGTTCTCGGCTTCGGTTGCAGCAACGACTGCTACTTCAGCTCTCCGTTTGAGAGCGGCTGACCCAAATTCAAGAGTGGGTTTGGCGATTGTCGGAGTCAATGGCCGCGGCATGAGTCATGTTGAAGGTTTCGCTGCCAACCAGCAGGTAGAGATTCGAGCCATTGTTGACATCGATTCCGACGTTGGTGAAAAGAAAGCGAGTCTCATCGCTTCGAAGACAGGCAAACGACCTGTCGTCTACACCGACATGCGAAAGGCCTTCGATTCGAAAGATATCGATATCGTAAGCTGCGCGACGCCTAATCACTGGCATGCACTGTGCGGGATATGGGCGATGCAAGCTGGTAAAGATATCTACCTTGAAAAGCCAATCAGCCACAACATTTTCGAGGGGCGAACGCTTGTTGAAGCTTGCAAGAAGTATGGTCGACTATTGCAAACAGGGACACAAACACGAAGCAGCCCCGCTGCCATCGAGGCGATGCAATACATTCACGATGGCAAGATTGGCGACGTCAAATTTGCGCGTGGATTGTGCTACAAGCGGCGGCCAGCCATTGGTCAACTGGGCGACTATTCCGTTCCCGAATCGGTCGATTTCGATTTATGGAGCGGTCCTGCATCCTTTACGAACCCAAAAGTAACTCGTCCAAAATTCCATTACGATTGGCATTGGCAGCGACATTACGGAAATGGTGACTTGGGAAATCAGGGCCCGCATCAAACCGATGTTGCGCGTTGGGGATTGCAACTCAACCGTCATCCCGTCAATGTCGTCTCCTATGGTGGTCGAGTCGGCTATCAAGCGGAAAAGAAGGACCCTAGCTATGTCGACGCTGGCGATACGGCTAACACCGAAGTTTCGATCTACGATTACGGGGACAAGTGTATTGTTTTCGAAACTCGCGGCTTGGAGGACCGACCGGATACCGATCCTGAATTGGCAAAACTGTATGGTGCCAAACCAGGCAACAAGATTGGCGTTGTGTTCTACGGATCTGAGGGCTATCTCGTCCAATATACGTATATCCATTTCGCCGCCTTCGACAAATCCTTCAATCAAGTCAAGGAATTTAAAATCAAGGGTGATGAACTCAACGCCATTCATATGGGTAACTTTGTCGATGCGTGCAACGCTCGCGACGCTAGCCGATTGACTGCCGATGCGATGACCGGGCACTTATCGGCGGCGGTGAGCCACCTTGGAAACATCTCCTACTATCTCGGTGAATCGAATCGTCTGACGGCAGCCGACTTATCAAAGGCCCTTTCCGGGATAAAGAGTCTCGACGACAACGAGGCAACGCTTCAACGAACTCTAGCTCATCTTAAAGCGAATGGAGTCGATACGAACGAGGCCGTGCTATCATTGGGGCCACAACTCGCTTTCGATCCGGAAAAAGAACGGTTTTCCGACAACGACGCAGCGAACCAACTGCTCACGCGCGAGTATCGCAAGGGCTACGAAGTTCCAGACGCGAAGTCCTTATAGCCACTGCAAACGACTCTTCCTGGTCTGCATTTTGGCGAGGACTTGGTCACCGACGACGGACGAGTGCCTAGTCCTCGACTCGTTCGATCGGTTATTCAAACCCGACCTTACAATGCGCCTAGTGGAGCGTCAAGTTTTAAATTTAGGGATCGGTTATGGGGTCAGGAGTCAAAAGCCGGAACGGCCCTTCGGGTGCTTTGCACTTTTGGTACCTGACCCCGTTTTCCGAATGGCTATATGAAAAATGAAAATGCTCTAG
>JANOAI010000106.1:0-11495 GCA_031411055.1 Pirellulaceae bacterium
GTAATGACTTCCCAGCGAGGCGTTTTTTGAAATCAGAAACATTCCAGAAACTCTAGTCAGTCAGACCGAAAGTTGCGATCAAGAAACCGCAACCACCCCAGCCACCCTGCGAAAATGGCTGATTCTTAGTTGCGATTGATAATCAACCACTTCGGAGGGCGTTCCGGCTTCGTTTCGAATTCGCCATCATCGCCAGTGGTCTCGACGACAAGTTGTGTCGCTTGGGTTATCCGCTCGCGAACGATCGGCGTCGGCATCGTACGAATCATCAGTTGTCCGGCGGTGTTCGGGATCTCCGAAGCTACAACATGAGCAAGCGATCCTCCCCGAACGAAAACCTTAACTGATTCGCGAATTTGTTCGGGAATCCATGGCGTGGCCCAACCAAGTTTCCCTAAGTGCTTCACGACGATATCGGCGACGAACCCTTCATTGAGCGATAGAACGACTTCGGGTCTTTCATCTCGCACAACCTCGTCCGGATCGGGCTTCCAATCAGCGGCGTTCGCGATAGCGTCACGGACGAGCATCTCGCCGTCGGGACGCTTCAAGATGTCGCGAACGTCGTCTCCACCAGAATCTTTAATGTCGCCTGGTAATCGAGAGATCTTTACCGATGCTGCGATCCCGGAAAGCCGTCCCCCCGAACGCCTCGCGCCTTTCTGGCCTCCCTTGTCCAAGTCCGGAACAAGGACGACATGAACGCCTCGGAAGAGCTGAGCATACTTCTCCGCCATCTCGCATGTAGGCAATCCGACGGCGTTATAACCGAGACTGTACAGTGCGGGTGAGTCTTTTCCGCCTTCGACGATGAGCCAGGTTTCGCCCGGATGAGGAACCCGCCCTTCAGGCAAGAATAGACCACCATTACCAATTCCCTTTTTGATGAGGGCTTTCATCCGTGGTGCGATGTCGCAATAAGAGTGAGCTTCACCTCTCTCGTTGTATAGCGGCAGCCTCGCGACGTCCATTTTTCCGCGTTTCGCTGCGACTGCTCCGTACTTTCTGAAGGCTTCGACGGGCACTCCCTTGTCGTTTGCGGTGGCCGTAACAATGTCGACCGTTCTTGGCCCGTCGATGTACTGTTCTTTCGACATGCCGAGGTACTCGGCTATCCACTCTGCGGCTTGGACTAGCGTCAAGTTGCGCAGCCATGCGATGGTGTTGAGCCCATTGCCCGGTTTGATTGTAGACGAGCCGTTGAAGCAATGCCGACAAAACGCATTGCCTTGAGATTCAAAGTTCTTCGCAACGTTGAATCGATCACGACCTTCACATTTTGGGCACGGATGACCTTTTCCGTCCAGCTTTTCGGGGGGTAATCCGGCTGTGAGGAGTATTTCACGCCACCGACCGGACGCGGCCCGAGTGACCTCCGCAAACGAAATCTTTCTCGAAGTGGCAGCTGTCATTGAGCAGCTCCGCCGAGTTCGAAACACGGGTAAACGGAGTCGAATGTATTTGGCCGATTCTCAACCGAATCATCGAGTATCTTATTGAACCATGTGCCGGTCTTCGACGTCCAAATGTTTAAGCGGCCGTTCGATTCGACTATTGATTTCTTGCAATAGCTTTCGTCTAAAAAATGAGACTCGATATGTCGAATCGAGACAAAGTTACTTCGGTCAAGCAGTGTTGCAGCGAGTTTGGTCGCGTTGTTTGGAGATACTCTAGCTTCAATATAGTTTTCAATTCGATGTGCCTTTATCATGGGAGTTGAAACTTGGGGGCTATCCGATTCGATGTTGGTGTTGTTAGTAAACGTCATGGAACTACTCTCCTTCCTTGCGAATCGAAAGGAGGTCGGACTTTCTATATCGTCGAAGATTCCCAATCTTCAACGATCGTAGCTCTCCACTCCGGGTCATCCGTTCAACCGATGCTTTGCTGCACCGAAGAAAACTCGCTGCTTCGTTCGCGTCGAGCAACGGTCCTTGCTCACCAATAGTCTGCAATTCGCGTTGCAGGCGGTCCAAAATGAATTGAGCGAGTTTCGCTAATTCGTCATCGCTAATTTCCATACTCGTACAATCTCCAGGGAGGTTCGTTGCCGCTCAACGTGAGCTGCTACAGGAGACTGTACGCGTGGGAAAGAGTTACGTAACTGCTGGCGAATACGGGATCTTTAGCCCTGGCAGGTCCGGTCGCCCCTGGCAAATTTGACGAGAAATTCAGTTAGTAAGTACCGATAAAAAACCGAAACTTGTTTATTTGCCCACTCAATCGAAACGCGGACTGATTAGGCACCCGGTGGAGTCAGCCTGTACATCCATGTCTTGCCTTTTCTAACGGTCTTTACGATTTCCCAAACTGCAAACTTCCCTCGCTTTCGAGTTCCGTTTAAGGTTGGACGTTCAGAAAAGACTTCGGCAAGCCCCACAGATCGGAACTTTCTACTAGTCGTGTTAGTCGACCTGGGGGCAATTTGAATCGAAATGATATCCGGAAGAGCTTTACGAACTTCTTCAATTGTTGCCCAAGCATCGTCTTTATGGGACCTTTCAAACAAATACAGGAGCACCTGAAACGCATTTGGCGGGATATTAGTGTATTTAACTCCGTTCCATGTGATCGAACTTCCCTCTTCATCGATTTGGTTCTGCGGTTTTGTGTCGTTATTAGGATTCCTCCTCTGCTTTACCCCGGAACTCGAAGTGGAATCACGTGGCGTCTTGTTTTCTCTCAACAACTCAATCGATACCGCTAAGAATGGAAACCTATGGACGAGTCTTGGCCAGTACCTTGAATCAACGTACTCCCTTTCCTCAAGCCATTCCGCGACTTTGAGGTATGACCGGTCCTTTTGAAGGTGTTCGCGAATTTCCATAAGTCTTTGCTCTTGGAACTCTACGGTCGAATTATTGGACTCTTCATCGACGAAGATCGAGGGGAGAGTAGCAATATGGCAAACGTACTGCTCGCGTTCCGGAACCACATCCGCAGGCCCTTTGGTACTATCGTCACTGTCGAAGAGCAATCGCAGTTCGATTCTATGAGCTTGCCGGTTCAGCACGCTCCATACATTGCCTTCTCGAATAAGAACTTCTTGGAACCAACACTTCGCTGGATGCCAAGCCTTTTTTCCAGCGTGTGCTGCAACCACCTCAAGATTGTCCAAATCAATCTGACGTTCAAGATGCTTTAGACCGGAACTCGTATCGCTCGATGGCTGATGCGGATCTGTACAAATTCGAAACCTCTGAGTTTTTACAACGTGAAGCCACAGTGGATCGAACCACGGGCAGGTTGTATCGCCTAGCAGTGGAATCGCAATTGTCATCGAGCTCGAAGCGTTCTTCATTGGCCTTATCAAATTCCTTATTCTTAAAATCGTCTAAGTATGGGTTGCGTTCTTCACTGCGTGAACCAGAAGTTGGAGGACAATTCCGTGAATCTTGGTGAGTTTGGTTACCTTGCATTAACACGCTTGCATGAATACTAAATCCGTTTTTGAATCACCAAAAAGAGGTCAATTCGCTTCAATCGTTTGATAAGACTTATTCGCCCTCTTAGGAAATCGTGCCTGGAGCTCAAAAAACGAACTTTTAACAGCATTCACTCCAGTCAGAAGATCTAGCCTTTGAACACTAGTTTTGTCGTATGGGTCAAACCATAGCGATCTAGCCAAATACTGTTTTTCATTGAGTACTTTTCCACATTTTTTCGCAGTATCCGCTGCGAAGCGGAGATATTCTGGGGAATCAGGCAGTAGATCGACGTCAACAATTTTTTGAGCTTCCCAGTATGCCGATGCTTCGTCGCCCTTCCTAAGGTAGCTTAGCGCTATACGGTGGCGAATCTTGCATTCCCAAGTCTGCGGATCGACCGAGCTTTTTGGATGAGGTGTTGGAGGTTGCTCTTCATTCGCTTTGTTCAGATACTCCAGCGATTGGTCGCAACCATCGGGCTCGAAGGCGTGGACATATGCTTTGAGAAAAAGGAGACTCGCATCCGTCTCGTTTGACCTCAGGGCATTGCCAACAATTTTGCGAGCGTTTTCAATTCCTATGGCAGACTCGCTATGGAGAAGGTACTCAGCAATACGCCATGTTTGGTCGTGGTTTTCGCCAGTATAACTTCGAAGGTCAAAATCGGTTTCATCGTCTTTTATTGCTTGAGTATTCTTGCTCGATCTATCACCGTTTTTATGTTTAGCCTCCGAATCAGAAGTAGTTTGTAGGTGTTGGCATACGGTTTCGACATCTGACTGAAGTAGTTCCTCGACTTTTACTTTGTGATCGGCGCAATCTGTCATAGCTTGGAACAGCTTGGCTCGATACTCAAAGCTCTTCATCGATAGCGGTCGAAGACTCGCTAAACAGTTCGCGTTGTCAAGAAGTAACTCAGCGTCTTCTGGGTTGAAACAGTCGATAGTTCCGCAGTAGCAAACGAAGGGATCGGCTTTACGTTTAATAGCTGCCTCGAAACGCTTGAGTTCGCCTTTCTCTTTAGCATTCAATGGATTTTTAGTTTCTTTGACTTCTTCATGCGGAACGATCTCGCCATCGGAATCGTATTGAAAACCAAGTCCTTTGTACGACTGCAAAGGGATTCCTGATTGGATGAACCAAACCTTGCCCAACTGATGACAGAATGGACCATACGCTTGCTGTTTCGACTCATACTCCCGAGTGTATGGCTCGGAGGTTTCTACCACCGCAAACCCTATGATGGTAGGTTGCCCAGTGGATAGAAATTGAAGCCTCTTTAAGGAGGGGTACTTAATCCCAAGCTCCGGTTCGTCTGGGGAAGGAGCCGCACATATCGCAACAGTGCCTTTTGGGTTAAGACGGCAATTCGAATTAACCATTGTCCGTAGCCCAGCACAGACTAAAATCGCTGAAGAGGTTCGCAACGAAAGAACCGGAACATAGACATTTTGTCCCAAGGTGACTGAACGGCGCATTGGAACCTCATATTGTTTGCTTCTTCGATTTCCTCTTTGAGTTGAGCGGCCATTTTACGTCAAGTCGATTGCAATTAGGGAGTAGGGACAAAGCTTACTCCAGATTTTAGACCTCCCAGCCTTTATCAATCGTGATGCGAACGCAGATCTCTTTTTGCCAGAGGAAGCGGAAGAATGGCGGAACGAACAGCGAGCCATCAATCGAAACCGAAATACCAAAGTCTACCCCCTGCGTCTCAATGGCAACTAAGAATCAGCCGTTTTCGCAGGGTGGCTGAGCGGCGGTTACTGTTTTGCTGGGTGGCTTGAGCGTGATGCAGTTGCTGGTTTCGAGGATGTGGTTTAACTCTTTTGCTGCTTCGTGCAGAGATGTGTCACGATAGGCTTGCCAGAAGTCCAGGGCGTTCCCGGCCGAGCCGCAGCGAAAACATTGGTAGACGTTCTTTGATGCTTGGATGCTGAATGATCGTTCCTTTCGATGGGAGATCGCATTGGGCGTTCGATGGGAGACCGCATTGGGCACTTTCGATTCCCCGTTTGGCAATTGGCAGCCTAGTAATGGACAAGGGCCGCGGAGTTGTGCTCCTCGGCCCTCGGTACGTGTCCAGCCTATTCTCTCCAACAACGCGATCAGCCGGATGCGTCGTTTCCATTCTCCGTCGGCAATTCTATTAATAATTCGAAAGCCCACCGAACCAGAGCGAGTCCGTTTGACGCCCTCGACACGACATGAAATGCTTGCTAACTCAAAGGTTCAAACGTAACCCGTTGAGATGACCGCAGACGATGCTATGGCATCGCTTCGCGAATCATGCGGGGAAAATAAAACACGGAAGAGCTTAGCAACGGATCTTATTCGCAAGGCCATTGCATCCCAGCCAGTGCCTGTAAAGGACATCCAATCGCTCGGTAGGGAGCAGGGAATCAAGAACGAACAGTCCAGCGTGCTGTGGAAGAGCTTGGCGTAGTACGTTCGCGTGAAAGCTTTAACGGAAACTGGCTCTGGAGCATGCCACCTAATCGCCAAGAAGTAAAAAATGGCGAGAACACGGAGACGCGGCGAGTATAGGAGATTATCTAGTCATGGTTAACCAATTTTCACCTGAATTTGAGAACACGCATATATTCATTCGTACCGACGTTCTCGCCAATAACCTATGTACTCGCCATTTCACTCACTCTGGCGAGGACTTTGCGAAACGAATGAAGACTCTCGTTTTGTTGAAGCAAATGCGAGAGTGTGGATTCATGTTTGCCCTCCGTCGCGATGGAAAATTATTACTTGAATCCCCGGACAATGCCGAATCCAGAGCGTTGCGACAACGTGCCAAGCATCTACGTACAGAGCTCCTTGCTATTTTAGAGGAGATTCAGGAACGTGCTGCAATCGTTCAGTATGAAGGACAGCTTCTTAAAGCCGATGCAGAGTCAGCAGCATTCGCTGAAGCGTTCGATGCCTATCGCAATATGCTTGGCATAGGGCGTCCATTGCCAAAACTATCGGCAAACATTCAATGTCCAACATGTAAGGAGAAAAAATTCGAAGACTTTGGGATTGGCTGGTGGTGTACAACTTGCGAAAATGTAGTGTGGCTCTACGTTCCCGATCACTCATGGGTAGCGATAGTTTCCTCACAGTGACGCTATGCATCTGTCTTTGAGACATTGCATCGTAATGCTTATATATTTAAAAAGTAGTTTTTAGAAGTTTGAGAATCCCTAAATGGCTAGTCTATCAAAAGAAACAGGCCGCAATAGCTGGAAGCTTCGCTGGTACGATGCGGACAACAAGCGGAAGGCGATACGCTTGGGATCGATGCCCAAGAAATCGGCTGAGCAATTCCGAGTGAAGTTTGAGGAGCTGCTAGGGGTCCGGCGTGGTGGTGGATCTATTCCCCCGATTCTGTCTGATTGGATTAAGAATCTAGATGATGATCTGCGAACCAAAATAGAAGATGCTGGCTTGATCGAACGAAAGCGACGATTGACGCTAGATGGGTTCTGTGAAGAATTCAAGGCATCGCGATCAGAAATTGCCCCGAGAACTGCTGTGAGGGATACCCAGGTAATCAATGTGCTGGTTGAACACTTCGGAGCAGACCGGATGCTAGATTCAATCACAACAAGAGATGCCGAAGCGTTTATTCGGTGGCTTAGATCTGATGGTAATCAGCGTGACAAAAACACCACAGCCCTAGGCGATAACACGGTCAGAAGGCGAACCGGTGTTGCAAGGCAAATATTCAACACAGCGATACGCTGGAAGCTGATCACAGAAAACCCATTTACAGGAATGGCTACAACAGTCAGAGCGAACCTAGAGCGTCGTGAGTTTGTTACCTGGCCGGATATCCTAAAGGTGATCGAGAAGGCCCCTGGCGATGAGTGGAAGGCCCTGATAGCGTTCGTTCGGCTAACGGCCTGCCGGGTTCCCTCTGAGTTGGTCGGGCTGACCTGGGCTGACGTAGATTTCGTTGAAAAAAGGATCGTGATCCGATCACCTAAAACCAAGCATCACGGGGGTGAGCATGTGATGCGATCCTGCCCGATGTTTCCTGAGTTGGTGCCCTACCTTGAGGCATTGGCTGTGGTTGTCGGCCCTGGTGTTGATTTGCCACTATCGGCCCCGGTGTTCCCGATGGCGGGTGATGAAGGTGTGAATCTGCGAACCCAGTTAAACCGGATGATCGTTAGAGCTGGATTGGAACCCTGGCAAAAGTTGTTCACCAACATGCGATCGAGCCGGGAAACCGAGTTACTGGCTGTCTACCCGATGGCTGACGTTTGTAACTGGCTTGGTCATTCCCCGGCGGTAGCTGCGAAATACTACGCGCAATCCCGGTCAGAGGTGGCTGACAAAGCTGCCACCGAAACCACGGTGCAGGTGGGGCCCGTAGCGGGGCCTATTGGGGTCCAAAATGGGTCCGAAACGGGCCCCGTCAGTGACCGGCAGGAAGCCAGCCCGAACCGTCATGGGATAGCGAATACCTATGAAAATCAAGGTTTTTCGACGGTTTGTGAGGGTCTGGATAATCCTGCTGAGGGATTGAACAATAGGCGAAGAGGGACTCGAACCCCCGACATCCACGGTGTAAACGTGGCGCTCTAACCAACTGAGCTATTCGCCCGAGAGTGTAGATTGTAACGAAGTCTTTTTGCTTAGCTATGCGTCTTTTAGAGGAATTCGATCCTCACATCCGCCGTCGGAAGACCCATGAACGCCGGAATTGCGGAGTGTAGCGAAAATTCGGGCTTGGCGTCGACCAAATCGCGCCTTTGCCATGGACCTCGGGTTGGCGATTCTTGGTGAGTAAGGGGCAGGGCTCTTGGTAAGGGTCGGGCAGGGCAGGACACTCGGCTTCGCCCTTTCGGATGCCGATTTGAACTACACGAATGTAAACTTGGGAGTCCTTGTCAAATAAACCGAACCACGCCAAGTGCTGGCAGAATTGATCCCCCATGTTTGAAAGCCCGTACCTCGGAAGCCAATAGACCGCTCCGATGTTATCGCGAAACAGAGTAAATCGATCTACGACCTTCCGCGAGATCGGTTTTATCTCGATTGCAGCTAAGCAAAGCCACCCTCGGGCAGGTCGAGGTAATAACCTCATCGATGCTCTATTTAAAAGAGCTACAGATTGGCTCTCCCGCTCGTACTACTCGCGACCTTATGTGTTGTCACAAGAGACGAATGCTGGATTGGGGGATAGGTCGGACACGTTAGCGGGCGGGGAGAGTGTCTTCTCCTCCGCCACGGAATCGGATGCGGTAGCGGAGAGGGGCTTCTCCTCCGCCAGGAAAATGCGGCCCTCTCCCGGGCCTGAGAGCTGACCTTTCCCTCGAAGACGTGGGCGAAGTAACGCTTAAGCTGCACGGTCTCTCAAGGTTTGACTCGAAAGATGTTATCGGCGACTTCCACACCAAAGTAGCGCAGTTCCGCTAGAATCAGGTCTCATGCACTATTCATTCACGTTCTAAGTTTGAGTGCCCCATGCCAGCTTTGTTCCAGTCATCGATTGTCTTGACATTCATCGTCATCCTTCAATCTGCGTTTTTGACCGCGGTCAACGCACAGCACACGCTTCGTGATCGCTCAAGGTTCGCTGGCTACGGCGAAGCATACGGAAACGCCTATGGAAAGTTTCCATCCAAGGCGACCAAGGGGGATCGGATGATCGCCGATTACTTGCATTTCGAAACAGAGAGATTGGCTCAACAGTCGCTCGCAACTGTAACTTCCCTTGACGACTGGCAACAACAAAAAGACCTTTTTCGTCAACAGTTGTTTGAGATGCTGAGTCTCGATCCCATGCCAGATCGAACCGATCTCCATGCAACGGTTACCGGGAAGCTTGACCACGCAGAGTTCACTGTCGAGAAACTTCATTTTCAATCGCGACCAGGGTTGTATGTGACAGCGAACGTCTACGTTCCTAAGGGAGCCACCAAGCCATCGCCCGCTATTCTATATGTTTGCGGGCATGGTCCGGTCAAAATCGACAACGTGAGTTATGGCAACAAAGCGACCTATCAGCACCATGGAGCATGGTTTGCGCGGAACGGCTATGTCTGCATTATCTTGGATAGCGTCCAATTGGGGGAAATCGAAGGGATCCATCATGGGACGCACAATAAAGGAATGTGGTGGTGGAACTCGCGCGGGTATACGTCCGCAGGAGCTGAAGCGTGGAACTGCATCCGGGCCATTGATTACTTGCAATCACGTTCGGATGTCGATGGACAGCGCATCGGTGTTACGGGTCGCAGTGGTGGAGGTGCATACTCTTGGTGGATTGCGGCTCTTGATGAACGAATCCGTGTGGCTTGCCCCGTCGCTGGTATCACCGATCTCCAGAATCATGTCGATGACGGATGCGTCGAAGGACACTGCGACTGCATGTTTATGGTCAACACTTATCTATGGGATTACGCTCAGGTGGCAGCTTTGGTGGCTCCAAGGCCACTTTTGATTTGCAATACCGACAAAGATCGTATTTTTCCGTTGGACGGCGTCGTTCGACTCCATTCAAAAGTTCGCAGGATTTACGATTTGCACAACGCTTCTGACAAACTAGGTTTGCTTATCACGGAGGGACCCCACAAGGATACGCAAGAACTGCAAGTCCCGGTGATTCGTTGGTTCAACAAATGGCTCAAAGAGGATGAGTCGCCGGTGGCAAACTTTGCTGAAAAGTTGTTTGATCCGAAAGACCTCAAAGTATTCTCAACCATCCCGACCGACGAATTGACCTCGCGCTGCTTTGAAGATTTCACCACGCTGGCGGTCGACTCGAATGCATTTGATCCGATCAAAGCCACCGAGTCATTACGGAATAAAACGTTTGGCGCTTGGCCTACCGATAGTTCCACCGGACCGATCAACTTGCGGAAAATCTCACAGGCGGTTTCTGATGGTGTTCGATTGGAAGTCTTCGAGTTTGATAGCCAGCCTAATGTTACGCTTCGTATCTATCTAGGACAACCTTCGGATCGTCGAGCCGCGTCGTTGCACGTCGAAGTCATCGGCCATTCGGATTGGATGAACAAGCTGAATCTTCTTCGCGTCCAATTTCATGAGGCTTTGACAGAAGAACTTATGGCGGTAGATAAAGATTATGCCAACTCCGTCGATCCAGAGTCTGACGTTCGTTCACGGACTTGGATGAACGCAATTCGAGATCAGAATTCGGCTTATGCCATAATCACACCGCGAGGCGTCGGGAATACGGTGCTGGGAGGCGACGAAAAATACCAGACGCATGTTCGACGACGCTTTATGCTACTGGGGTCCACTCTGGCCAGTTGTCAAGTATGGGATTTGCACCGTGCTTCGCAAGCCTTGCGCAGCATAGCAGGATTGAGCTCGCTTCCACTTCATTTTCATTCTGGTCCGGAAATGACCGAGGTTGCATGTTTCGCAACGCTTTTCGAAGACAAGTTAGATTCGTTAACTCTTGCCAATGCGCCGCGCAGCGATCAAGTAGCTCCCGATTTTCTCAATTGGTCTCGGTTTGTTACGCCAACACAGCTTTTGGAGCTAGCAAGAGCGAAAACCAAAGTCCATTTGGACTCGGTGCCAACTCAATAGCTCGTTGTTGTGAGCGAATCCAAATTCTGCTGGCTCGCGGACCGTTCCGTGCCGCTGAAATTCATGCAGAGCAAACAGGACGACGGTTCTTGGCCAGTCAAAGGGACTAAGAAAGCAAAGCAGAATCAGGTCGAGGCAACGGCAGCTTTTTGGGGAACGTGCTGGGCGGTACTCGGTATGCTCGAGTCGTTACCATCGGTAACCGAATAGCGTAGAGTGCCCGGCGCTGAAGTAAGGGTCGTGCCGGGCGAAAGTATACGTCGAGCATTTAATCCTAGTGTTCGTTCGCGAATGGTCGAGTAGAATTTATTTCGTTTCCATGGAACGTCGCGTGCGGTATTCAGAGTGCGCGGATAATTCGATCAAGATCGCTCGACTGGCGAACGCGATAGCTAAATCCTAGAGCGGTTCTAGGGTTGATGTATCCCGTAAGTCTTTAGTCGGTAGCCGGCGTGTAGGATGTATCGTAGGCATTCCTCTGCGGGAAATCGATCGACGAGC
>JANOAI010000107.1:0-3237 GCA_031411055.1 Pirellulaceae bacterium
TTCGACATGCTGATCGATACCAATCCGATCTGGCCATCAGCAGTCGGGGTCCCCTTCACATCGCGCGGAACAATTTTGGCCGTCTCGCTTTTTGCGACAGCACTGAGCGATTCAGGCATCTCGTTTCGGCCTACACTGTAGAGACCTCCGTCTTCACCCTTATATCGATCTTCGGCCGTCATTTCGTCGAGGGGTTTGAAACCCACCGAACTCCTTGCGACCGACTCTTTGTTAGATGCGTTTGACTTTTGCTGGCTGAGTTTTCCTCCGACGCGGATTGACTTGATAACCTTCGTATTGCCCACGCTTTCGATATGCAGAGTAACGATCGAGTCTACCTTGAGTTCCTTGGAAGAGAGCCCGTCAATTAACTCTTTTCCATTCTCATCGAGAATTTTAGCCTCGTTAGCAAACTTGACGACTCGCTCTTGGCCATTGGCAACTACGACTGCTACTCGTTTGTCGACGTCGATCTTTCGAACCTTGGCCGCTACCTCAAAGGCCACGGACGGGTTAACGACAACCAGGAGAACGCACACAACACCAATCAAGCGGGATAACATGGCGGGATGCTTTCTCGAGGAAGGAGGGAGTCAAACAGGCATTTTGCTACGTAAGGTTACGGTAACCCTAACGACACAGGAATGTTACGGGCAGTCGATTCTATTTTTGCGAAAATTGACAACGGTGCAACTTGTCGAAACAACGATGATGGCTGGCATTTGCGGGCGAACCTGACTATCGGTCGACCAGAGAGTACGTTTTTGGAACTTGCCACCGTAGCCATTAAGGAATTGTCAAGCGCCACGTTTGAGCTTCAGCCGCAAGTCAGCAAGCTTTGGGGTAGCTAGTAGCCAGACGCAATTTCAGAGCCAACGATCTTCGAAACAAGTAAAGCCGAAACACAGGATCGATGCAAAAAACACAGGGCCATCGCATCAAAGTTAGGCGTAAATTATCGCAGAGGCCTTGCCAAATTGGACAGCGCCATGTTGAGCATGAAAATTCGTCGCAAATTCGTTGGAGTATAGCCTTTAGGCGCAGAGCACCTTGGATGCGCTAAAAGCGGCTAAAGCCTGGACTCCAACGCAAACTTGGCGCTGTCCAGCTAAGTAAATGCTAGTAGTGAACGAAAGTTGTGAACGATAGTTGTGAACGATAGTTGTGAACGGATATTTTCTTTCACGGAGGTCTCACTTGTCACTTGTCAATTGTCAATTGATGTCGCTCATTCTTTCGAGCATCATTTCTCGGAAGTCCAAGTTCCTCGAACACGACCAGTAGATTATCTGCTATTCGACTGGCTCGATTCGATCACACAACCATAAGTCAAGATCGACGCTGAAGCGTCGGATTTCTTAACGTTCATCGATTCCGAAAATGAGCATCTTGATTCTCATGCTTTGCGTCACACTACGGCTAGAGCAGTTCTCACGTGGGTGTAGCGTTTTTTCAACGCGATTGTAGCCGAACTGCGCAAGCAGCCGGGTGTATTGCCGCTTGCCGAAGGCTCGTCCGGCCTGGCAAATCCGACCTTCGAATGCGCCGGACTGCTCGCGCAGCCCCGCAACCATTGGGAATTTACTCGCTACACCTATTCAAGAATTGCTCTAGTTGGCTCATTCAATCCGGTGCCGACGTAAAAACCGTTCAGACCATCATGAGGCATTCAGACATCAAGCTGACGCTCGATCGTTACGGGCATTTGGTTCCCGGATCGGAAGCGGACGCCGTTCGACGGTTAGAGTCGAATGGCGTGGACTTAAGCACGTAGGTCCGTCTCTCCGAGACAGATATCTGTCGCGATGCGCGTGTCTCGGAGAGACACGCCTACGTGCGAATTGCCTTATGTCCACGCCATTCCGGTTAGAGTCTGTATTTCGTCGTCCGGTGGAAGCGGCTGCAACGGGGACTTGTCAAACCCGGGCGCTGCAGCAGGCGCAGCAGACGCAACGCGAAACGTGAAACATTGCGAATTCTTGGGAAAATGCCGAGCCTGCTTTGCGGATGCGAGCGACTCAAAAGCCGAACAAAAAAGCGGCTATTTCCAATGAAATGCCGCTGTTTGTGTTAATGAGAGCGGAGGGACTCGAACCCTCGACCCAAGGATTAAAAGAATAGCCCGAATCGCACCAAAACACGCACTTTTCTCTGGGTTTTTCGCGATGTTTTCCGAAAAAACCACACCGCAGAGCATACCACCAAATAACGCGAAATTCAATGGTTTTCGGGATTTTTCCCGGTTGCATCGGGAAGCTTCCCAAATGGGCCTCAAAAACGACCTGCCGACGTACTTCGACAGAAATTTCTCGATCCGTACCGGACAGTCGTACCGGGGAAAATGTAAGGAAGTTGACTCGTGACAGCTGTCGTTCGTCCGGGCCACCCGATTGATATTCGATCCTGCGTTAGCTATCGTCCTAGATTGGTTGAGGCAGTATTTGGGCCAAGTGGTCCGGGGCTCAGTCAATTTTCTTCGAAATCAAAGGCAGATTCCCATGTTTGTAAAATCGTTCGCTAGTGGCATCTCTTACCTTCTACTGGCCTTTGGCTCATTCGTAAACGGTGACGTCATTCAATTTGGTACCGGGCCTAACCAATTCTCGATGGACTTCGTGACGGTTGGCAATCCGGGAAACGTCGGTGACACTCGCTTTTCCGGGCCAAGTCGTGGATCTGTTGGTTACACGTTTCAACTTGGGCGGTACGAAATTAGCCGCGAAATGATCACGAAAGCAAACACGTTGAGCGGTTTGACTTTGACTATGGCAGACATGACTGGTTTTGGTGGTAACGGCAATAATAAACCAGCGACAGGAATTTCCTGGAACGAAGCGGCACGGTTCACTAACTGGCTAAACACAAGTACCGGTGGATTTCCAGCGTACAAGTTTGCTTCAATTGGAATGAACGATCCTATTTTTCCTTGGACACCGAGCGATGTACTGGACTTTGATCCGTCGAATTTATTTCGTAGCAAGCGTGCCAATTTTGCTTTACCAAGTTTTGATGAATTTCATAAAGCCGCCTACTTTCTTCCGAGTGTTAATGCTTACTCGACGTACGTCAATAGCTTTACCCAACCGACGGGAGTCGCAAGCGGAACCTCCGCGAATACTGCCGTGTTTAGCCAAGTTTTCCCAGCAGATATCAATCTGTCAGGTGGCCCAAGTCCGTTTGGAGCTTTAGGACTGACGGGGAACGTTGCGGAACTGACTGAAACAGAATTCGACTTTT
>JANOAI010000108.1:0-3130 GCA_031411055.1 Pirellulaceae bacterium
CTTTCCGCAGGGCCGAAGGCCCGAAACAACCTATGCCGGTGGCGAAAGCCACCGGAACGCGTATTTTCTAGAGCCCCGAGCCCCGAAGGGGCGGTACATGGCAAGCTGTGTCGCTCCTTTCGGGGCTTGGTTGACGAGCGATATCCAAACCGGGGCTTATCAGCACCGACGGACTGGAAGTCCGTTGTACAGGTTTAACTCAAACCAATTTATGGTGTGACCAGGCAATAGCTCAAGGCATCTCCGTGACGAGCCTCCTAGCATACTGTCGCGATCGGAATTTTGGATGGAAGCTTGAACAGCGATAGCCTGTTTTAACCATGCAGACTACAGTACCCATCATGGGTACCAAATCGACAGTCTACAAAGTAGAGCTCATGGTCAGCGACATCGATCGCTCGTACTATGAAACGCATCAACTGGTACTGGCTCAGCACCCGTCGGAACCCGATCGTCGCTTGATGGCTCGGCTGCTCGTGTTTGCACTGTTTGCTCATGAGCGACTGGAATTTGGTCGCGGCCTCAGCACGGAAGAGGAGCCCGATCTCTGGCGACGGGATCTCACGAACGTCATCGAGCAATGGATTGAACTGGGCCAGCCGGACGAGTCGAGTATCCGGAAGGCTTGCGGACTGGCCAAAGAAGTGGTTGTCGTCACCTACAGTGGAAATTCGGCGGAAGTTTGGTGGACCAAAAACGCGCAGGCTCTATCCAAGTGCAAGAATTTGCGAGTTATTGACCTCGACGCCCATTCGCTAGAAGCCTCCACCTTGCTGCTCGATCGCCGGATGACTTTATCCGCTACCATTCAAGACGGCGAATTCCAATTGAGCAACAGTACCGAGAATGTTTCGATTGTGTATCGCGATAAATCATCTCTCGGGTAGCAACTGTGTCCACGAACTATCCACATTGCTGCTCGCCAAGGGTATAGTCAGCCTAAGACGTTCGAAGCTGTCGATGCATTGCGAAATTTTCTTGACCGATCAATAGAACTTCGTTAGATTCCAACGGAGCAATTTGCGTATCCGCGACTGAGCGCATACTGGAGATCGCTACTCTAATGCCGCGTCGAAAGGATATTCGCAATCGCTCGACCAGACGATAAGAACGCGAAGATGGAGACAACGATCATGGGACGCATCATCGCGAGCCTATTCCTGGCTGCGGTTAGCTTCGGCGCTTTGCCGTTGCGACAAGCCCATGCGGCGCAGCCGCCGAGTGAAGCCGAAAAAGGCTCTCCGGGAAGAGCCGATACAAATTCGGGCGCAACGATATGCCGATGCGATTGACTCGTTCAAAAGCGTGCTAAAAATCAACCCAATGCGGCTCTCTGCCCGTGAGAAGCTGCTTCGGTGTTACGAAAAACTGGGCGACCGTGAAGCCGCCGAAGTAGAACGAAAGCTGGTTGAGAGTCTCCGTAGTCGAACCAACACCGGTGCCAAGTCGAAAAAGTAATCATTCACGGTGATTTGAATGGGCGGCGAATGCAAAAACGTATTTCGTATCTCTTTCAAGAGCAACATGAATAGTA
Organism: Pirellulaceae bacterium; assembly: GCA_031411055.1. Lineage (GTDB taxonomy): Bacteria > Planctomycetota > Planctomycetia > Pirellulales > Pirellulaceae > JAIYDQ01. The sequence goes on from JANOAI010000108.1 coordinate 1,535, forward strand.
TGACTCCGCTAGAACGTATTTCAAAATCAAAATCACCACCCCTCACCCCCCGGCTCCCTCTCCCCGAAACGGGGCGAGGGGGAGAAAGAAGATTGTGGGATAAGCGCTCCGTTGCAAAACGCATCCTGCTCTTCCTCTTGATTGCGATTCAAGTGCCGATTTTGCGAGCGAACGAACCGGACATCGAGAAGCAAGATCTGTTCGTGGTCGGCGATGATCCGAACTACAACATCTATCATATTCCCGGCCTTGTTGTGACAGCCAAGGGAAGTGTGCTCGCTTGGTGTGAAGCGAGGAAGCGACCAGCCGGTGCTAGCGATTGGGATGATATTCGAATTCTTCTTCGACGAAGCACCGATGACGGAAAATCGTGGAGTCCCCCTGTCAGTATCGCAAACGTCAAAGGACCCAAAGCGAAAAACCCGTTCGCCTTGGCGATCAAAAGTGTCGATCCCAACGATGTGACTTACAACAATCCGGTCTTGATTTCGGACCGCGATGGGACCGTACACATGCTCTTCTGTCTTGAATACATGCGCGTTTTTTATCAGAAGAGTGTCGACGACGGAATTTCGTGGAGTGAACCCAACGAGATAACTTCGGCCTTCGACCCCTTTAAAAAAGACTATGATTGGAAAGTCTTGGCGACAGGCCCGAATCATAGTATTCAGCTCAAATCGAATCGCCTAGTCGTACCGGTATGGCTCTCGACTGGCACGGGCGGTAACGCCCATCGGCCGAGTGTCACTGCGACGATCTATAGCGATGATGGCGGAGGAACATGGCATGCCGGTCAGATTGCGGTGCCTTGTACCGACGAATGGATCAATCCCAACGAATCAGTGGCGATCGAGCTACGGGATGGTCGAGTCATGCTGAACGTTCGTAACGAATCCAAGACGCATCGACGTTTGGTAACGACAAGTCCAGACGGCGCGACAAACTGGAGTCGGCCTCGTTTTGATGAAGCTTTACTCGAGCCGATTTGTATGGGCGGGATTGTTCGTTATTCACAACCTGGTCAAAACTGGATTCTGTTTTCGAACCCGCACAACTTGGAGCGCGCAGACGGAAAGGCATCACCGGGGAAGAGCCGTGACCGAAAAAATCTATCGGTAAAGGCAAGCCACGACGAAGGAGAAACTTGGTCGATCAACAAAACCATTGAGGATGGTCCAAGCATGTATTCGGACCTTGCCGTCACGTCGAACGGTACAATTTTATGTTTTTATGGCCGAAGTGCCCAACCAGGCTTCGCAGGTGCTCGCCTCACGCTGGCTCGGTTCAATCTTGAATGGTTGAAGTAGCTTTGTCGCGCGTAAATTCCGTCGCGAGAGCTATATTGAGAATGCATTCACACCAAAAATACTCAGAGGCTATCCCCAAACCTTTCCACTCACCCCCCGGCCCCCTCTCCCCGAAGCGGGGAGAGGGGGAGGAAAACGGTTTTGCGATAGGCTCTTATTGCGATCCACGCAGGGCCGTAATTCTATGAACAGCAAATCTCCTTTGTCGCATTCAGAACTCTTGCAACTTTAAGGTTGGAATACGCCGACTATCTACAACGGCTGGGTGCAAATTACTCGACGTGATCCG
>JANOAI010000109.1:0-5344 GCA_031411055.1 Pirellulaceae bacterium
GGGGTTGGAATTTTGTGACTGACTGCTTCGAGCAGTCTTGATCACGGGTTAGAGTCGCCAGATTTTATTCGAATGTCTCCCACCCCAAACCCAGGGACTTACATGGATTCTTTCTTGCCGAAGGTGCGCGAGTACTCGCCAATTTCTGTCTCCCACAGTCCAGATTCATACTTCTGCTATTTCGAGTGACACCCAAGACTTTTGCTGGCGAGTTCTCGATTCTCTCGCCACTTTACTTCGTGACTTTGTTCTGAGCCGCTCGCTCGCGTCTCTTGGCAAGATGCTGAAGGACGCTGTGAAGTTTGACATGTGTGGAAGACGGCACAAGTGTCGGCAGTTCTGGAAGTAATTCAACAGCGATGGCTTGGTCTTCTAAGACAACATCGGGGTAAACGTTCATTGTGAGATTGATGTCGGAACTGCGAGCAACCGTTGTCGCCCATGATAGCGACGATGGTGTTCGACGCGAAGTCGCGTTTTTCCAACTCAGCCACCACTTCGCCGAAGAACAAATCAAGGTGCGCAATCTCGTCGTAGTAATGCACGAAGTCTTCGCGCAAGACCTGACTATCGGGGTAATGCACCGGCAACGTTATCTTCGCCGGGTCATGGATGTGTTTCATGATTTGATGGTGTGTTTGACGTTTAAAGCTTCACGATTCGCTGGCCGGACTCGGCCTTCACTTTGGGTTCGAGACTACCTAGGGTTTGAGCATTAGGTTTGTCGAGGCCGAGTTTGATGGTGTGTTTACCGTTGGAGTAGACGCGTGGATGGAAGCGGCCGCTCTGAGTGCGGACTGTGTAGAGGATATCACCGGTGACGTCTTCGATGACTTGTACGACGGGGTTGGCTCCGTTTTCAAACACGAGTTCGGGGAGCCAGCCAACCACATTACGGCCATCGTTATTTTCCATCGAGACGGTGATGGGCCAGCCGGGGAATTGTGCTTTTTCGGCGTTGTTCGCAGCGGAGAATCGTGGCCAGCATTCGAAGGTGATTTGGCGGCTTTGTTTGTTGAATCGGACGATGCCGTAACCGTCGGCGCGCTGGCCTTCGTCGTTGATGTCGGGCGGGTTGGCATAGGCCATCATCGAGAGCTTGTTGCCCAAGCCGTCTTTGAAATCACCCGTCCAGGGCAGCGGACTGTTGGGCACGGGATTGGGGCCGGACTTCTCATCGAGCGGATGCCACCAGCGACCGTAGGTCGTATTCACCAACGCGGGACTGGTGAAGGAGTAGGGTCCGTCGCCGTGCTCTTGAATCCCTTGCTTGGTAACTACGGCGAGGTGTTGATCACCGCAAAGATGCACGGCCCAAGCGCTTCGGATTTCTTCGAGCGCACGGTTACGCGGAGTTTGGGGCCAGCCATTGCAGTCAAGGTCGGCAAGCAGACGTTCGTCTTTTTTTCCGTGCATATGCACAGCACCGCAAAAGGAGGTCGCGGAGAGCACGGCTTTCATCTCGGTGCCGGTCCAGTCCTGAGCCCAGTCGCGCAGGAATTTTTCCTGACGTTCGCCGAGCAACTGAAGACCAGGAAGGTCGATGTCCTTCGGGTCGTAGGCCGGGTCGTTAATGTGATCCGGGCGCGGGCCCATCTCGGGAATCTTTCCAAACGGGCCCGACTTGAACTTGCGATCTTCGAGAATCGCGAAGTCCACGCCGCCGACTCGCAAGCGAGTGAAATAGACCTTGATGCCGCGTTCGACGGGCGCTGGATCGACCGGATCGGGCAGGTTCCAGGCTTGCTGACGTTGCACTTGGTTTACATAGTCCGCGGGATAAAAGAAGCCACCGTCGGTGCCATCTTCGCGGAGACATTGCTTACCATTCTCGCCCCAGAGATTGGGTTGGCCCACGTCGTGATCATCGGGGATGCAGATCGTCGGTCGGTCGCGCATGACATCGCGGAACTGAAGTCCGAATTCGATCCAGCCAGCCGTGTGTTCGGTGTGGCGATAGGTCTGGTCGCCCGCAAAGAACAGCAGGTCGGGATCTTGAACTCGCAGCTGCTCAACGATCTCCGGCCGTAGGCCGCCAGTGCGGCTGGAATTGCAGGACATGTTGGCGATGACGATCTCATTCTTGTTGGCGGGATCCCGTCGGATCAGGCCATCAAACATCGCCTTATCCCCATGCCGCACGCGGTAGGCGACATTCTTGGAGGTGTCCCAGTTCTCAAGGCGAAAATGCGCGCTCCAACCGGGATAAAAGATTGGTTCTGTCGCGACTTCAGTCCACACTCCCTCGCGCTGAAACTCCAACTTCGCACTGCGAGCTTCACCGGGCTTCAGCGGAAAGAACTGCGCGGTCAGTTTCAGCACTCCGTGATCATGCGTGTAGATTGCGAAGGCGACGACCTCATCACGCGCCACGTCCATCGAGGGTGGCAGCGCGGCCTTCTTCGCCGTCGGCTGTTCAGCCTTCCACCACTCGCCCGTCGCGAGAGAGTCAAGCTGCGGGTAGGCAGAGCCGAAAGGGAGCGCAGCTTCGGATTCTGCGCCGATGACCGACGATGATGATGTGCGCCAAAAGAGCAGCGGCGTAAGTTTTAGAAGCAGGCGGCGAGTGAGATTCATGGTTGGCTGGTCGATTCTTTTGGATTAAACTTTGAGAAGTTACTTGACTACGCGGCAGAGGCCGCTTGAGATTCGGCAGCCACCCGAAAAGAACCGCAAAACACTTGACAAGTAACTAATGACAAATGCGTATCTGAGGACGCTGGATTTATCGGCGGTGAGGAGCGTCAATGGCATGGTGGAAAGCAATGTGAAGCGGTTGAGATTTGTCATTAGTTATATGTCATTTATCATTTGCTATTGCGTTCAGTTGGCTAGCTTCTCGGAGAGAATTGAACTCAATTTTTCGCGAAGGAATCGCTGAGCACTACAGCCCGAATGAGATCCTTGAATCCGCCTTTGTTGGACGACAGGTTCTTCATAATGTCGTCGATCACGGCGCGGTCTGCTAACTCAGGTGCCCGGCCAAGAGCGTAGGCCATGAGTTTTTCGGTGAGCGCTCGAGTGAACTGCTCGTGACGCGCAATGAGTAGGCTGCGAAAATCGGTGACGTCTTTGAACTTCTCGCCGGTGGGCAACGTTCCACTTGAATCGATCTTGTTGCTTTGCGAGTAGTTCTCGCGCCAGCCGCCGATGGCGTCGAAGTTCTCCAATGCGAAGCCGAAGGGGTCTATCTTGCGATGACAGGCGGCGCAAGTTTCGCTCGCACGATGTTGAGCGAGTTGCTCGCGAATGTTGGTGGTTCCGCTGGCATCAGGTTCGATAAGAGGAACATCGGGCGGTGGTGGCGGAGGGGTATAACCGAGTATCTTCTCCTGCACATAGACACCGCGCACGACGGGTGACGTGTCGACACCGTTCGCTGAAGCCGTGAGGAACGATGCTTGGGTGAGCAAGCCTCCGCGCTCACCTTTGGGGAGCGACACTTGGCGAAGCTTCACGCCTTCCACTGGCGGCAAGCCGTAGTGCAGCGCAAGTTCGCGATTTAAGAAGGTGTAATTGGCGGCGAGAAATTCGCGAGGTGGCAAGTTCTTATCGAGAATGTATCGAAAGAACGTTTCCGTCTCGGCCCGCATGGCGGCGTCGATGTTGTCGCGGAAGAAGCTCACGAAATCGGTGGAAACCGGCATCTCGCCGATGTGGTCGAGGTTTAACCAGAGACGGATGAAGTTTTGCACGAATCGCTGCGACTTCGGGTCGGCCAACATGCGATCCACTTGGGCGCTCAATATTACGGGCTCGTGCAGTTTGCCAGCCGCCGCGAGCTGGATCAGCGTCTTATCAGGCATCGAGGACCAGAAGAAATAAGACAATCGCGATGCCAGGGCGTAGTTATCGAGCTTGCCGGTGCCTTCATGTAAATGGAGGAAAGAAGGCGAGCAGAGGATTGTCTGAAAGCCGAGTTGAAGCGCATCGAGCGACTTCATCCCGGCATCAAGCTTGCTGTTGATGAGCTTGCCCACTGCAACCAACTCGCCTTGACGCAAAGGACGGCGAAAGGTAGCTTCGGCAAAAACTTTCAGCCGTTCGGGAATGCTGGCGCGATTGATCTGATTCGGTGCGAGATTGCCATACAACAAGGCGTGACCAGGCGTCGGCCATTGATCAAGCATCGGTCCTTCGACTTGCATTTCCCAAATGCGGAGTTTCGGACCGCGATAAGCCTTGAGCATCGCGATGGAACGTTTGCCGTTGTCCTTAATCTTCGCAAGGGCTTCTAGCTCGGGATGTCCCTTTCCCCTGTTGCTCATCTTGAATTGAATATTCTTAGCCTTGCCCGCGCCATTCCGGAAGCGGATCTCCGGCTCTTCGCCCCGTTCGAGATCGACGGTCCACTCCAACCACTGCGGCTGGTCGCTGGTAAGTTCCACCAATGCAAGCGTGCGCTCGGTCGTAATGTTACCGGTACTCTCGACGCTTCCTTCGCGATTCACGGCCGCGAGTTCCAACACGATCGGATCGCCGTTGCGAAAGTCCGTTAGGAAGTCATAGGGATGCGTGCGATCGATCGCCGCAGCCTGGACGCGGATGGTGTAACGCCCGCTCTGCGGAGCACCGCCCCGCGCCAGCGGCTCGAAGCCGATGTGCCCGCCGCGATAATGCCTCGCAACGAGATCGTCGTACCCCGTATCAGAAATCCAACGGTAACGGTCGGTCTGAAAAAGCTTTGGCAGGTCACGTGATGCCTTGTCTTCGAAGTAAAACGGTGATTTTTGTGTGTATGTCTTGCTCTCGGGTTTCGGGCCAAACGCCGTCGCACGCTGGATGGCTTCCTCGGCAGCGACAAAGTAATGATCCAGTAGTATCCCCGAAGTCACTTGCGCCGCGCTGTTGTTGTCGAAGCTATCGACTCGAATCTCGGGCGGAAAGTCCACGGTGGGATTCCATCCCGCGACGTTCAATCCCAGTAAGTCGCCAATGGTCTGTTGGTACTCAAAGCTGTTGAGCCGACGCAGTACCGTGTGCGCGCCGGTGCCTTTGAAACGCTGCGTGGCATCGGCCACCGATTGAGTGATCGCATCGACTGTTGCTAACAGATCCTCCTTTTTCGGTTGTTTCGCCTTCTTCGGCGGCATATCGCCTTGGTTGAGCTGATCAAGAATTTCCTGCCAAAGCAACGCATCGTCCGGCGTCTTGATTTCGCTAGTCAGCGCGTCGAAGCGACGATCGCCTTCCTGCTTCACAGAGAATCCATGTAAGTCCCTGGGTTTGGGGTGGGAGACATTCGAATAAAATCTGGCGACTCTAACCCGTGATCAAGACTGCTCGAAGCAGTCAGTCACAAAATTCCAACCCCAAACCCAAAGGACACACGTAACATGCTAAT
>JANOAI010000110.1:0-5133 GCA_031411055.1 Pirellulaceae bacterium
AATCTAAAACTTGACGCTCCGCTAGTCCGTTGGCGATGGTTGCCACCGACGGATTGGAAGTCCGTTGTGCAAGTTTACCTCACCCAAGTTTTTAATTGGATCAGAGCACTACTCTGCATCTTCGTACTCGTATTCATCCCCTTCTTCCCCTTCCTCGTATTCTTCCTCTTCGAGTTCAGGATCTTCGTAGTCGCTTGCGTACTCGACTTCTTCTTCCTCTTCTTCCTCGACGTTCGCCGCACTGGCTTGACTTGCGGCGTTCGCCGCGCTGGCTGCGATAGCTGCTGTGGCGGCGATGGCAGGCATGGTCACGCTGCGGCGGGAAGTGGGAGCCGAGTTCGGCGGTGGCGGGCTCTCGTCCCAGCCTTCATCGCGGCGAATCTTTTGACTCTTGCGGCTCGTCGTAGCGGGTTCGTCTGTCCCGATGCTCTCACCGCCACGCATCACGTCCCATTCGGCAATCGAAATCGTTACTTCACGAGCCTGAGAACCGTTGTACTGTCCAACGATGCCGTCCTCTGCCATGAAATCGATCAAACGCGCAGCTCGACCGTAGCCAATGCCAAGGGCTCGTTGCAGGAGTGAACAGCTACCTCGTCCTTCGCGAACAACAATATCAACCGCCGATTCGTAGAGCTCGTCGCGTTTCTTGAAGGCCTTGGGTTTGGCTCCTGCTTCATCTTCGCCTTCTTCATCCTTGAGCTTGATATGCATGAGCTCTTGGACAAAATTCTGCTCGCCCGTGCTGCAGTGTTCGACAACACGATTGATCTCGTCGTCGCTCAGATAGGTACCTTGGCCACGCAATAGCGTACTGGTTCCCGGCCACAGGAACAGCATGTCCCCGTTCCCTAACAATTTGTCGGCCCCCATTTCATCCAACACAACTCGCGAGTCAACGCGACTGGCGACTTGGAAGCTAATTCTCGCGGGCAAGTTACTCTTGATCAATCCGGTGATAACGTCCACGGTCGGTTTTTGCGTTGCCAGAATAAGATGGATACCGACTGCTCGACTCTTTTGAGCAAGGCGAATAATGTGCTGCTCGACTTCTTTACCTGCCGTCATCATCAAGTCGGCCATTTCGTCGGCAACGATGACAATAAATGGCAAGTGATCTGGGATCATCTCAGCATCTTCTGCCGACTCAGGTTTTAACCGTTCATGGAGTTCTTCACGACCAAGTTGGTTGTAATTGACCAAGTGCCGGACGCCTGCTCGCGCCAAGAGTGCGTAGCGTTCCTCCATCTTGTCGACCGCCCAAGCCAAGATGGCTTCCGCTTTGCGCATATCGGTGACCACGGGATGCATCAAATGAGGCAGCCGAGCATACCCGCTCAACTCAACCATCTTCGGATCGATCATCAGCATTCGAACCTCATCCGGACGACGCGTCATCAAGATCGACGTAATGATCGAGTTCAAGCAAACGCTTTTACCAGTACCTGTTCGACCAGCGATCAAAAGGTGAGGGAGTGATGCCAAGTCTGCGGCTAGAGGTTTTCCGGAGACGTCCTTGCCGAGGAAGAGCGGAATCTTCATCTTCTTAATAAGGACGGTTGATTCTTCGATGACCTCACGCAAGCGAACGACCTGTCGGATTTCATTGGGTACTTCGATTCCGACGGTATTCTTGCCGGGAATCGGAGCCACGATACGTACGCTCGGAACCCGCAAAGCAATCGCCAGGTCATCGGCTAGGCCGGTGATCTTGCTCAAGCGCAGGCCCGGTTCCAGTTCGATTTCGTATTGAGCAATGACTGGGCCCGTTTCGATCTCGACGACGCGAATATTCAATCCAAAATGGGCAAAGCTTTGTTCCAATATTTTGGCTTTACGGCGAACTTCAAATTCTTGCTCGTCGTACGAAACGTCTTCACTCTCCGTGAGGAGTTCAATGCCAGGCAAAACGTACTCTTCCGTTCCTTCGGGTAGTTTCGTATCGTCCAGATGATCGAGCGAATCGCGAGCTTCCTTCTTGTCGCGATCGGCTTGGCTCTTGGTGCGTCGATTGGTCACACGCGGCCCTTCAGAATCGTGAGCTTCATCTTCGCGAGCGATGATTTTTTTTCCACGGACTTCTAATTCACGAACGGGCGCTACGATGGCTTCCTCGATTTCATCTCCTTCGTCCTCTTCTTCGACGTAGTCCGCCTCGTCATACTCTTCTTCTTCTTCCTCGACATCTTCGGACGCATCGGTTTTCTTGGTACCGAGAATGGCTTGCGAAAGAGACGACAAGAATGAGGTTGAGCTTGGGCGACTTGATGTAGTTGCCGGCAATGCTTCGGAAACCGTCGCATCGCGAACCGAGGAGATATCGGATCGAGTCCCTTTCACGGGCGTTGAAAGATCAAGTTCGGTAGGTCGCTCACCGGGAAGTTTGCGACCAAATTTGATCGAAAGGTTTTCAGGACTTGCTACTTCGGCAGGCTCACTACCGGCTACGGTAAACGAATTCGGTAAATCCGATCGACCGACGGCCGGACGAGCCGCTGCGGCTTTTTCTGCCGCTTGCCTTGCGAGCCATGCGACGGGTAATCCGAATTGGCGACCCGTTGCGGCGATGCCGACCGCCGAATAACGCATGTAGCTAAGAACCGCGTATTCTGTGCTCAAGAGCAAGCCGGCAGCCAAACACCCTAAAGTCATCACAAGTGCTCCCGCGAACGCGAAATGTTCGAGCAACCAAGTGCTGGTCATCGCTCCGAGATATCCGCCTGCTCCAATGGGCGCAGGGATGCCGGGATCGAATCGAACTAACGGGAAAAAAGTTACGATCGAAAGCCCTACAAGTGTCCAGCCAAAGCTTCGACCCAGGGGTGAGGCCCAGGGGCTGCGACGCAACATGACGGCGACGGATAACCCAATGAGCCCTGCTGCAAGATAAGCACCTGCGCCAATCGCCTGGAACATGAGATGGCTTAGCCAAGCGCCCGCATTACCACATGCATTTTCGACGTGCAAATTGAGCGGATAGGCGATGATGTCCGGTTTGTAGAGGCTCGCCAATGGCGACGGAAGTGGCGGCAAAGGGTCGGCTGGATCGTGCGTCCAGAGTGACAGCCAAACGAAGATGCCAAGCGCGGCGACGATAAGCGCGGCGAAATCCCAGCGGACGTTGCGTGGTTCGGGCATGGTCGAGACGGGACTGACGGTGTAGGCTGCGTCACCAGCCGAAAGTTGGGCCCGAATCCTTGGCCCGACAAATGTCGACACTCCTTAACTGATTCGGCATCGGCTAACTCCGTTCCATAGCTCAAGATTTTTTTCGGCGGAACCTACCGCTTTCCTATTCGAATCCATCCGCATTTTTCTGCATGTTCGGTATTATCAACCTTTTCAAACCAAGTGGACCAACCAGTCGCGATTGCGTCAATCAAATCCAGCGGCTTGTTCGACCTCATAAAGTCGGCCATGCGGGGACACTCGATCCGATGGCTGATGGCGTTCTTCTCATCGCTGTCGGCCAAGCCGTCCGACTCGTCGATTGGTTGCATGAACTTCCGAAAACATATCAAGCAACCTTTGAATTAGGTAAGTCGAGTTTGTCGGGAGATAACCAAGAAGAAGTGTCGACGCTCGATGCGGCTCCGCGCATCACTCAAAGTGAACTTGATCAAGTCTTACCGGAGTTCTTGGGCGAGCTTGCGCAAGTCCCTCCGATTTATTCAGCCGTTCGTATCAACGGAAAGCGAGCCTACGAAATCGCTCGAGCTGGCAAAAGCGTCGACATTGCGCCTCGAAACGTGACGATTCACCGACTTCAAATGACGTGGTTTGATTACCCATTCGTAAACATGGAGATCGAATGCGGAACCGGAACCTATATTCGAAGTCTTGGGCAAGACGTTGCGAGGCGATTGGGTAGCGACGCGATCATGACACAACTTCGTCGGACCGCCATCGGATGTTTCGAAAGTTCTCGTGCGATCGAATTGAAAGGATTGGATTCCGTCGCGTTGATCGGACAAAATCTATGCAACCCGGTGCTCGGTTTGAGCCATCTACCGCAGATAGTTCTGGACGATCAACAACTCATCGACATTGGACACGGGAAGTCGATACCGCTCGACCACGGAATTACTCCTTATTTGCTTGGCCTCGATGCACACGGTAACTTACGAAGTATCCTCAAACAAAAAGACCTTGGTCTCTGGACGGCACACCGGAATTTTGAAATGCCATCATGATTGAATACAACTTTGAAAATGAAGACAACGAAACGCTCGAAAACTCTACGCTTTTCGGGAGTGATGAAAGCTGGATGCGCCAAGCGTTGCGATTGGCTGTGACGGCGGCTGAACAGGATGAAGTACCGGTTGGAGCGATCATCGTCTACGACAATCGCGCCATCGCCCGTGGCTGGAATCAACGTGAGCAACTCAATGACCCAACGGCGCATGCTGAGATGATAGCTATCACGCAAGCTGCATCGGCACTCGAATCATGGCGTCTCTTGGATTGCACCTTGTATGTAACACTCGAACCGTGCCCGATGTGCGCGGGAGCCATTCTTCAAGCTCGTATCCCACGTATTGTTTATGGTGCTCGGGATCCGAAGGCCGGGGCCGTCGATTCGCTCTATCATTTGCTTAGTGATCAACGATTGAATCATTCAGCACAAATTACGCCAGGCGTTCTGGCTAATGAATGTGGTGCGATCTTGACGGAATTTTTTGAGGCTAAACGCAAGCAGGGGAAGAAGTAGCTGACGTCGCTCATGGTTCTACCTTGCGTGCGACTTTTCGATATGAAATCGTTCGCGGCATCGAACCTTCGATAGCAGCGATAAGAAAAAAGGGTGAGGCGTTTGCGGCCTCACCCTTGATGATTGTTTAGATTGTCATGGTTCAATCACTCAGGTCGTTCTGGACGACTTGGTCGTTCCGGTCGCGGACGATCACCCTCGGGCCCACCGCCAGGTCCACCCGGTCGATAACCGTTGGGTCCCCCAGGATTGCCTGGACCGCCAGAACCTTCCATGCCGCGACGCATCTGAGGAATATTCTCAGCAAATTTCATCAGCTCGTCGCGATCAAGCTTGCCGTCTTTGTCCGCATCATATTGCATTGCAAAAGAAACAAATCGATCCGGTGGTGGTCCACCTTGGCCTTGACCGCCAGGTCCAGC
>JANOAI010000111.1:0-4485 GCA_031411055.1 Pirellulaceae bacterium
GTTTGATGCTAAATCAAATGACTACGGCCCCGTCGAGTCTGCCGTATGATCTATCGGTTGACCGTCTTTCTGGTTCGCTAATTGGTCCGGACAAACGACAGACTTGCCTTATTATCAGCCTAAGTCCAGAGGGAGCCGGTAAACTCAAGCTTCTATTGGGACAAGAAAAAGTTCGCATCTTCCGTCCAAACGTGCCGCCTGGTCTCATTCACCGCGTTGTTGCCAAATGTGGTATCGACAGCAAGATTGTTCACCTAGGAGGGCCGCCGGTTGACAACGTTGCAATCGATGAAGAAGGTGAAAAGACGCTAGTGCGTTTGGCTGGCGCAGCTGGACTTCTGGGACTGGTACTCGCTTATTGGTCGCTCCGAAGCGTTCTTCTCACGAGCGTCGTTTTCTTCTGCAGCGTTGTGAGTGCGGCGGCGTCGTTAGCCGTCATCTGGGCAACCGGCGAAACGGTCGATGCAATTGTTCTCTCCATGCCGTCGTTGGTTTACGTCCTGGCTATATCCGGTGCCGTCCACTTCATCAATTACTATCGCGATGCTGTTTTAGAAGACGGATTGCACGGCGCAACCGAGCGTGCCGTAATACACGCGTTTAAACCTGCTCTACTCTGCAGTGCCACGACCGCTATCGGCCTCATTTCACTTTACGCGAGCGAGCTCACGCCGATTCGGAAATTTGGTTTGTACGCAGCCTCCGGCGTAATGATTCTGCTGGCCGTCCTCTACTTGCTATTGCCAACGATTCTCCATTTGACTCGATTCGGGAAACGATGGGTCGGCCAGACCAATGATGACGGGTCGCAAGCGACGCACACACGTCAAGATACGCCAGGTGAACGTTGGTGGGGGAATTTTGGCGCCTTCGTGGTACGGAACTATTTGGTCGTTGGATCACTTAGCCTTGCTGCCACAATCCTAATCGGCTTTGGGATCACGAAAACTCGTACGAGCATCGACCTTCTCGAACTTTTTGATTCGAGAGCTCGCATCCTTCAAGACTATCGCTGGCTTGAAAAACATCTTGGTCGGTTAGTCCCCCTTGAGATTGTCGTGAGATTCAACCGCGAAAGCCAGTCGGTCGGTGTGCGAACTAGCGAATCCGATCAGGATGATCTCTATCGACTTACGTTCCTGGAACGCATGGAGACAACAGCCCTCATACAGAAGACGATTGAGCGCGAGTTTGGTGAGGGAGAAGGGAAGCCTGGCATTGTTGGACGCAGCCTTTCTGCCGCGAATTTCCTACCATCGTTACCATCCACGGCGGGTGACACTGGAAGCTTCGTTCAACGAATTGCGTACAACACGCGTCTCAACTCCTCGCGTGATTCCTTGATCAGTAGCGGGTTTCTCAATGTCGATAAGCGAGATGACAGCGAGTTATGGCGGATTTCTCTCCGCGTGGCCGCATTCGCCGGTGTTGACTACGGCCAGTTCGTGCACGAACTGCGAGATCGAATTGAGCCGTTGATGATAGCTCACGAACAGAGAGTCCGGGTATTGAAGCAACTTGCCGAATGGCACCCAGACCAAAAGTATGCGGGCGCAAAAATTTATCTGTGGGAGCAGTCGTTCGAAGACCCGGTTGTAGATGCAAAGAACCAAGCAACGGTCCAAGCCCTCGAAGAATTATTGGTGAAAGCTCGCGTTAAAGTTTACCGTGGTGAACCGAATCCTGCTTCCGTTCCCGTCGTTTCGATGCAGCAACTGAATCAGTTTGATGGTGTTATTTTGGCTGGAAGTTTTTCCAAGGCCCATGCTAGCACAATCAACTGGGCGGTTTCGCACGTCATGGATTTAAAGGTGCAACCAATGGCGAAGTCGTCGACCATGTCCGCGTTGTCCCCGGACAATGACGCTTGGTTGTCGGCCGTCTACACGGGGGTTGTTCCGATCGTTTACAAAGCTCAGCGTGAACTCCTTCAGAGTCTGATCGAAAGTACACTTTGGTCGTTCTTGACAATCACGCCGCTCATGATGTTTGTCTCGCGAAGCATCCGAGCGGGCGCCGTTGCAATGATCCCGAACGTATTGCCGGTTATCTGTATCTTTGGTGCGATGGGCTGGTTAAATATTGCGATCGATATTGGTTCGATGATGTCCGCTAGCATTGCCTTGGGGGTCGCCGTAGACGATACGATCCACTTCTTGTCGTGGTTCCGAGCGGATCTCGTCAAACTGGGCGATCGAAAAGCGGCTACCATTCAAGCTTACAAGCGTTGCGCAATTCCAACACTTCAAGCCGCGCTCATCTCAGGCCTGGGGCTTTCGGTTTTCGCCTTTAGCACCTTCACGCCGACCCAACGCTTTGGGTGGTTGATGCTAACGATCTTGATCGCTGGCGTTATCTCTGAATTGGTGATGCTGCCCGCCATCATTGCAAGTCCGCTCGGATCCGTTTTTGAGCCGAAAAATTCTCGTCGCAAAACACTCTCTCGATGGTGGCTTATTGCTCGCTACGAACTCCGAAAGAGGACGCTAACGGAATTCGACGATTCAGGCGAAGATCGAAAAGCAGCCTAGTGCTTCTTCACATCTTAATGTGCAGGTTGAGCTGAACCTGTACGACGGACTTCCGGTCTGTGGGTGCCAACGTTGGTCGACGGACGGGAAGTCGGTCGTACCCTATCAATGAGCTCAGGCGAAATACGAGCTCGAACCGAACAAATCTTCATCCAGACAGACTGTGCCCCACGGTATTCCACAGAAGTGTCGAAGGTTTGTTCTCGATGCTTCTGAACCTATTCTTTTTCTATGTTCCAAACAATGGACGACAATGGAACTTCCGTTGGAAAAGCCGAACTAAAAATGGATAACAAAAAACCTCGACGGGATTATTGAGTCCGTCGAGGTTCCTAAACTGCCATGATTGCAGGGGAGTGTTTGTCCAGGCTTTTATTGTTCAGCTTTGGTGGCTTCTGGCTTGGATTTATCGTCAGTGCTTGGTTGCGGGGTCTCAGTCGAGGCTCCCGATGGGGCTCCTGAGTTAGAAGCTGAACCACTGCAACCTACCAAACCAACGACGCAAACACTTAAAAGCAATAACGTCCAGATTCGATTCATGGCTAATTTCCTACTGCAAAGTCCGAGTAAATTTCAAGTCGCTTAAATGAAGATTTCTTCATCACCTGTACTGCCCTATTACACTCGGCGTCGGTAAGGTTTGTCAAGCAGCCCTTGCTAAGCGATTCAGCCCCCTCGGAGCAGTTCTAAGGCTCCACTTAGCGACAAATCGCCCTTTGCACGCTAAACTGTTGCGGCGTTTTGGAACTGCCAAAACGATGAAGCTTTTCAGATCGACCTCAAGGAATATGGCCGCAGTGAGCGACGCAAACAAGTATTGGATCGGCTTCGACTTAGGTGGCACAAAAATGCTTTGCGTGATTCTGGATCACGACTTTGAGATCGTCGCCCGCGGGAGAAAAAAGACCAAAGGAATGGACGGGGCGAACGCCGGTCTCGAGCGCATTTCGGGGTTGATCCTCGAAACAATCGGAGATGCCGGGATTGTGGTCGAACAAATTGCTGGGATTGGGATAGGTTGCCCTGGACCAATCGATTGGCGAAAAGGGATCGTTACGGTTGCCGTGAATCTAGGTTGGAAAGATGTTGCGATCGGCGAATACTTGTCGATCAAATTTAACTGTCCGGTCCAAGTTTTAAACGACGTCGACGCTGGTATCTACGGTGAGTATCGTTTTGGAGCTGCGGTCGGGGCCTATGCAGCTGTAGGAATTTTTCCGGGAACGGGTATCGGAGGCGGTTGCGTTCATGAGGGAAAAATTCTTCGTGGCCAGAATTTGACGGCGATGGAAATTGGCCACATGAAGATTAGTTCTTCCTCGCGTTCAAGCGGTGTACCCTTGACGGGCACGCTCGAAGCCGAAGCCAGCCGGCTCAGCATTGCCTCAGAGTGCGTCAAGCTTGCCTTTCGTGGTGAAGCGCCTGAACTTCTTAAAATCGCGGGCACGGATCTTTCCAACGTGCGAAGCAAAGCACTCGCACAAGCGATTAAGAATGGGGACAAAGCCGTCGAAGCGGCCGTCCGTGAAGGAGCGACGGTCATCGGTCATGCTGTCGTGAATATGGTCTATCTACTTGGGCCAGATGTCATTGTGTTGGGGGGCGGGCTGGTGGAAGCCTTACCAGATGTTTACCTCGAAGAAGTCCGCCGTGTGGCCCGAGAACAGATTCTCCCGACGTATGCCGACACCTTTGAAGTACGAGCGGCGAAGCTCGGCGATGACGCTGGTGCCATCGGCGCCGCGGCCTATGTAGCTGCCTCGAATCCTAGCTAGAGTCCGCTCGAATGATAAGCGGGGTTAATGAATCTCGCCTAGAGCGGTTCTAGGGTTGATGTATCCCGTAAGTCTTTAGTCGGTAGCCGGCGTGTAGGATGTATCGTAGGCATTCCTCTGCGGGAAATCGATCGACGAGCCTACCTATCGTTTTCCAAAGTTCAGATACGGTTCGAGCC
>JANOAI010000112.1:0-4946 GCA_031411055.1 Pirellulaceae bacterium
CAATTCGGCTTCAATATTGAACATCATTCGACTTCCTCCGGCTATTTTTTGCGACAAACCTCAGCTACGGTTTTAATCAAATTGTTTCGCCAACCCCCGATCTTCTTTTGATCGACTTGTGTCAGAACGATCAAAATCAGATCCTGGTCGAAATCGATCAAGCCTAATGTTCCCGAGGCTCCTGTATGCTGTATACGTGATGCTGTTCCATCAACACGTTTCGCGAGGATATTGAATCCAAGTCCATATCCCGTTCCGTTAGTGGCAGGATGAGGTACGTACAGCTTTTGTAATGCGGACTTCGAAATAATTTGGCGACCGTCCACTTTGCCTTCGTTTCTATGGAGAAGAAAGAATCGAGCGAGGTCATCCAATGTCGATACCAGTCCTCCACCGGGGTTCACCATACGCGGAACTTGTTCGCGACTTCTCGGAATGAGCCCGAGATTGGTGCGATCGTACTGAACCGGAATGAGTGCTTTCACTTGCTCCGTCGGTACGAATGTCGCGGTTGTCGTCCCGATGGGCTCTAGCAAGTATCGACGCAAGAGATCTTGAAACGAACGTCCCATAACGACTTCCGCAACGCGACCGGCGACCATATATCCATTGCCTGAATAGTTATATTTCGTTCCCGGTGCGTTATTCAATTCTTGCTTTGCAAGCACGTCCACTGCTTGGCCAAGAGTCAGCAGGTTGAACGTGGATTCCGCGCCTTCCCGCCTTTCGTCGTTTCCAGAAAACCCGGCGGTATGCGACAAGCATTCTCTCAATGTAGGTGCCCTCATGGCTACGCCCTTTTCGCGAATGCGGACGCCATGAAACTCTGGCAAATAGAGGTCAATCGGAGTGTCGAGTTTCAAAAAACCTCTTTCCTCCAAAGCGACCAACAGTGTCGCGGTGTGAGGCTTCGTCAGCGAAGCGATGCGAACTGGCCCCGTTACCTCGAAGGGCCGATTCGTATCTAAATCAGCAACCCCGAATGCTTCACGGAAAACAACTTGACCGCGATGTAAGATCATCATTGACCCTCCAGGGATCACCTTTCTATCAATCCCTTCTCGAAAGCTCTTACCAATTGCCTCCCGGCCGTCTTTGTCGAACCCGTGGTCTTCCCATCTCGATTGCGCCAGACTCTCAGCGTCGGTTTCCAATTCTTTCGACGCGACCGAACCCAATGCGATACGATCATCTGGCAAGGCATCTGGATGAGGAATCGACGACGCGTGACGTTTGAGCTTTAGAACGTTTTCAGGTTCTTCTTCAGCAAGATTATGTTTCTCGCCGATGTCTTTGCTGAGATCATAGAGCTCAAATGCATTTGAGCCTTTGTCCTGAACGTACGCATAATGTTGACGACGATCCGATAAAAGCAGTTTGTAGTTTCCTAATCGGACAGCTTGCAGTTCATTCTTGCAGAAGAAAAAATAGTCGTCTCGGGCACCACGATTATTCGTCCCAAAAAGCAATTCCGTTTGATCGACACCATCGATACGACGGTCGGTCGGAATTGCTACCGAAGCGAGCTTTGCAAACGTCGGAAGAAAATCAATCGATGCAAAAATGGCATCGCTTGTCCGACCGGCCGGAACCTTTCCCGGCCAACGCGCAAGACAAGGGACTCGAATGCCACCCTCGTAGGTCGAACCCTTTCCTTCGCGGAGCGGACCAGACGATCCCCACGCAATTTGCCCATCATGTCGTTTTCGAAGATTCTCCTGCATGTTATTCCACGCGCCATTGTCGGTCGTGAAAAGCACAAGTGTGTTGTCACGAAGCCCTAGTTTATGAATGGCATCCAAGAGGCGGCCGGAATGGAAGTCGAGTTCTTCGATGGTATCTCCGTACAATCCACCTTGTGACTTGCCTCGAAAATCTGGGGAAGCGTCAATTACCGAGTGGGCCATCGTATGGGCAAGATAGAGAAAGAAGGGCCGATCTTGGTTTTCGGAGACGAACTCGATTGCTTTGTCGGTGTACAAACCCGTTAAGCTCGCCATGTCTTTGGTCTCGCCGACTCGTTGGTTATTATCGTGGAACACAACCTGGCCATTGTCGTTAGCCCCGAGAGTTCCGTAGAAATAGGTAAAGCCTTGGGCGTTCGGCATTCGGTCGATGATGGCGGATCGATTGGAGACATCCCACTTGCCAATGCAGCCTGTACGGTAGCCACTCTCCTTCAACAATTCAGCGATCGTAACTTCGCTAGCAGGCATTGACCAACCAAGGCTTCGGTGGGGATAACGGCCCGTCAGTAGTGCCGAACGCGAGGGGCCACAGACAACTTGAGCATAGAAATTCGTAAATTTTGTACCTTCGTCGGCCAGTGAATCGAGCCGAGGCGTTCGAATTGTGGTCGATCCGAAGCAACTCAAATCGCCATACCCCTGATCGTCGACAAGAATCAAAACAATATTCGGAGGTTTGGGTGGCTCAGCTGCAAGTGAATTCGTGTGAAGGAATAGTGCAAGGATTACTACAGACCCGAAAACGATGAGTCTAGATATTCTGTGTAGTAAAGGATGCGAGAAGAATGGATGGCGATCGTACTTACCTGAAAATCGAGTCGAACTGGCAAGGAATTGAATCATGCTGAATTCCCTTCGAATGATGGCGGGCGATTATGGGGTCGTTTGTATCTCGCGCTCTGCCGTTTTCTTCTGACCATCGGGCACTTCAAAATTGAAGGGTCCACGGTCGGCAAACCGTAAACCGACTTCTTGGCGGTCGAGAGCAGAACTCGGTTCCTCAAGTAAAGTGTCTTCTCTCTCATTTCCCAAGTCAATGACCAGCGGCACTCGGATAACCACCGCATTTGCGGTTCCAACGTGCATGAACAAGATCCTATTAAATGAAGTAGGTCTCTATTACCGCGACTTCGAAGTTGAAACGACGAATATGCGACGTTGACAGCTATTCTGTGGATAGAAAGTCGGCTTATGTAGAATCAACACCGCCAGCGATTGCGCTATTGAGCACTGACCTCACGGTTCAACGACATCGCAAACAACTCGGCATTCTCCAGATGTATACGCAACATATATTTACCGGGAGGGAGTTCACGGAGTTTCTTGTCCTTCCAACTCGCTTCGTGCGATAGGTGGTCGGTCATCAATGGAACCGCATCATCTTTGGTAAAGCCGTGTAGGCGAAAGCCATCTTCGTTGAGTACTTCAAGTCGTACCGCGCCTTTCGAAGCGTCGGCGTTGAGTGTGATGGTCTTAACGTCGTGGAACTCACGGGGCTTGAGCGTGATCTGACCGATCGTATTAGCGGGGGGCTCGGGTTTCTTCTGAGGGTCATACGGATTCCAATTTCGAAGCGAGGTTCGCGGGTCGGGCACGATGCCAATAAAACGATCTCGTTTCATCTTCGCAAAGCCGATGCCACTGGCGTATTCTGAGGCGCGAGGGGGGGCACCTTTCTCGTCGGGATTGGGAAAACGCACGATGCCACGATTGCCGCCATAGTAGAACCAGACTTCGTCACCCATCTCGATGGGATTGCCATTGGTAAGTAGGAAACTGGCGTCGAAAGACTTCTTGCCGCCGCGGACAATCAGCGGTTGTCTCGCGAAAGTGCGGTCCCAGCGCAATCCATCGCGTGAGAACATCAACTCGTTATCGATCGTCGCGTTCTCGCGAGTGTAGAGTTGGTTGAGTGAGAGATAGATTCCATGGTGGATGAAGACCGGCGAGGTATGAAATTCGAGGTTTGCCGGATCGTATTCATCCGGGTATTTGAGTAATTGAGGGGGCGACCAGTGAATGAAATCCTCGCTCTCACTGCGACCCATGCCATGTTTCCAGTTGATGCCGCCGTCGGGACCACTGATCCACATTTTGGCGTAAATGACGTAGCGATTCAGCCTTGCATCCCATAGGACATCGACTGCATCGCTCAGCGACGAAGGATAACGCCACTGTCGCCACTCGCGGCCGTCAGGATTCTTGAGATGATAGTAGACGCCTTCGTCTTCGTATGGAGGTTGCAAAGTCTTGGCACCGAAGGTTGTACCCATCAGCACACCGCCCTGTTTCGTCCAGTGAATACCATCGGGAGAAAATGCGACACAAAGCCCCGGCACTCCATCTTCACCGTCGCTGCTGTTCCAATCGTAGTAGGCCATCTTATATTTCTTATCCGGATCGTTCTCGTCGGGGTTGACCACGACCGAGTTTGCATAGCGGTCGCCATAGCCGTTCTGCGCACCGATCAAGACGATGTTGGTTTCGTTGACGTCGAATCCGCGAGTCTTGTACGGGAATAAATTCAGCGTCGGTTTGATCCAGGTGATACCGTCATCGGATTCGGCGTACGCGACTACGGATTTGAAACGCTTGTCCTCGGCCCCTTTGCCTGAAAACGCCTGATACCACAATTGCATTTTCCCGCTCACAGGATCACGATAGACGCTCACCCACTGAATGGACTTCTCCCATGGGCGTTCCGGATTGTCGGGAGTGATAACCGGGTTGCCTTTGAACTTCTCGAACGAATGCACGACTTTCTTGGTGCCGGATCGATAGAGAATTTCATGGTCGTCCACAAACAACAGCGTCTCGGCATAAGCGGAACGCGCCGCGAATGCGACTAGCGCGATCAAAATAAAAATGGGGTTGTTCATATCAGCGTTAATAGAAGAACTTGAGGGTTGACTGCGTGATTTGATAATGTCAATCAATGGAGGGTACAGGCAAAGAGTTTGGAGTTGTCGAGGTGAATGCGCAGCATGTAGCGGCCTGGCTTCAATTGTTCGAGCGTACGATCCTTCCAAGCAATGTTCGACGCGAGCGAATCACCGGTCAACGGAATGCAATCGTCTTTTGAGAATCCACGTATACGAAAACCTTCTTCGTTCAATACTTCGACGGCGATCCTGCCCTTCGATGCATCGGCGTTAAGAGTGATGCGTCGAACCTCGCTCAGATCGAGCGGACGCAGCG
>JANOAI010000113.1:0-2688 GCA_031411055.1 Pirellulaceae bacterium
TCTTGCTCTCGATCTCGGCCATTCCTGTCTCGTATCGCCGCGACATTTCAGCCGGGCGCTAAGGTGGCTACCGGCGGTGATGAATCGCTTTTGAGAAAATTGATCGCTGGTGGTCGGCACGCCATAACTGGGTAGAAAGAAACGGATCGATGAAAAGATAGACCCAATAGTCGATATCGAGTCGCAATTCGTCCAGCTTTCTCAAAGCGTCGCTGCAAGTTCCGGTCCTCATAATACGGGCGTTCGGCAATCAAGGCAAAGGTGTCTTTAGCTTCATGGAAGCTCCAATTGGATGAACTCCCTTTCGAATCGTTTTGCAATTTGCTGACACAGCTCTCGTTTCGGCTATTGTATTACCCCAGCTTTTCGCAGAGATTCGTATCCTTTTAGCCACAAATAGCCCGACAATCAAAACCGCTAATCGCACACCTTCTGCGCAATGCGGGAACCGAGGCTCGAATCGCTGAGAATGGCAAGCTGGCCATCGAAATGCTCACCATCGATGGTACGCTCGATAGCTCTTTGAAACGTCCATGCTAATTCGAGTTGTTCTTGAGCGATATGCAAATGCCTGAGATGGATGGCTACGCGTCAGCACGTTGGTTGCGAGCCAATGGATCGGAACTGTCGATCGTCGCTTTGACAGATCATGAAATGAGCGATGATCTAAAGCGATGCATGGACGTGGGCTACAATGCCTATACCTCGATGCCCATCCGAAATGCGATACTGGTCGCGATCTGCTTGGATTGGGCCGGCAACGCCATCGCCTGGCGATGAACCAACGACGCTAGTGCATGGTTCCAACTTAGATTTTTGGGTACGACGAACTTTTAGTCCGTCAGCTCAAGCTGCCTTCGACGGACTGGAAGTCCGTCGTACGAGTTCCACTCAACCCTAATTTCTTAGTTGGACAAAGCACTAGCCTACGATTTGCATCGCCCGACGTTACGTTCGCAAGATCATTACTACTTCTTCCGAACTCGGTAAAAAGCGCGAGAACAACGCAAACGCCCCTTGCGAACCGTTTGCACTCTTTTGCACTCGCACGAAGAAGACTCATAACTCGGATATTCTTTCGGCAAACTATGCAAAGAGATTCAATTGCGCCATTCCCCTAAACATCAAAGTCGGTTTCATGATTTAGTATTACGCAACTTTAATGGGGGGGTGGCTGTCACCAACAAGCAGTCATCCACCATGAAAGTCCGGTCCACACTGACTATCCAGGGAATCTCGAAGTGTCACACGCGAACACATCGTCAGCATCGAAGATCGATCAATGCATATCTGCTCCTTCGTGCGATTCACAGATACTCAGCCTTGACGATGAATTCGACACCGAGATGCTCGCTGCTTTCAAAATTGAAGCCGAAGAGCTACTCGAAGTTTCGGAATGCCAGCTATTAACACTTGAGTCTGAACCGACGAACGCAACGTCGCTGAATGCCCTATTTCGTGCGTTCCATACGATCAAGGGGAATGCAGGATTCCTTAAGATCGACCCGACGCTCGGAAGTCTGGCTCACGACGCGGAAACTGTCTTATCGCTATGCCGTACTGCGGAACTTACTCTCGAAGGAGCGCCCTTTGAACTTATTCTCGAAACCTCGGCCTTGATGCGAGTCTTGGTCCAGGCACTCGGTAATCCGGTTTGTAATTCGCCATCGGCTGATGTCATTGGGCGAGCGGCCTATCTTCGAGCTGCCCTGTCTGAAATCGCAAACACGAAAAATAAAAACGAAATTAAGCAGGCCATCGTAGTCGATCAAGCTTCATCGTTGAAAGCGAGTGTGGCCAAGCAGATCCATGCAGGTGAAACTTCGACCGACTTTTTTGAAGACGACGTAAAAACCTCGGCCGAAGTTGACAAGCGGGTTCAAACCGAACAGCGAAGTGAACCGACCAAGAGTGCGCAAACTATCGAACCAATCGTGATTCCTGTCAAGCAGGAGCAATCGCCAACCGGCAACGAAACCCTGCGAGTAGATCGAGCGAGGCTCGATCTACTGGTGGAACTTATCGGCGAACTGGTGATCGCAGAATCGATGGCGCAACAGGATGCAATCAGCTTTTCCATAGATCCGGCGATCATGCCTGCCAAACTGCGCAATATGGCTCAACTGAATCGGATTACTCGCACCTTGCAGGAACTGAGTCTTTCCCTGCGGATGGTGCCACTAAAATCCACCTTCCAAAAAATGACGCGCATCGCACGCGACGTAATGCGCAAGCAGGACAAACAAGTCGATTTCTTGGTTGAAGGCGAACATACGGAACTCGACAAAACCGTCGTCGATGAGATCGGTGATCCGCTGATGCACATGGTTCGTAACGCAATCGATCACGGCATAGAAAAGACAGCCGAAGAGCGAATCGCTAATGGCAAACCATCGCGCGGACGCGTAGTGCTGCGTGCATTTCACCAAAGCGGTAACATTCATATCGAAATCCAAGACGATGGCCGCGGATTGAATGCAGAAAAAATCTTAGCTAAGGCCATCCAACAGAAAATCGTCGCTGAAGACGAGAATCTCTCAGAAAATCAAATACTCTCCCTCATTTTCGAACCGGGTTTTTCAACCGCCGAAAAAGTTACCGATGTTTCTGGCCGCGGTGTTGGAATGGACGTCGTCCGCCGCAACATTCAAGCTCTTCGTGGGAGCGTCGATATCAAAACAAAGCTCG
>JANOAI010000114.1:0-11229 GCA_031411055.1 Pirellulaceae bacterium
TTTTTCATATAGCCATTCGGAAAACGGGGTCAGGTACCAAAAGTGCAAAGCACCCGAAGGGCCGTTCCGGCTTTTGGTACCTGACCCCGTTTTCCAAGCCTCGACAATACATGAAAACGCAAGGCGAAAGCCCCGACTCCAGCACGAGGCGACGCTTTCCAACTAGGCTCCCAGCGATGAAGTACTGGTTTCTGCGTCGCCATCTCAGACGAATAGATTATTGAACTGCGATCTGCGGATGAGCTACAATCGTACTTCCCGCCTTAACTTTCTCCCTCCTCCTGCTACTGGAATTTGCGACGATGAGATTCTTGCTTCGAATCTGCTTGTATGGCTTTGTCGGACTCGTTGGGTGTGCCAGTTGTCTAGCTGATGCGAATTGGCCCCGATGGCGAGGGCCTCTCGAGAACGGCCACAGCAAAGACCCGAACGTTCCCACGAAGTGGACCGCCGATGGATTGCATTGGAAATTAGATCTTCCAGGAAGTGGTCAATCTTCGCCGGTCGTTTGGGGAGACAAAATTTTTTTGACGTCGGCTCTTTCGAAAGGCAGCGAGAGAGTTGTCTTCTGCGTATCTCGGAATGATGGAAAAATCATTTGGCAACAGACAGCTTGGAAGGGTGAACCGGAACCGGTTCATGCGATGAATGGCTGGGCCTCGTCGACTTGCGTCACGGATGGCGACGTCGTGATTGCCTTCTTCGGACGGGGAGGTATCCATGCTTATTCACTCGATGGGAAACCTTTATGGTCGAAGGATCTCGGACACTTTGAGAGCCCGTGGGGCGTCGCGGCCTGTCCAATCCTTGTTGATAATTTGGTGGTTCAAAACTGTGATTCGGACCTGGATGCGTATCTCGTCGCGCTCGACAAGTCAAACGGTAAGGAAGTATGGCGAACGAAGCGTCCGGATAATCGAGGTTGGAGTACACCCATTACGGTTAAAGTTGGCGATCATCATGAACTTGTTTTGAATGGACACGAAGGAGTTCGCAGCTACGATCCGGCCTCGGGTAAAGAGCTCTGGTTTTGCAAAGGTTTTAATGGCCGAGGTGAACCGACGGTGACACCCGCGGGCGATCTGCTGTGTGTCGTCAATGGATTAGCTGGAGATTTCTATTCCGTTCGACCAGGGGGTGTTGGTGACGTTACAAAAACGCACATGGCCTGGCATACACCACGTAAAGGTGGTCGTGATTGCCCATCCCCAATTGTTGTTGGTGACTACATTATCGTCTGTGATATGGGAGGCGTTGCGACTTGTTACGATGCGAAAGATGGGCATGTTTACTGGAAGGAACGGCTGGCTGGCAAGTTTAGCGCCTCTCCCATTGCGGCGAATGGACTGATCTACTTCATTAACGAAGAAGGCTTAACTCGCGTTATCGAACCAGGGCCATCGCTGAAGATTGTCGAAGAGAATTCGCTACCTGCCAAACAAGACGAGATCTTTCGCTCTTCATTCGCGATCTCGGACGGCCAGCTTTTCATCCGTAGTACCTCGACCTTGTATTGTGTTGATAAAAAGCGATAGTTGCCGATAGACCATTCGTCCCATGTCGGCGAGCTTACGCTTATCTCGGCGTTGGTTGCTGATGATTTCTCAAACGAGAAGCAAGAATATGCCTACTCAATATCGATTACAAAGCGGATTCGTATTTCTCCTTTGCGCAACATTATTTTCCGATGTGTTCGCAGCCGATTTTTCGCAAACCGATGCTTCGGCGTCGCTTCAACGAGCCGTGACCTTCTTTCGTACGAATGTTGGCGTACACGGTGGGTATGGATTCGCGATCAGCGACGATTTAACCAAGCGTGAAGGGGAGAACCGCACCTCGAATACGCAAGCTTGGGTCGAACCGCCCGCAACGCCCGCGGTCGGGATGGCTTATTTGCATGCCTATCAACTGACCGGCGAACAGTATTTGCTCGATGCGACCCGTGAAGTGGCTGATTGTTTGGTAGCGACGCAACTTGTTAGCGGTGGCTGGCAAAATCCGATCGAAACTGATCAAACAGAACGACTTAAACATCTTTATCGCAAAAATCCAGCCGCAAATTCCAAAGTCAAAGTCAAAGTCAAGAATGAACTGACGACACTCGATGACAACAAAACGCAATCTTGTCTAACGTTTTTAATGCGATTCGACGTCGAGACGAAATTTCAGAATGCCGAAATTCATGCAGCCGTGATGTACGGACTCGATTCGCTAATCAAAGTTCAGTATCCAAACGGCGCATGGCCCCAGCAGTACGATGGTCCATCCGACCCATCTCGATTTCCGGTGAAGACGGCTCGTTATCCGGAGACGTGGTCTCGTACCTTCCCTGCGAAAAAGTACACGGAGTACTATACGTTCAATGATGACACGATCGCCGATGTTGTCATGCTCATGCTCGAAGCCGCAAGTTCCTATGGCGATGCTCGTTATCTTGACTCCGCAAAAAAAGCAGGTGGATTCATTCTGGCAGCTCAGTTGCCAGAACCACAACCGGCCTGGTCACAGCAGTACGATACGGACATGCATCCCGCCTGGGCTCGAAAGTTTGAACCACCCTCCGTGTCGGGCCTTGAGTCGCAATCGCTGGTTAAGCTGTTGTTGGGTCTTTATCGGCACACTAGCGATCGAAAATACATCGAGCCAATTGAACCGGCGTTAGCTTGGCTTCAACGATCCCAACTTGCCGATGGCCAGTTAGCTCGTTTCTACGAGCTTAAGACGAACAAACCGCTCTATTTTACGAAAGGCTATGAACTGACATACGATGACTCAGACTTACCGACCCACTACGGGTTTAAAGTCGGTGGCTCAGGGATCGAAAAGCTTCAAGCTGAGTACAACGAATTGAAATTAGCCAAGACCGTCGACAAACCAACGTTGAAGCGGCCCAAGCCAGAAAAGTTTACGACCGAGGTGGCTCGTACGGCGGAAAAAGTTGCAAAACAATTGGACGCACACGGGGCATGGGTCGAAGACGGACGCATGAAGGACTATGGCGATAATGACCCAACGCGTCGGGTCATTACAAGCAAGACCTTTATCAAGAACATCCGTGAACTTGCGCGATGCGCCGCAGCAAAATAAGCTTCGATGTCTATCAACGGTTCATGAAAACCAGGTTGTTAGTCATTCGATACGCACTATGGAGTTCCGCGCGCAGCGACATTCAAGCTCACGCTTTCTCGACAATTTCTCGCTATTTGACTTCCAACCATTGAACTGCATCGATCACGACATAGCCATCGGAGCCTTCATTCGAGATCGTGATTTGGGCTGGTTGTTGATCGGTAAATGGATAGGTTCCAAGCGAAATGAAGAGCGAATCAATGGGCGGGTTGTCCTTTTGATTTACGGTGACGAATTTGCTCCCAGTGGAAGAGACAACGTTCACTTTAACTTTGGATGATCGATTGGAGTTGGGTTGATATGCCATTCGGACTTCGTACATCCCCGAATTAGGAAGCTTGGTTTCAAAAACGGCCGAGCACATTCCGTTTTGAAGGTTTCCGTCATGATTGTAACCATGGCCAATGAAACTTGACGACGATGTGCTCGTTTGCCAATCCCCTTTCTTCGTTGCGTCGATGTCATCAATCACGATACCAGGAAACTGGCCCGGGCCGATCGCGTTCTTGTGTTTCGGCGTAGGGCCATTGCTAAGGGCATGCTCGAGAATCTGTCCAGCTTCAATTAATTTAGGACGCAATTGATCGTAGGCGACATCTTGAACCGCAAGTTTTGATTCCATCGCAAGGACACCGGCGGTTGCGGCTGACTGCCCCAAGATCATGAAGACGGGCTCCATACGAACGCTTCCGTATGCAATATGTGAGAAACTTGCTGCAACCGGTACGAGAAGATTGTTGGCTTGGCCCTTCTTGGGTACGAGGGCACCATAGGCGATCCCGTACGGGCGAATACCGACGCCGATATCGCCTTCGTTCTGAACATAACCTTCTGGCGTTACATAGCGCTGTACGTTGTGCGAATCAATAGTGTAGCTCCCCATACCAATGGAATCCGGAGTCGGTTTCTTCTTCATGAGTTCATTTTCGGTCATCACGAACTTGCCAATCATGCGACGGGCTTCTCGAACGTAGATTTGATGTGGCCAATGATCGTTGTCGAGGAATTCGTCCTTGGGTAAGCCCCAATTGGCCATCTCCGCTTGAAGTTCCCGCGGAACTCGCGGGTCGTTGGCGATGAAATAGAGCCAACCCTGTTGATAGGTACGATGTTCGCGGAGGATTTCTTTTCGGCGTTCGTAACTTGCCTCGGGATAATCATAATTCATGCCGATGTTGTCGGTGCTCATTGGACCATGATTGTTGGTGTCCGTTTTATGATTCGGGATCATGTCGAATTTATGAAACGTCTGAGTCCATCCGGCTTCGTAAATGCGAAGCATGAGTTCATACTGCTTAGGGTCATAGCCGTCGGGCTTAGGAAAAGGAACTCTATTTTCCTCGTGATTCGTGGCGCAAAACCGGTAGTTGTATGCTTGAACGCGACGATCTCCTTGGCCATACTCGCCCGGTGGATCGGGGCTTATACGTGGCAACAAACCACTCTTGGGGTCGCCTGGGATAACGTAGGGGCTCACATGTTTCTTCAACACGCCAAAATGATGACCGTGATGAAGGACTCCAACCTGGACCCCATTCCACTGCTCGCCATAGACCGAGTTGGCTTCGCGCCCCACGTGGTAATCGACCCCAGCCGCGGCCATCAAATCGCCTTCGTAGGTCGCATCAATAAAGATTTTCCCATTGAAAGACTTACCTGAGTGCATCGTGATTGCGACGATGTTGCTTCCCTCTTTTTTGACCCCTTTTTCGCGATCCAGCCACTCGTCGCGATGGACGGGAATCGCAAACTCTTTGATATAGTCTTCAAAGACTTTCTCAGCGATATGCGGCTCAAAGAGCCACATCGTTTTGGATTCGCTATCCACCGCGGGGGTGCCTTGGCCTTTGCCTTTAAACTGACTCGACTGTTCGAACTTCCAGTTTTCTGGCTTCTGATATTCTTTCCAGATGCGGTGATAAAAATCGAGAGCCAGACCACCGATAACCTCTTTTCGCCCCGAATCCGTCATACCTAGCCCGCTACTGGTCAATCCACCAAGATGTTTATCGGGTCCTATAATAATGACGGACTTCCCCATTTTTTTGGCTTGGACGGCGGAAATCACCCCGGCCGAAGTTCCTCCGTAGATCACAACATCAAATGCCTCACTCGCCACTGAGGGCTGAGAATGAGTGAAATAAGCCGAAGCAATGCCGAGAAGAAAAAAGAATCGATTCATAGAGATCGCACTTTTGGGGGAGTGGGGGGGGAAGGATGGGGTTATGATAGTTTAACTAAATTCACGCGAAACAGACTCCCCGCGAAACAATGGGAGCTTTTAATTCAGCTCAAATACGGCACCCAAATTGGCCCGATCCGAACAACCTTTCCAGATATTTCAACCATCCGAAGAGATCGTCGGGAAGACGCTGGCAGCTGCCATCAAAGAGAAATTGCAGTGTAAAAGCTGGGGAGAAGCCCGTAAAGTCGTTGCTCAGCGACGTATCCAACTCAATGGAAACTTGTGTCTGGATCCGGCCCGACGCTTGACCGAGAAAGACGTCCTGAAGGTTTGGCGAGAGCCACTGCCGAAACCAGTCGACAAGGCCGCCGTTCGTTTCGTCCATATCGACGATGATTTACTTATCGTCGAGAAGCCACCTCGGGTAACTTCGGCTCGGCACTATGAAGAACGAGCCATGAAGACCAGGCGACGTCAGTTGCAACCGACGTTTGAAGAGTTGATCCCGCTGGCGCTGGCCGCCTACATTCGCAAACAGCGGGCGGTCGAGAGAAAACTTGAGCGAGCGCCAACCGAAGAGGAGATTCTAGCCCATACCTATCGCGATATGGATCGCGAAGAAGAATTCGTCAAGCAGTTTTCCTATAAGCTTAAAGTGATTGCCGTCCATCGTCTTGATCGCGATACGAGTGGATTGATGATTTTCGCTCGCAATCAACGCACGGCCGAGCGACTGGGGAAACTTTTTCGAACTCACGCCATCGATCGTCGCTACAACGCTGTGGTGGTTGGCCATCCGGAAATGCAATCGATCGAGAGTTACCTCATTCGCGACCGAGGAGACGGACATCGCGGTAGTGCAACTGATCCGATTCCAGAGGATGCGCAGCATGCGATTACGCATATTCGACCCCTCGAAAAGATTGGGAAGTATTCGATTATCGAATGCAAACTGGAAACCGGTCGGACGCACCAGATTCGGATCCATCTAGCGGAAGCTGGGCACCCGTTGTGTGGCGAAACAATCTATCATCGCAGCATTGATGGTCAAACGATCGACGACAAAAGCCAAGCACCGCGCCAGGCACTCCATTCGTCGGCCCTCCGTTTCGTACACCCAACCAGTGGCAAAATTCTCAAGTTCAATAGTCCATGGCCAACCGACCTCGATAAGTGGATTGCCAAACTGCGGAAAAACTGAAATCGCTAGTTGAACTTCGCGATGCAAACCCCTGCGGCTTGACCCTGTGGGGAATAAGCCAAGTGGATGACGGCTGATCCCGCGTCTGTCGGTTCAGACGAGACGCGAATGGGGCAGCGAGGATCAGGTTTGTCTTGATTGAGGGTCGGGAATAGCTCGCCGCTAATCAGGGCGAGACAACTAGCAGCGACTTCCACCGCGGCACCTCCGGCTCCAAGGCTCCCAAAGTAGCTCTTGGCCGCCACGATCGGTGGCTGAGTTAACCCACCAAGACAATCATGAATTCCCAAGGCTTCAGCGATATCGTACTTTGGATCGCCAAGTCCAGAGGCGTGCAAATGCCATTTGCCGACTGACAAAGTAGTTTTTGCCTGTTCCATTAGCTTGCCTAAAACATTCTTCGTCGCCATTCGAATGTGATCACGAGCCGTACTGTTTGGGCCAACGGCAGAGCTGGTCGTTGCGATGACTTCGGCGTAAATCGTTGCACCGCGCCGTTGTGCATGTTCGAGCGATTCCAAGACAAAGGCGGCGGCTCCTTCGCCAAGCACCACACCATCACGATCGGATTCAAAAGGACGTGGCATTGCGGACGGTGGCGTTCGATCTCGCGCGATCCGCTCTTGTTTCGATACGTGGAGATAACGCAGTGGTTCGATGCGGCTACCGGTCGCGCCCACGATCATAACGTCGGCTGCCCCACGTTGGATGGCCGCCGTAGCTTCACCGATCGTAAGTGAATTGCTAGCTTCGCGTACAGTCAGCGAGTTGCTTGGACCACGCAGATCATTGAAGATTGCCACATGGCTGGCAGGCATATTGGGAAGATATTTCAATAGCCAAAGTGGATTCACTTTTGGCATTCCGATGGTCGGCCAAGTTTCCGGTGAATCGAAATTGCCTTCGTTCCGACAGGAAGTCATCCCATCGGCAAACTCTTCCGGCCGCGTAAGGATATAGTCACAGCCATAGGTAATTCCGCAGCGCTCTGGATTGCGTTGCTCGATTGGAAAGTTCGCGTGATGAAGTGCAAGCTGACAGGCTGCGACGCCCAGCTCAATCTCGCGACACATGACTTTCTGACTTTTCTTGATCGCTCGCTGAAGCTGTTTATCGAGCGGACCGAAGTCCTCGATATCCCCCGTAAAACACTTTGCCTCGCCACCGTGTTTCACCGGAAGACCATCGATTGGGAGCAACGTGTATTCTGTGATCCCGCTGATTCGATTTTTCAACGCAGCTTGGAACGTGGCCAAATCGCGGCCGAGTGGCGAAACAACGCCTAAACCGGTGATAACTACTCGCGTGCGGGATTGAGACATGGTCGGTCAGGAACTTTAATAGCCATCCAGGCAATAAATCCGTCAGCCTCCGTGACAACTGTAAAAAAAACGCGAGACACGATTACGACGGTACAGGGCTATTGTAACTTCTCGAAGGTAGCCTGCGAAGCCGAGGGTTTGGGCCAGTTTTGGCAAACGCCTAGCCTATGATCCGAGAACCTATGTTGAAGACAAGCCACGCTCCGAAATAGGCTAGCCCGGTCATGTAAACAAAGGTGAAAATGGGCCAGCCCCAGGTTTGCGTTTCTTTTCGGATCGTCATCAAAGTTGCGGCGCACTGGGCGCAGAGTGCAAAAAAGACCATGAGCGACAGCGCCGTCACGATATTGAAGACAGGTTTGCCGTCGGGCCAAGTCGCAGCTTTCAGTTGTTGATGAAGGCCTTGGTCCGTTGCTTCGACGTCGCCGCCGAGCGAGTAAATTGTCCCCAGCGTCGAGATGATGACTTCCCGCGCAGGAAAAGAAGCAATGACGCCCACACCGATTTTCCAATCCCAACCCACCGAATGAAATATCGGTTCCAACGTTTTGCCAAAGCGGCCGAGATAACTATTCTCGATCAAACGACTTCGTTCTAGATTGATTTGAGCATGGAGCTCTTTGAGCTCAGGATCCAGGACCTTTTCGGATTTCTCATCGAGCGACAACGGCTGCGAGGCTTCGAATGCAACTGTCTTTTCGTCGATTCTGTGCGCCAATTCCATCTCTTGCAGGTGGTTCTCCGGAAAATAGGCTGCGGCCCATAACAAAACGGAAGTACACAGGATGAGCGTCCCGGCACGCGCAATGAAGGAGTACACCTGCTCCCAAACACGATGCGCCACAACTCGCCACGATGGCCAAGTGTAGCGCGGCAGTTCAATGACGAAAGGCGATGGCTGGCTCGGGAAGAAAAATCGCTTCATCAACCAAGCAATCGGAATGGCGACGAAAACTCCGAGTGCATACATGAATAAAAAGAAGAGCCCTTGCAAGGTCACCCAACCACCGAGGAGTCCTTTGGCAGGGACGAAGGCCGTGATCAATAGCGTATAAACTGGTAATCGAGCAGAACAACTCATGAGCGGGGCGATAAGAATGGTGACCAACCGATCTCGAGCGTTCTCGATCGTCCGGGTCGACATGATGCCAGGAACCGCACACCCAAACGACGTCATCAAGGGCAAGAAAGCTTTGCCGTTGAGTCCGATTTTCGTCATCCACCGATCCATGACCAGTGCAACGCGTGCCATGTAACCACAGTCTTCCATGATCGAAATCAACAAGAAAAGGGTGGCGATTTGTGGGACAAACGTTAGAACACCACCCACGCCAGCAATCACGCCATCACAAAGCAGGCTTCGCAACGTGCCTGGCGGGACGATGATTTCAACCATCCCGGCCAGCCAAGCCAACCCTGCGTTGATCATATCATTTAACGAGACAAACCCGAGATCGGCGAACAAGGCCTGGAACACCAAAAACATCATGGCAACGAAGACCATCAAGCCCCACCAACGATGAGCTAAAACGCGATCGATTTTATCGCTGGCTGTCGATTGAAATTGTGTTGTGCGTCCGACGACGTTGGCGAGTATTTCTCGCACCCAATCATGTCGAACCTTGGTTTCGATGAAAGGGACTTGAAAATTGGCGACCTCAAGCCTCTTTCTGGCGATCTGTAAGCGTTGCGACAGTTCATTCAATCGGGGCTTGGTCGCCCAGCGTGTTTCGAGCGCACCATCGACATCGAGCAGTAGACGCTCGACAAGGTATCGACGGTTCATATGTCCTTGCCCATTGATCCAGTTCGAAAGTTGGTGGACCTCTTCTCGAAATGGTAAAGGGAACAAATCGTCGACGATTTTCACCGGTGGCGCAATCCTAAGACTACGAATCGTCGATCGAAGATCTTCAATTCCGATAAGTCGATTTGCGGTTGTGGTAACAATCGGGATTCCAAGTCGATCGCTCAACTTCGGGATATCGATCTTGAGACCGCTCGCTTGAACGCAGTCCCACATGTTCAAGATTAAGAAGGTGGGTTTGTCGAGTTCCGCAACTTGACTAAAGAGGTAGAGATCGCGTTCGAGATGATTCGCATCCACGACCATGGCGATCGCGTCGATCGGCGGGGCATCCGAGCATTGTCCCATCAGCACGTCAACCGAAATAAGTTCGTCAGCTGAACGGGAGGATAGGCTATAGGTTCCGGGAAGATCGACGATGGTGATCGTCGATTCGCCATCGACGTACGTCCCAACCTTTTTCTCCACGGTCACGCCGGGAAAATTCCCAACCCGCGTTCGCATCCCGCAAAGGGCGTTAAAGAGTGAACTTTTGCCTGTGTTCGGATTCCCGATGATGGCGACAGTTATTTGGGGCATGCCGACTCACCGAAGAATGCTTGGGAATGGTCTGGCTCTACCCAAATTTGCAGATATGCGTTCATCCGGATGCAAAGCCTCCGACCATGAATCGCGATGATCTGAGGGGCTTCCGAACGGAGCATTCGAATGAATTCACCCTCGCGCAACCCCATTTCCTCGATTCGATGCCTGACCGCCTCGTCCCCCTCAATGGCCGAAATTCGGGCTTGGCTTCCCGCTTTCAGGTCCGACAGGAGAATCCGATTAGCAAGCTTTTCGGACTTCATCGGGCATCTGGGGGAAGAATGAATTGAGACTGGATGTCAATATCGAGCATGCTACCCGAACAACCTGGAATAGCAGAGGGCACAATTCAAAATTTACGGTCAAAATTCAGGAAAACAGAGGCTTTCTGAGGCCGTATGCCGAAGTAGAGATGTGACAACAAGGGATTGTAGGTCGGCTGTTTCGTAAGCTGGTGAAGGATTGCCGGTTAACGAAATTCGCTTGATTGGAAGTTTTCTCGCAACCCTTTTGGTTGTTTGCAGGCGAATATTAGCGAAATGCAGCTACCAGGAAATCAAAAACGCAGTCAAACTGATTCGGGTCTTTCCGTTTGGGAACCAGGACTTTCGTCTGTGGAAAAAACTAAGCCGACATTTTACTCTCGCTGGGGCGGTCTCGTTCTAGTCGTCTCGCTTTTGTGCGTGCCGTTCGTCTTTTACGGTGCGGGAAAAGCGGTTCAAAGCAATGTCAACAAAGTGGAAGATTGGCTTCCCAAGACCTTTGTTGAGACAACGGAGCTTGGCTGGTTTCGCGCAAACTTCCCTACTGATCAATTTGTCGTTTTAAGTTGGGAGGGCTGCCGGTTAGGCTCCGACCCTAGTCTGCCCAATGCCGAACCAGACGATCCGCGAATCGCACAAGTTATTCAATTGCTCGTGCCGCCAGCAGATGCGCCCGAGCAGAACCAGGATGTGATCGAGGCTCGTCGATTCATCAAATCGGTGACGACCGGTCGTTT
>JANOAI010000115.1:0-6816 GCA_031411055.1 Pirellulaceae bacterium
CCCATTGGGTAGCTTGGGGAATGGGAGGAGCGCATTGGGGAGCTTGGGGAATGGGAGGAGCGCATTGGGGAGGTTGGGGAATGGGAGGAGCCCATTGGGGAAAGAGCTGCTGGCGAATCCGGCCCTCTCCCGGGCCTGAGAGCCCGACCTCTCCCACGAAGACGTGGGCGAGGTAACGCGTAAGCTGCACGACCGCTCCGAAGACGGGGCGGCGAGGAGGAACTCGGCGTTGGGATAGGTATCGAGTTGCCGCCTAGCGATTCATCAATGCTCCCTCGCGTTCGGCGAGGTGGGCGAAAGAATGATCGAGCTGGTTTTGAAAAGCGACGACATGGGGATGACTCGGATGAAGCTGGACTAATCGGCCCAAAGACATCCGCGCGTCGACGAGTTCTCCCAATTGCGAATAGCAAGCGACAACGTCAAGTTGTAGCATCGGGTCATCGATTGGCAGCGAGTCGCCGATCGCTTTTAAGGCGATGATCGCTTCCTGACGACGATTGAGATCGACCAATGTTTTAGCTCGAGCAAGCTGTGTTTCACCGGTCTTACAGGTCGCGGGATGCATATCGATCATTCGATCGATTGTCGCGAGTGAACGATTGGGCTTGCCGACTCGTCGATAGGTCTCGGCAACCGCTAATTGAACTTTGGGATAGTCCGGTTGTATGAGGAGAGCTCGATGATAACTTTCAATCGAGTTATTCAAATCGTTCCTTTGAAACTGGGCGTCGCCCAACAGGGCCCAGGCATCGGCGCGATCGCGATGCGTTTTGAGAACTTGCCGAGCTTCATCTTCAGCACCTTCTTGGTCGCCGTGGGCGAGGTACATTTCTCCTAAACGGACGGCGTATTCTGGGTTGTTGCCAGAAAGTCGGACGGCTTCTTGCATATGATGGATGGCTGATTGCCTTTGGTTGTTGTTCCAAAGTGTGGTCGCATACCCCCAATGAGCGCGATCGTCGTTGGGGCAGCTATTGATGGCTTCGCAGAATAGTGCTTCCGCGTCTGAGAAGCGTGATCGTCGAAGAAGATCGGCTCCACGCGACGAAAGCTGCCGGCCTCGCACCAACCGACTATCGGGGAGTCTTTTTTCAATAGCCCGGCAACCGATGCTACTCCCCTCCCCTACCCCGAACAGCAACACGACGATCCATAATCGTGCGGTCTTGGAGAGGTGGAGATAGGAAAACATCGGTTTGAAGGAATGCAGAGAATGGGTTTGGATCGATGTCGTTCGACATAGAGTCCACAAGCGATAGCAAAACGATTTGTGTGAAACAAGATAAACTGGGCAAAAACGGACGCTTCTTGTGGAATGCCACTTAGTAGTTCACCGCGTAAAGGTTACCACTCGCTGGCGCTTCGTGTTACTTGAAACGCCACCATTTTAGGTTCCCACATTAAATTAGCAGCCGGTTTGCGCGCCGTGTTATTAAGGGGAAAGATAGCTCTGGACCAATTTGGGACGGTCGAAATACGCCTACTCGATTCGCTTGGCTTTCTGATGGATCCCGTTCTGGAACAAGTCTAAGCCATTGCATTTTCCTTCTTTATCGACGTCAAAGGTTAGCGTTGCATCGACGACCTTGTATCGCCACTCAGTTTCGGATTTGGGGTAGACGCGATAGGTTTCTTGACCGGTTAGTTTGACCATCAGTTTGTTGTCTTCTACCGTGACTGTGAAAACGGAGAATAGTCCAAGCCGAAATTTACCTACATAACGTTGCATGATTTCGGGTGCGACGTTTACAACCGGCTCGAGTTTAATAGGTTCGACTTCCATACCAAATAGCCGCTGGATGATCGATTCGGCCAAACCATTGATCTTTTCATTCGACTGATTGCAAAGGACGACAACTCCGATGCGACTTCGGCGATCGATAAATAAGGCGGTACGAAATCCACCTGTTCCTCCCGTATGCCAACGGGTCTGTCCATCGCGCGCAATGTGCCAGCCTAACCCCATGGCGAAGTCTTCTTTTTTGATTGGCTTTTGATGTGTCTGCCAAGCCAGATCGATGGCTTTACCTAGCTCATTGTCGGGCGGAGTTAGGTTTGCGTCGACATATTTTAACATGTCGTCGACGGTGCTTCGGATTCCACCCATGCCAGGCAAGTGATGGATATCCCAAACCGACGTCACTCTGCCATCGGGATTGTGTGGCGAAGCAAGTCGCGATTGAAGTTTCGGTGTCAGCACGATCGCGGTGTCATGCATCTTCAAGGGTTCTAAAATCGTTTGCTTCAAAAGTGATTCGTATTCGGTGTTCGCTTGGTTGGCCAGCAACCATCCGAGAAGCCCTACTCCAATATTGGAATACTCGGATTTACTTTCAGGTGGGCGAGTCGGTTTGAACTTTGAAAGAAATTCGAATAGCGATTCGGCAGTGTAATCCGCGTACGGATTGTCTGGTTGTTTGGGATGAAAGTTCGTTGGCATCCTCGGCAGTCCAGATACATGCGTCGATAGATGTTTCAAGGTGATTAACTTGTCATCGAATACTCTGAGTTCAACCGTCTTGGGAAGAAGTTCTTGGATGGGTTGGTCGAGTTTTACCTTTCCTTTCTCGACGGCATCGGCCAACAATACGCCGGTGAACGTTTTGGAAATCGATCCAATTTCAAAGATGGTCTTCGCGTCAGGTGCTTTCGGGTCTGCTTCCGAAAGCTTGCCATATCCCTTCGTAAATCGCTCACCATTGCGAACCGCTCCTACCGAAATACCCATCGCATTGCCGCTTTCGATATAGGGGGCAACCAATGGATCGATCAAGCTTTCGATGGACTGGGCGAACGTGGAACCGTTCGAAAACAGCAAGCACCAACCAAGAAAACAGGTTTGAGCATGAAGAGAGCGGGTCATGAAGCGTTTCCACAAAATAGGTTCTTTTCGATTGTCCTCATGCATTGTACAAAAGACCTCTGTCAATTAGCACCTTGCAACACGAATTGCTTCACATGTCAAAAAAGTCCCCTTCTCCCATCGTTGAGGCCGTCTCATTCGAGGGCTTTTCCAAGATCAGTTTTTCATTCTTGAAAGAACTGGCCAAAAACAATGATCGTGAATGGTTTGCTAACAATAAACTTCGCTACGAATCGGATGTGCTCGCGCCGAGTTTAGCTTTCATCGCCGCCTTGCAACCGATGATGCGCAAAATATCGCCCTATATCATGGTTCTTCCAAAACGGATGGGCGGTTCCATGATGCGGATTTATCGCGACACTCGGTTCTCCAAGAACAAAACTCCCTACAAGATCCACGTCGGGATGCATTTTCGACATGAATTGGGTGGCGATATTCATGCTCCAGGATATTACTTGCACATCGAACCAGGGAATTGCTTTATTGGAGCGGGAATCTGGATGCCGGAGACGGAACCACTCACAATGATCCGGGATTTGATTGTCGAAGATTCGCGTTATTGGAAGAAAGCTCGCGACGATAAGAAGTTTAAGGCTCGTTTTAAAATGGAAGGCGAAAGTCTCAAGACGGTTCCTCGTGGCTTCGAGGCAGATCATCCGATGATCGACGATTTGCGCCGTAAGAGTTTTATTGGTTTGGCACCAATTAGTGAAAAAGAGCTTATGAGTCCGGCTTGCGTTGAGAGAGTTGTAACGGCATTTCGCGATGCAAAGCCGTTTATGAAATTCCTTTGTGATGCCTTGAACCAGCCGTTCTGAATGCAGGTGTCAGGTGTCAGGTGTCAGGCTTCAGGCTTCAGGTGTCAGACTGATCTCTGGCTCCTGGCTCCTGCCTCCTGGCTCCTGCCTCCTGCCTCCTGCCTCCTGCCTCCTGCCTCCGGATGTCAAGTTAACACATCTTTGATCACGTGGGCGGGGTTGACGCCGGTGAGTTTAAAGTCGAGGCCTTGCGATCGGATTTTCAAACGTTCGTGATCGAGGCCGAGTTGATGCAAAAGCGTTGCGTGAATATCGCGCACATGAACTGGATTTTCGACGGGACCAAAACCAAGTTCGTCTGTTTCGCCGTAAATGTAACCCGATTTGAATCCGCCGCCGGCAAACCACATCGTGAAGGCATCAATGTGATGATTGCGACCGGTCGATTCGCGGACTTCACCCATGGGGGTTCGACCAAATTCGCCACCCCAAACAACGATCGTGTCTTCGAGCAAGCCGCGTTGTTTGAGATCGGTGATGAGCGCGGCTGAAGCTTGATCAATCTCACGGCAAATTTCAGGCAAGTGCTTTTCAAGATTTTCAGTCGGGCCACCATGATGATCCCAGTTGGTGTGGTAAAGCTGAATAAATCGAACCCCGCGCTCGACCAGTCGGCGGGCCAACAAGCAGTTTCTTGCGTAGGAGGACTCGTTGGGTTTTTTGATCCCATACAGATCGAGTGTGGCTTGGGTTTCCGAACCGGTATCCATCAGTTCGGGGGCGCTGGTCTGCATTTTGTAGGCCATTTCGTAGGCGTTGATGCGAGTCGATATTTCATCGTCGCCGGTTTCTTGTAAACGCTTGAGATTCAGATCCCGAACGGCGTCGATAAGCTGACGCTGTTGTTTCGCGTCGATAGCTTGTGGGTTGGTAAGATTCAGGATCGGTTCGCCTTGATTGCGAAGTGGGACTCCTTGATAGGTTGTTGGGAGCATTCCGCTTCCCCAGAGAACGGCTCCACCGCGGGGGCCACGCGGACCGCTTTGCAACACCACAAAGCCAGGGAGATCTTCGCATTCACTTCCAAGGCCATAGGTAATCCAGGAACCCATACTTGGTCGACCGAACTGTCCGGTACCGGTATTCATGAAGAGTTTGGCGGGAGCATGATTGAAGAGGTCTGTCTTGCAAGTCTTGATCAGCGTCAGATCATCGATGATCTTGGCGGTATGCGGTAGCAAGTCACTGACCCAGGTTCCGTTCTGACCATACTGTTGAAACGTTCGCTTAGTACCGAGCAAATTCTTTCGGTGGCTGGAATCCATAAAGGCGAAACGCTTGCCTTCGATGTAGCTGTCAGGAATCGGTTCCCCATTGAGTTCGGTTAGTTTCGGTTTGTATTCAAACGTTTCGAGTTGCGATGGCCCACCCGCCATGAAGAGAAAGATAATGTTCTTAGCCGTCGGCTTCATGTGGGGCTGTTTCGGGGCGAGTGGATTCTTCAGCTGGATATCACTGGCGACCAAATCGCGATTCAACATATCGGCGAGAGCGATGGAGCCGACTCCGATTCCACATTGTTGGAAAAGGTGGCGGCGGGTGCGGTTAAGGAGTGGGTTGATCTGGTTCATGCTATTTACTCGCGGGTTACTGTCTCATCGAGATTCAAAATGGCCCGGGCTGCATTTCGGGTATCGAGCGACTTGAGAATTCCAAGTTCGTCTGCGGTTGGAGCTCTCGAGGTGCAGCGTCGAAAGGCCGTATCGAGCCCCTCTCGTATGATGATTTTTTCAAGGCCAGTCGCGAATTCATAAAATGCGGTGTCGTTGAGCAGTGTTAAAGCTTGGAGCGGAGTATTGCTGCGCATTCTTCGGGTACAAGTACTGAGGCCTTCGGGAGCGTCGAATACACTGAGCGATGGCGGCGGGGTAGCTCGAAAAATAAACGTGTAGAGTCCGCGACGGAAGCGATCTTCACCTTTACTCACTTTCCAATCTCGTTTGGATTGGCCTTGATTCATCACACCATCCGGGATGGGCGGATAGACAGGTGGCCCTCCCATTTTGTTTGCGAAGAGACCACTGGCGACGAGTGAAACGTCACGAACAATTTCGGCATCCAATCGAATTCGCTGTTGTCGTGCTAGGAGATAATTGTTCGGATCTTTTTCACGGAGATCTTTTCGATTTGACGAGCTTTGCCGATAGGTATCGGAAGTCACGATCAGGCGATGCATCGATTTGAGACGCCACTGATGTTCCATCAACGTGAGTGCCAGCCAATCGAGAAGTTCAGGGTGAGAAGGGACTGAACCTTGGAATCCGAAATCGTTTTCGGTTTCCACAAGACCTCGCCCGAAGTACTGCTGCCACATTCGATTGACGATGACGCGAGCGGTAAGTGGATTTTTCGGACTGATAATCCAGCGAGCGAGGTCGAGTCGCGTCGGCTGTTTCGATTCACTGGTGAACGGATGGAGCACCGAGAGTGTCCCTGGGGTGACGACATCGGCTGGGCGGGTAAAATCGCCTTTCACAAAGACCGTCGTTACTCGAGGCTTTTCGAGTTCCTGTAACACGAGCGTCGTAACGCCATTGTTCAAAATATCGCTGAGTTCTTCATAGCGTTCATTCAATGGGCGGAATGATTCGATGGATC
This sequence comes from Pirellulaceae bacterium, assembly GCA_031411055.1. GTDB lineage: Bacteria > Planctomycetota > Planctomycetia > Pirellulales > Pirellulaceae > JAIYDQ01. The sequence continues at coordinate 6,283 of JANOAI010000115.1, forward strand.
CAAATTCGATATTGAACAATTCGAGCCTTTGAGCGATCGTCCGTTTCGCTTTGGCAACGTTGAGTATTTTCTTTACCGAGGCCGATGCCGTCTTCTTGAAGTCCGCTGACAAGGATGTTTCCCAAGCATCCAGTTTTTCAGTATTTTGGTCCAAAATAGCTTTTAGCTGACGCTCGGTATCGCGGAACTCTTCGTTCAAAGCGTCGATATCGAGAGTTTCGTCATAAACTTTAAGCGTGGGTTCATCTTGATTGTTGAAGAAAGCAAAAAGGCGATAGTATTCCTTTTGCTCGATCGGGTCGAATTTATGATCGTGGCATTGAGCGCAGCCAACGGACAGTCCAAGCCAAACAGTTCCCGTTGTTGCAACTCGATCGAAGACACTATCGATTCGAAATTGCTCTTTATCGATTCCGCCTTCTTGATTGATCTGCGTATTGCGATGAAAGCCGGTTGCGATCTTTTGGCTATTGGTTGCGTTGGGTAGCAAATCGCCAGCCAGTTGTTCGATCGTAAACTGATCGAATGGCATAT
>JANOAI010000116.1:0-3626 GCA_031411055.1 Pirellulaceae bacterium
ATTCGATGCCGGGTCGGTGGACACGAGCAGAACCTTCTTCCCGGCATCAGCCAATCGAACTGCGGCGGCGCACGCGACGGATGTTTTGCCGACACCACCCTTTCCAGTAAAAAAGAGATTGCGGGTCGTATCCTGTAAAAACTTCATAAAGTGGCATCACTTTGGATCGTAAAAGTAACTGGAGTCAGCAACAACCTGTTGATCCACAACATCCATCGGACTTAGCAACAGGTAGCAACGGCTTGGCCGTGCTCGTATCGACCCAACTCGCAAGCGTTTCACGCGTAGGATATTCTTGGCGGCTAACGATTTTTCCGTCGACGAAAATCAACGGCAAACAATCAGTCCCTTCGCTCCCTAACAATCGATGAACATCTTTGTTCTCAATAAAGGCCATAGGCTGTTGAGCCAAATTGAAGCGTTCTACTTGATTTCCTTGCGACTTGAGCCAATCGAGGTCCGCGGCGAACCGAGGCAACACAGGGTCGACTTGTGGACCACATACGCCGGTCGAGCAACACATCGGTTTGTCATAAACCTGAACGATTTTCATCATCTCACTCCTCATATTTGACGCTCAACGCACAAATCAGGTCGGGCTTGCGTCATTGAACGTATTCTACAGACGAGTTTGAAACCAAACACCCATTCTCTGCAAACCTTCTACATTGGTTTACTGAAATGAGTGGATATACGACACATCTCGCTGATCGCCGGTACTACGCTTGCCTATCCACGGCGAATTTCGGAGCCTTTGAAGTTAATTTGGACCCGAAAGACAATCTTCTCACGCAATTCGATTACTCCGGTTGTCAAATCAAAGCGTTCTGGCACGGCTTGGATGTGTTTATCGACCACGGCGTGAAAACCGCGCTCGGAAAAGATATCGATCAGCATCGACAGAGCTAAAGGTCGACGGAATAGCATATCTTCCGAGTTCACGTGGGCTCTTCCCGAGAGCGCATGACGGACGATGATAGGCATGAATTTTTCCCGGATTGTATCGACGACGCGTTCAAACAACTCGCTGTGTTCGAGTTCATAACTATCGAGGCGATTGACAAGCTGCTGTCGTGCATGGAGGACGATGTCCTTGGCTAACGGCAAAGGACGCAAACGATCGAAGGTGCGTTGATGTAGTTCGAGTGAACTCTGATACTGAAGTTCTCGAAGAATGTTCTCTTCGACTTCGAGGATGGAACCTTCGGCATTGATAAAATGATAGTGATAGATCTCTTTCAAGGACTTCAATGCGTCCCATGTTTGCTCTTTAAAAACGCGATAGCGTTTCCTGGCCGACTCTTCGCTTAAGTCAGTCGATCGCAATATCATGGAGACCCCAACACCCGTCTCTTCGACTTCGCGGTTGTGCTCGGCGATTTGATCTCCACGCAAAAGTTGTCGGACGATGCTTGTCTTTTCAGTCACAAAGAGCACCATCGCATGGATGGTCGGACGACGAAAATCGATCGCATACTTCGTGTCGTTGTATTCGATGTGCAGTTCGTTGATTTTATCAACAAGCAGTTTTAAACATTCCACTTGCACTCGAGTCCGTGGAAAACCATCTAGAACGACCCCATCCCGAAGCTCTACATCGAGCATTCGACGCAGCAGAATTCCGATTACTTCTTTGTCACCCACCATGCCACCCTGGTCTTTAATCCGTTTGGCTTCTGGGGTAACGAGTAGATCGCTCACGATGATGGGGTTGCATGTTAGCCCCCTCGCTTGCATTACGAACCGGGTTTGCGTTCCTTTCCCGGCACCGGGCGCACCACCAAGCAGGATAATTTCCTTTGGGAATCGTAAATTCGTTCTACCGAATTCCTCTTCCAACTCTTCCCAAACCGTTTTAAAAATGAGCTGCGCGTCCTTGATCTCAAGGTCGATCGGCTGACGCGTTTGGGCTTCGGAATTTGTCATCAGAAGAAACGTAGGTAGTAGGGTATGGTACAATTTGCCTAAAGGATCGCTTCAGTCTAACAGATGTGCAAGGAGTGAGATAAGAATACGATGAGCGGTGTACGAGTTCTCGTTGGTACAGCGAAAGGTGGCTTCATCCTGACGTCTGACGGCAAACGTGAAAAGTGGAATATCGAAGGTCCGCTATTTGCAGGTTGGACGATTTATCACATGAAGGGATCGCCCATCGACCCCAACCGGATCTATGCTTCACAATGCAGTGACTGGTTTGGCCAAATCATTCAACGGTCGAGCGACGGCGGCAAAACTTGGGAACAACCAGGTGGCGAACCGCCCCCAGACTTTACTGGCCAGCCTCCCGCAGCCAGCAATAAATTTGTCTACGAAGGCAATGTTGGTACGCACATGTGGTACGACGGAACGCCGCATCCTTGGGAATTTAAGCGAGTTTGGCATCTCGAACCGTCGTTGTCGGATATGGATGTCGTCTACGCGGGCGTAGAAGATGCCGCCTTATTTCGATCAGACGATGGTGCGATGACTTGGAAAGAGCTTCCAGGACTTCGCACGCAACGTGGCAATGAATGGCAACCGGGTGCGGGCGGACTAGGGCTCCATACGATTCTGCTCGATCCATCGAATCCTCTGCGGATCTACGTGGCCATCTCGGCAGCCGGTGCCTTCCGAACCGATGACGGCGGAATGACATGGAAGCCAATCAATCGTGGCCTGAAGTCGAAATATCTCCCCGATCCCAATGCGGAGATCGGCTACTGTGTCCACAACCTGGCTCTCCATCCGTCGCGACCGGATAGCGTCTTTATGCAACTGCATTGGAACGTGATGCGGACCGATAATGCCGGTGATCTCTGGAAAAACATCAGCGGTAACCTGCCGACCGACTTTGGGTTTCCAATCGAAGTTCACGCGCACGAGCCGGAAACAATCTATGTCGTTCCGATTAAGAGTGACTCAGAGCATTTTGTCCACGAAGGCAAGCTCCGCGTTTTCCGTAGCCGAACCGGCGGTAATGATTGGGAACCGCTCACGAATGGCTTGCCTCAGCGAGACTGCTATGTGAATGTTTTGCGAGACGCGATGGCGACCGACACGTTAGACCAGTGTGGTATCTATTTCGGTACGACAGGCGGCCAAGTCTATGTATCGCCTGACGGCGGAGATAACTGGACTGCCATTGTGCATGACTTGCCACGTGTGCTTTCGGTCGAGGTTCAAACGCTGAAATGACGAAGTACGCGATCCGAGTCGTCATGCCATACCACCTGCAGACACTCGCCAAGGTCGGTCATGAAATATCGCTCGATATCGATAGCCCCATCACACATAGCACAGTCATCGATGCGATTGAGTTTCATTACCCGATGCTTCGAGGAACGATTCGAGACCACGTCACCAAGCAGCGCCGGCCACTCTTGCGATACTTCGTTTGTGAAAAAGACGTCTCCCACGAACCACCCGAGACACCGCTCCCCGAGGCCGTACTAGCCGGAGTCGAACCCTTCATCATCTGGGGAGCCATCGCCGGCGGTTGAACCATCGCCTGTTTTTCCTGCGATTGCTCGCTAGCTTGTGCTTACTCACTAGTTCGACCTTCCCAAATTCTTCCGGAAGGCTTAATCGCATTGATAACACGAAGCGCAAGCGAGTGGTTTTCTTGAGGTTTCGATAGTCAAACCACT
>JANOAI010000117.1:0-3395 GCA_031411055.1 Pirellulaceae bacterium
CTTCGAGACCCACCGATTCGAGAACGCGGTGGGTCTCGAAGACTGGACCGCACCCTACGGCATTTTATGTGAGACGAACTCGTAGCCGATTAAAACGCGTCTATCAGGCACAAACGAATTTCATCAAAGCTTCTGCTACCCTCGCACCGACTGTTGCCCAATCCCCTTGCACGTCTTGCCTGAAGAGCCGCAACGAGCGATACCACGGACTATCGTCCCGATCGAGCAACCAACGCCAATCGGGCATTTTATTGAGCAATACCCAAGCTGGCTTTCCAAGAGCGCCGCACAGATGTGCCATCGATGTATCGCTTGTGATCACGAGATCCAGTTGATCCACAATCGCGGCGGTATCCATGAAGGCTCCGCTCGATTGATCGGTCCCCTCCGGTAGTTCGATGAGGGGACGCGTTCCTTTCCATTGCCTGACTTGCTCGGAACCAGTTCCCTGCTGAAGACTAATGAATTGGATATCATCGATTTTTGAGATCAAATCGTAAACGCTCAGCGAATACGAACGGAACTTGTCGGCTTGATGATCGCGATTGCCCTGCCAAACCAAGCCGACTCGCTTCTTCGCCGGTGGCAGACCATCCAGCCATCGCTTCCAGTAACCAAGCAAGTATTCCGGAGCTTGAATATAGCCTTCTGAGGCTGGAATGTTGTGTGCATTCGTTTTGACGATATCGGCCACATCTAATAGCGAGCAGTGGTAGTCGAATGGTTGCTCGATGGGCAAGCTGTTGGGTAAGTAAACATCGATCCCCTTGGTCTTCCTTATCAACGACATGAGCGCTGGCTGAGCATGGACAATTGTCCGCGCGCCACGCTCCTTCAATACATTTGCGAATCGAATGAAGTGGAGCGTGTCACCCAAACCTTGCTCGGCATAAACCAAAACCGTCTTGCCCTCGACAGGTTGTCCGGCCCATTTGGGCGCTTCATAGTTGTATCGGGCCGCTTCATTGCATTTCCATCGCCAGCGATATTCTTCCCACCCGCGCTCAAAATCGCCTTTCAGGAGATAGATTACACCCAGATTGCGATGCGTTTCGGCTTCGTCGGGCGACAGTCGCTGCGCAGCGGCGTAGCTCTCCAGCGCAAGATCGTAGTTTCCTAGCCAGGCGTGAAGGGTCCCTCGATTTTTGTGAGCGCTCAGGTAATTGGGGTCGAAAACTAAAGCTTTCCGAAAAGCCGATTCTGCCTCCTCCGGGCGAAAATCGTATCGCAACGAGTTGCCCATATTGTTAAAAGCAATCGGGAATTTTGGCTGAATGGCAATCGCTTTCTCGTAGGCTTGAATCGCTTCCGGATAACGCTTCAAGTCGTGCAAGGCAATGCCAAGATAGCACCAGCCGTTGGCCGAATTCGGAACTTGATCGACGACCTGCCGATACATTGCCATCGCTTGTTGCGTTTGGCCAGCCTGATGAATCTTCCAAGCCGATTGCAAATACTCTTCAACAGTGGGCATGAACACATCCTGGTTCGTGAGTTTTCAAGTAGGCTCGCCACTACTGGAAATCGGAGGCAAATCAAGCACTACCTGATTCAAGGTCCAGTGCTTAGGATATGGCCTTTTGATTCATCCCAAAAGGGTACCCCAATTATGACCAACTTCCGCGTAGAACGCGATTCGATGGGCGATGTCCAGGTTCCAGCCCTCGCTTACTTTGGCGCCCAAACGCAACGGGCAGTAGAGAACTTTCCAATCTCTGGATGGAGGTTGCCAACGCCACTCGTGCGAGCCATGGGACGCGTCAAGTTTGCGTGCGGCGTCGCCAATCGCGATTTAGGGAAGCTAGCTGGCTCCGGAAAGAACGTCCTCGATAAACGCCAAATCCAAGCGATGCTCGACGCTTGCCAAGAAGTCATCGACGGAAAAATGGACGGCGAGTTTCCGATCGACGTTTTCCAAACCGGCTCCGGTACTTCAAGCAACATGAATGTCAATGAAGTTGCCTCGAATCGAGCCATTGAAATCCTTGGCGGCGATCGCTTTGCCCAAGAAAAGCCGATCCATCCCAATGATCACGTCAATATGGGACAAAGCACGAACGATACATTCCCAACCGCAATTCATGTGGCGGTGGCTTGTGAAATCCAAAACGAGCTGATACCAGCCCTCCAAGCTTTCCACGAACAGCTGTCAACCAAGGCCAAACAATGGGATCGAATTATCAAAATCGGTCGAACGCATTTGATGGATGCGACCCCGTTGCGATTGGGCCAAGAGTTTGGTGGCTTTGCACGTCAAATTGAGTTGTCGATCGAACGAGCGAAAGCCGCCATTCAACCTGTTCTCGAACTACCCGTCGGAGGAACAGCCGTAGGGACAGGCATCAATACTCATCCCGAGTTCGGAAGTCGCGTCGCTGCCAATCTCAAGACCCAAACCGGCTTGAATTTCATCGAAGCCATCAATCACTTTGAAGCCAATGCACAACGAGACGGACTCGTTGAAACGCATGGTCAATTAAAGACGATTGCCATGACGCTCTTTAATATCGCCAACAATATTCGTTGGCTTGGATCGGGACCACGCTGTAGCTTCTTTGAAGTCATTCTCCCCGACCGTCAGCCTGGCAGTTCGATTATGCCCGGCAAAGTGAATCCCGTCATGTGCGAAAGCATGATGCAACTGACAGCTCGTGTCGTCGGTAATGATTCCACCATGACGATGTGCGGTGCAACCGGCGGAAATTTCCAGCTCAATATCATGATGCCTGTCATGGGACACACTGCCTTGGAATCCATCCATTTGTTGACGCATGGCGTGAAAGCCTTTATCGAATTCTGCATGGAGGGGCTCGAAGCCAACCCCGCCGCTTGTGAAGCGTCGGTTGAACAAAGCCTTTCCATGGTGACGAGTTTGAACCCGTACATCGGCTACGAAAAAGCATCCAAATTGGCAAAAGAAGCCTTCGCGACCGGCCGTACCATTCGTCAACTCTGCCTGGATGAAGCCATCCTGCCTGAAGAGACCCTCAAGAAAGCACTCGACCCATTTTCGATGACCGAACCGCAAGCTTAACGTTGAACCCAAAAAAAGAGCAAGCCATAGGCTTGCCCTTTTTTTAGGCTCTTCCGCAAAATCTGTAGGTTGATTTCTGTAAAACAGAAAAATACTGAGCGTGAGTCTAGCAGGTCCGGTTCCACGCAACATGATGGTTTGGTTGCAATCTTGATTCCTCGAATGCAACATGGCTCAGATTCTCTGCGGTGGATTTTCTAAGGCATGGCTCCGTGTCCAAAGATTTTGTAATCGTATAGTTGATCGATCACCCTTCAATAACCGGGAGAAACAGAGTCAAGCTCGAATGGCGTGGACTTTAGGAGCGGAACGGCGCAAGCCGTCCGGTGTTTTGCGAGAAAATGTTGAGGAACCGGACGGC
>JANOAI010000118.1:0-4248 GCA_031411055.1 Pirellulaceae bacterium
CGTTCGATAGGAAACTCGAACCGCCAGCGATCGGCTTCGAGCACGAACAGATCACCGACGATTCCAACTTGAATCGACTTGAGCTTGGAAAAGTCAGCCAGTCGAAAGAGTCGGTTGTTCCGCACGAGAATTGCTTCTTCTCGCCACGGGAACTCGAAACCACCAATCTGAACTAGTTGCCGTCCATCCGTGGCCGATACCGTTCCCTTTTTGCCGTCGAGTTCCAGGCAGTACAGGGCATACCGCACGGAACCATCGTCGGTGGCTTGGGAGGCATCACGCAATGCTTGCGTAAACCGAGAATCAATCGTAGCAAGTTCTACAGATGACTCTTGTACTGGTTCGGGCGATTGGAGATCGCACTCGATCGATTGCCGAACGAGGTTGCGATACCAGGTAATCGTAAACCGTGAGCCGTTTTCGGTCGATTCGACTTGGCTAAACTCAACCGAACCGTTTTCTTGTGTCATCCGGTCGAATTGTTCAGCCGCAATCGAAACCGGTTGATTGAGCATCTCATCTTCAGGATCAACGTATGCTCGACAAACAAGCGAACAGCCGGAGTATCGGGCTCGAATGACGCAGGCGGTTTCGACTGGTATGAAGTCGACCATCATCCTGAGTGACGAGAGTCGCTTACCAAACATGGCGGACGCGAAACTCCGGAACCGCCGAAGATCGGATTGAGCGATTCGCATAAAGGTCTCCTTTTTGTTAAGGGTTAAACTGCTTTAAGAATGCTGCGTGACAAACGGCCACGAAGAAACGCCTCGATTGAAGCGTTGTTTAAGAACGAAGTGCTTTGCTTGCCAACGAACAAGACTTGCTAGCTTCCGAGCCAATGTTCGGTAAGCCAAGCAACTTCGGCGTCGATAGCGTCGCTTCGCATAGCGAACGGTCCGAGCTTGGGGCCGTTGGTAGGCGACAGATCGGCATACCATTGGCCATCTAAGTCTGGCTCGACGTGCGAACCACGCTGAATGGAAGCTTGACCAAGGCTTTTCGGATCGACCAGCTCGTTGTAGATCATCCGGATGGTGCCATCCGGTTCGACCTTAAGCTGGACTTCTTCAGCGAGCTTACTCATCGCGAACTGACTTCCGCAAAATATTGCGACGCGGGCGGTCAGCAAGCAGGCCATCAAGTGACGCTTCGATCCGAACGAGACCATTGACAACACGCTGCCGAAGGCCATTCTGCTCACGCAGTTCGGTTGGCTGGACGCCGCCAAGTAGCCCTCGGGCTTGATCGACCAGGCTTTGCAATGCTTCGTCGGAAGTAATGTTGAGTCGCGAGAACCGATCGAAGAACTCGTTGAGATTGGTAACCGCCGTATCGCGAAAGATCTTAGGTTTTCCATCCGCTTCGCCGCTAAGTCGTTCCGCCAGATGGTTCACCAAGCCACTCAACTCTTCCGCAAACGTCGCTTCGGCAAGTTGTACCGCTTCGTTGAATCGTTCTCGGACACGCGAACACTCTGCGGCATAGACCTCGGGCGAGACCGACCGCAGATAGTCCGGTGGCGTCACGGCTGGGAAATCCCAACGCAATTCAAACATGTCGCGTAGGGTCACTGCGTAGTCACCAGCATCAAACAAATCACCCAGACTCGACCGAGCTTGCATGACCAGTTCACCGTAGCAACTATCGAGTTGTTCGACGGCCTGGGCAAGCTCGTCCTTATGCTGTCGCAATGTCGATTCCATTAAATCGACATCTTCTCGCTTGATAAGACGAACGCCAGATTCGACGTAGGGGAGCGAGTAGGCTTTCCAGAATCGAATGGCGTTCGTTCGAATATTCGAAACGGCTCGGAACGACGGATGCGAGGTATCAAGTAGCTTCTTGGCAGCCGAGACGACCGAGAAATCCGCATCAAAGGCTCCAGCAACTCGAAGTTTCTGGTCACGGCTGAGAGTCTTTCGGACTCCGGGCCAGCGAATATGCAAGCGAACCGCCGTCGTCGCCGATTGCAGACGTTGCGCGACATTCTCCGTGGTATTTGATCGGGCTTGTGTTTGCGGGTTTTCCAAAACTGTGGACATAGTATCTCCTGGGATAGGATTCTTAGCGAAAGTATGTGAAACACGAATCTGGCAAACGCGCATGCGATCACTCAGCAAGATTCGTCGTTACAAAAGAGAGTTCAATCAGCCGATGACAGAACGAACCTGCCAGCGACCGTTGGCTGGACTGATGGTCGGTGGCCGAGCAAAGAGCCGCGTATTGACCACGTGCTGCTCGACGGTATCTACGACGACATAGCGAACATTGAAGTCCGCGAGCCGGTTGTAGAGATGTTCAACAGCATCCAGGGCCGTCTCAAGTTGCCTTACGCGAGCTTCTTCCATCGCAACATCGGTAGGCAACGCATGTGATAGATTCTCCTCAGACCAGTAAGCGAGTGCCACGCGGAGTAGTGCCAGATCTTCGCGTGTTAGCATGCTTTAAAGCTCCTTGTTTGATTGTATGGAATCTTCAAAACGATTGGTTTGCATATAGCTGGCACTCAATTCATCTCCGGATGACTACGGGTCACGCGTCGCCGTGTTTTAGTAGCTGCAGAACCAGTTGAATCAAACTGATAGACGCCACCGAGTTCAGCATCCAAGCATCGTCCGCTCGCCCACTGACGCAGCCGATCTAATGACTCAGCCGATGTCTTAGCCACCGGGACGACGTTTTGAGCCGCTTGAGACAGCGGAACATCGAGCAACGCCGCTAACCGGCAGCATGATCGAATCTCCGCTCCCGTCCATTGATCATCCTGGGGACAAGATTGTTCCGAATCGATGTGGAAGACTTCACGATACATGGCCCAGATCGCATCTTTCTGTTCGCGACCAGGGAGATCCAGAAAGAAGATCGCATCGAAGCGTTCAGCTCGAGAGAACTCAGGCGGAAGCTTAGTGATATCGTTTGACGTACAAGCCACAAAGACATCCGATTCATGATCGTTAAGCCAACTCAGAAAAGTCCCAAACATGCGTGAAGAAACGCCGCTGTCGCCATTGCTACCGCTAACTCCTGAGAACGCTTTTTCTAATTCATCAATCATGCAAATGCACGGAGCCATGCTGTCGATGATCCGTAATGCCTCCCGAGTTCGCTCTTCACTTTGTCCCACCAGCGAACCCATCAAGCTACCGACATCCAGTGTCACCACAGGTCGACCGGTCTCGTTGCCTAGAGCCTTACAAAACTCCGACTTGCCGCAACCCGGCGGCGATAGCAGCAAGACACCTCGTGGTTTCGCTTTGGGAGAAGCTTTCGAAGCACGAAGGAGAGCTCGTTTCGTAAAAGCCTTCAACGCCGTCAGTCCCCCCAGATCGTTGAACGCTGATTGCGATCGACTCAATGACAGCAAACCCGACTTTTTTAAGGTTTGTGTTTTGAGTTCCCAAATCGAATCGGCTCGAACTTGGTTGTGCCGGACGAGCGACAGGGAGAAAGCGTTCTCTGCTTCATAGCGAGTCAACCCTGCCGAAGCATCCAGCACTGCTTGCAAAGCTTGATCAGCGGGTAATTCTCCGGGTTCGCTGGCTAGCGATTCGAGAAGCTCACGCAGTTCTTCTTTGCTTGGCAGTTCATGCTCGACAACGACAAACAGTCGTTCGAGCTCCGGCGGCAACTGGATCACCGGTGCGAGGATCACCACAAAAGTCCGATTCACCTTGCCATCGAGAATGACGCGTGTCATTGCCTGAACGATCTCTGGTGAATTCATGAATCGATGGAAGTTCTTCAGAACCAGCACGGTTGTGCTCGGATTCTCGATCGAACCACTATTCATCGACGCCAGCGATCGAATCGCGGCCAGCGGGTCAATTGCGTCGGTGACTGTAGAACCGCTAGCCGTTCGCAAGCCTTGATCAATATCCCACGACAAGAGTTGCCAGTTTTCATCCTGGCAAAGTCGATTTAGGTCAGCAATCGCTTCGCTTGGCTCAAAACTGCGAAGCCAGATCCCCGTAAAACAAGCACGAATCAGTTCGTTCATGCGGTTTGTAAGTTGTGTCATGTAGAATCCTTGTTAGAAGAAGTACCAATAGAAAAAGCCGCCTTGTAATCGGCGGCTTGTAAGGTTTTTGAGGTGCAGATCAGGCGAAGCGAATCACCCTATCCACTCTGCTTCAGATGTTTCGTTTCCGATTGGGTTGTTCCGGTCATCCCAGCCGAATAAAACTCGCCGGTCTTTCGCTCGGCGACTTGAACACCCAGAGCCTGTTCCAAAGCACGTGAGGCATC
>JANOAI010000119.1:0-12994 GCA_031411055.1 Pirellulaceae bacterium
GCCATCTACTTTCCTGACTTCACCCTCCCTTTTGGGAGGGTCGAGGAGGAGGAACGACGACGAGGGGAGGGAATATGGTCACGAAACATTCGAAATCTCACCCTCCCCGCTGGCTCGTACCTCGCCATCGACCCTCCCGCTATTCGCGGGAGGATGAAAGTAGACGGCATCGGGCTTGCGCCGTTACGCTACAGTCAATTCGATTGGATTAAGTGCTATTCAACTCTGGCATAATTAGTGATTGGGCAATTGTTCGGGACGGAAACCGGGGCGAAAGCCCCCTTCCTTTTGGAGATAGTCCCCAGCTGTTTGCTGCTCGACCGGAGCATTCGCGGGAAGTCGGCCAATCCATCGGATGGTCGATTCCGGCGCTCGCTCGGCAGAAAAGCCTGCAGAACGCGATTTAAAATCGATGACTTCCATGTGGCCCTGTTCATTTTTGAGTTGAATAAGGGGGCCAATTTCTGAATCGTAGGCATTATCGGCACCGCGAAGATCGATCCACTCCGCCAACCAAGCGAACGACTGCTCATCATCATGCGAGATTTCGGTTTGGGGGAAATTTTCCAAAGCGATCACCGGAAAATTGGCTCGGTTCCAAAATGCACAATTACTGGCTGTTCGGCTCAGGCAGACCGGGAACTCTGCATTTGGACGCAATCTTATCCGAGCGAAACCAGACTCGGCGGCAACCGTGACGTCACGCAAATCAAGTCGAATCGTGGGAGGTGTCCGACTCGCCTCCGTTGCACCGGCCGTTTCAAGCAACCTCCCCGATATACAAAGCAAGCCATTCTTCCAAGCCAATTCTGCCCGACGCGCGCTATCAAATACCATAAAATCCCCTTCGCCCCGAACTATGCAATCTTCGAGTGAGACCTTAACCGGCTCTCTTTTTGCTGAGAGGGAACCATTATTGGTATTGGTCGACTCGGCCTGGTTGGTCGCTTCGTTCGAGCAACCGAAGGCTGCGATTTTCCAATCTCCGCCATTGGGCATCAACGTCAACGTCGAATGCAATAAGTGGATGGCACCGCCGGATGCGAGTTCAAACAAATTCAGCCGACCGCGACTCGATGGCGGTGGGTATGCGACCAGCTCGACATCTTCCACAATCAATTGATTCGGGCCGACTTCGACGCCGTGCATGACCTCGTCATCGTTGCCCGTGTTGGCAGAGGCAAAAAAGATATCTCTTGGAATGCGGAATTCGATACGTGCCAAACGATTTGGGGCGCTCTTAATGATCAAGGACGATCGTTTAATGGTCAGCGGTCGGTCGATGCTCCAGACGTCGTCGTCCAACCATATTGCTTCGATCTGCGGGTCGGCCTCGGCTTGGATAATCGCTTCCGATAGCGAGCCGGTAATCAAGCGATAATCTTGTCCATCTTCAGGCATCAAACGCGAGAATCCGTCGGCAAATGGTCGCAACCAGAGGATTCTTGCCGCGTTGACTTCATCCGGGTCGTCAAGCTTGGGTGTTAACGAAGGGTTAAATCCTATAACGGTCTTAGAAAGAGAATCGTTGGATTCCGTAGGGACCTCTGCGTCGACACTCGTTGAACTAAGGGTGGGCTTAAACTGAATGTCATCACTGCTGATCGGATCCATGCGTTTTTGTCGGCGTTGTTCCTGTTGTTCCAACCATTCGTTGGTCGCTTCGATTGGCAATGGAATCTCAAAGGACATGGCCGATCGATGATGAAAATAAAGAATGGCCGTCGAAGCAAATACCAAAAGTATTCCCACCAGCCAAGGCAAAACGACGTCAACTTGACTACGCTGCGCTATCGCCGGGGCGACAATCAAGCCACTGAGATTTTGGCTCCTGGAAAGATGTTCAAAGTCGGCCAATAACCCAAGATCGACAATAAGGTCCGCTGGCGTTTGATATCGATCAGCCGGTCGCTTTGCCATGAGCTTTCGGATAATCGCGACCAGATCTGGCGGTAGATCGTCACGAAAAACGGAAGGGTCCGTCGGCTCGACCGAACCATGCATCAGAAGCTTTTGAAAGGCATTCCCTTCGGCAAACGGAGGTCGACCTGTCAAAAAAAAGTAGAGCGTGCAGCCAAGCGAATAGAGATCGCTTCGCACATCCGCCGCTCTCGGATCGCTAGCCTGTTCAGGAGAAATGTAGTCGAATGTTCCGAGCGTAACACCACTAACCGTTAAGTCCTGATTGGGGCGATCAAAGTTTGTTGTACGAGCTAGCCCCATATCGACCACTTTAATGAAACCATCGGACGTCACCAAAACGTTTGACGGTTTAATATCTCGATGGACGACCGAACGTTCCGATGCATGCTGCAATGCATCCGCGACTTGGACCGTATAGCAGACGGCGTCATCCACCGAGAGCGGGCCATCGCGTATGACCAAATCGCGCAGATTTACCCCTTCGACGTATTCGAAGACGATGTAGCTCCAAGCATCCGTCTCACCAACGTAGTAAACTCTCGCGATATGCGGATGGTCAAGCTTGGCGGCGCTTTGTGCCTCAACTTGAAATCGTCGCATCGACTCCAAATCACGTCCCAAGTTTGGGATGACTTTTACCGCAACTTCGCGATCGAGCCGTGTGTCGGAAGCCCGGAAGACAGCCCCCATTCCGCCTCCGCCGACCAGATCGTGAAGCCTATAATGATCCAACGACTGACCGATCAAAACCTTGGCCAACGAAGCGACTGTCCCGTTCGCATAGAATTCGTTCGGGCTTGCAATCGGAGCCTGCGAAATGACCGTTCGATCGACGGAGGCCGAGACGCGGATTGGGTCGGTCGATACCGGTCCAGCCCCGGACGTTGGGCCCGGAGTCGCGGAAATGCTCGTGGAATCTAGGCTGTTCGGTTCATCCATACTCTTGTACCGTATCCAGGCTGTGATTGGCCGTCAACGAAAACCTCGTGGTAAGCCCCATCATCTGGGCCATACGAACCCTACAATCGACTCAAATCCTCTCATGCTACGCTTTGTAGACGTTGCTTCTATTCATGATATCCCAGAAGGGCGTGGACGCGCATTTCCCGTTGCTGGTCGTATGGTCGCCATTTTCAAGGTAGGCGATTCGCTCCAAGCGATCGATGATTTTTGCCCACATATGGGGGCTTCCTTGGGTGACGGCTGGGTAGAGGACGGTTGTGTCGCCTGCCCCTGGCATGCATGGCGTTTCCAGCTTTCCGACGGAGCTTGGCTGGATAACCCCAAGATCAAAACACAGGTTTTTCCCGTCCGATTGGTCGGCGAACGGGTGGAAGTGGAAATTGACTGGGCTGGCGAGAACGAATAAGGGATGGTTTTCCGTCACCATTCTTCGTCACAGCCATTCAAGCCATACGCTTGGCTCTGTTTCTAAACGATCAAGATAGTCGACTTTCGCTCGGCGAAAGTTCTGTCTTCGCCAATCTTTCGCTAAACGAAAGACGACATTAGAAACAAAACCGACTACGATCGGGCCAAAAAGTATGCGATTCTCCTCCAGCTAGGGTAGTCCAAGGCATACCGTTTAAGAAAGTTTTCGAAAAAACTGGAGCGTAGGCAGTCACCGCAAATGCAAATAAAGTGAAAAGTCTCCTCCCTCGACTCAAAAATCTAGGCCGCCCCTTGGCATAAGGAACTCGTTTTACTTGACATCACTCGAAAATGAAGACAATTGCAACTGGGACTTGGGAGTTGCATGAGCGAAACACGTTATGACTGGTTATCCGACCGATGGGTCATTTTTGCGCCAAGCCGGTCAAAACGGCCGGACGAGTTTAACCATTCATCGTTTGACAAAATCGCTTCACGCTTTGTCTGTCCGTTTTGTGCGGGGAACGAACACAACACGCCGGGAGAAGTTTTAACGCTGCCACCTCCAACGCGTCAGTCTCGTCGCTGGCAAGTTCGCGTTGTCCCTAACAAATTCCCAGCGCTCGATCCTATCCCCGAATCGATCTACCGATCACCCTTTGAGGTTGTCGCCACTTCTTTTCGAGCTGATCCATCCAGTACTGCCACCATCGATAAGACGCACACTTCGGTCATGTTCCAAACACGTCCACTCCACGGAGCACACGAAGTTATCATCGAGTCGCCTAACCACACGGTGAGTTTTTCCGAGATCAGTGAATCGCATTCGCTCTTGGTTCTCGAAGCTTATCGACGCCGTTTATCCCATTGGCGAGCTCACGATTCCTTAAGATATGCGGTTGTGTTTAAGAACGTTGGCACCGATGCCGGCGCTTCGCTGTCACACGCTCATAGCCAGTTGATTGCAACCAGCTTTGTTCCACCCGACGTTCGACGTAGCTGTCAACGGCTACAAGAATACTCAGAAATACACAACCAGCACTACTTCGAGGATCTGATCGAACACGAATTGGAATTCGGAGAACGGATCGTTGTCGAGTCGGAGAATTTTGTTTGCATAACCCCGTATGCTTCGCCTGTTCCGTATTTCGTTTCAATACTCCCCAAAAAACGTCGCTCGAGATTTGAAGAAATCGACGATGACATGATGATCGAATGCAATAAATTGATCCGTAAAATCATCGACGCGATCGAACGACTACTTCCAAATTCGTCGTACAATTTTGTTTTGCATACCGGTCCGTATGATCCTGGTTGGGATC
The DNA here is from genome assembly GCA_031411055.1 of Pirellulaceae bacterium. Taxonomy (GTDB): domain Bacteria; phylum Planctomycetota; class Planctomycetia; order Pirellulales; family Pirellulaceae; genus JAIYDQ01. The sequence goes on from JANOAI010000119.1 coordinate 4,617, forward strand.
ATGTTTATCACTGGCGGTTAGAGATTTTTCCGCGGATCACGAAAGCCGCTGGCTTTGAATGGGGATCCGACTGCTACATCAATCCCGTTCTACCTGAGACCGCCGCGGCAGAACTTTCGGAAAAAATTTACAGCACTTCCCAACGATGACGATTTGACCTCAATTACGCACGCTTGATCGGAAAGTCGGAACGATTGAGAAACTTCGCTCAGTATTTGGTTTAGTTGCTGTATGCAGTATTCTGTCGAAAAACATTTCCAGCAGTTGCGAGCATGGCTGGACATGGAGTCGGATGCGGAGCGATTTCGGATGCAAGAGCGTCGCAAGAATCGCTCTCAAGCCAATGCGGAGTCGCGAGGGGAAACGCTTGTCGACCTTGTTATCTCGGATGAGCGAACAGGCCTAGGCGGCCGCTATCTAGCCACGTTTGTCAAACGCAATCGCACACTCTCATTACCATGGAACCGGCTTCGAGTCGGCTCGCCGGTAGTCGCTTTCGACGAACTCAACGAGCAAGATTGCGGTTACGGAATCGTCAGTAAGCGTTCCACCGCCTCGCTCGAAGTGGCTTTTGATGAGCCAATCGATGGAGAAAGATTTCGCTTGGACCTATCGACCGACGAGATAACTCGGAATCGCCAATTGGCGGCGTTAAAGTCGATCGAGCAATCGCGTGGAAGAGTAGCGCAACTTCGAGACATACTTCTCGGCGAACGTAAACTTGAATTCGACGCCGCATCGTCATGCGAGATCGATCCTCAGTTTAACGCCTCGCAACAACAAGCCATTCAGTTCGCTTTGTCGGCTCGCGACCTAGCGATCATTCACGGCCCACCCGGAACTGGGAAAACGACCACTGTCGTTGAACTTATCCGGCAAGCTGTTCTCAAGGGTCAAAAAGTTTTAGCCTGTGCACCTAGTAACACCGGCGTTGACAATCTGTTGGAAAAACTGGTTGGCAACCCACTTCGTGTCGTCAGAATAGGCCACCCTGCACGCGTTCAAGAAGAATTGCAAGCCTATACACTTGACGCACTGGTCGAAGCCGACCCGGGAACGAAAGTCATTGCCGAGATGCATCGTGAAGCTGACAAGATTCTTAGAAAAGCTGGGAAATTTACGCGAGCCAAACCAACTCCTGGATCGCGAGGAGATATGCGACAAGAAGCTCGACGGCTTCGAGATGACGCCAAGCTGTATGAGCGTCATATCATTTCGAATATCCTTGATCGCGCGGATGTAATTTGTGCGACGACAAACTTTGATCCCGATATGCTCGGTGATCGGCAATTCGACACCGTGGTTATTGACGAAGCTTGCCAAAGTACGGAACCAGGTTGCTGGCCAGTTATCCTAAGAGCTGAAAGACTGATCCTGGCAGGCGACCACTGTCAACTCCCGCCGACGATCCTCTCGATGGAAGCTGCCAAAGCAGGGTTTTCCGTCAGTTTGATGGAACGTTTAGTGAACCTCTACGGCGTGGAAGTCAGCAAACAGCTTAACGTTCAGTATCGAATGCACGAACAGATCATGCAGTTTTCGTCCGACTGTTTCTACGCCGGTAGTTTGGTCGCCCATGAGTCGGTTCGTTCTCACCTATTAAGCGATCTAGTCAAAGAGCCGCATTCCCCTTTTACGCAGTCACCAGCGACCTTCATCGATACGGCTGGAGCAGGCTGGGAAGAGCAGCTTGAGCCAGATGGTGAAAGCCGCTTCAATCCTTCCGAAGGGGGATGGATTTTGCATCAGGTCGAAGCGTTGTGCAAGCTTGGAGTTGTACCAAGCGATATCGCGGTCATCGCTCCGTACGCAGCTCAAGTGAGATGGCTGCGACAACGCTGCCTATTCAAATCTGTCGAGATCGACTCGGTCGACGGTTTTCAAGGGCGCGAAAAGGAAGTGGTGCTTATTTGTTTGGTACGTTCGAATACCAACGGCGAAATCGGATTCTTAGGCGACACTCGTCGCATGAATGTCGCGCTGACGCGGGCTCGAAGAAGGTTGTTCGTTGTCGGCGACAGCGCAACGCTAGCCGGACATGAATTCTACACCCGTATGATTGCATACTTCGAAAGCATCGGCGGATATCAATCGATCTGGGAAACGGGTTATCTCCCCTAGAACACATGCCCTTCGAAGACACGGGGAGGTGCCACTCCTTAAATGCTCTGGGCAAAAAGTGGGACGAGTTCTAGCGCTTCTTCACGCATTAAAATGAGGGTTGAGCTGAACCTATATGACGGACTTCCGGTCCGTCGGTGCCAACGTTTATCGACGGACTGGAAGTTCGTCGTACCTAAAAAATGAGCTGCGACGAAGAAAGCCTAAGAACCGAAGGGATTTGCTGGATCGGTCGGTGGTGCGGGCGTAGGTGAAGGAGCCGTGCCAAATGGATCATCGCTCATTACGGGCGAACCTACTGCTGGAGCAGGAGCCGCAAAAGGATCGGCCGTGGCAGTCGGATCAGGCGCAGGAGCCGAAAAGGGATCTGTCGCACCAGCAACCGCATCGCCCTGCACGACTTTTTTAGGTTCCTCTTTGCTCTCGGGCTTAACGACATTTATGACGGGGTAAATCGCTTCAGGTTCGCGAAGGCAAAGTATGGAGCCTGTCTCAGACTGAAGAAGAATTCGGTCATTGACGGAATTGGGGAGCCCTTCAGCAAAATTGCGATTGATCATCGCGATCTTTTTTCCTGTCGCCCGGTCAATAGCCACCAGCTGACCGCCGTTTAGCTGAGCATAAATCCGGCTTTTGGTTACCGACAATATACGTTGAATCCCAATTGTCTCCGCGATCCATTTTACTTTTCCAATGGTGGTATTAGTTACTGGATCGTTTGCTTCTTGCATTGCGACACAAGTGCCATTGTCGCTAATGGCCATGATTAAATCGTCTGTAACCCAAAGCGGCCGCGAAATTTGTAACGCCAGGTTTTCTTTCCACATCAGCGAATTTCGCTGAGCCAAACTGGTGCGATAAACCATGCCAGACGTCGAGGCGATTACGAAGCCATTCCTTGTCGCCTGAGGCGAGCCTCGCAAAGGCGAGCTCGATTCGAGCCGATACCATTGACTAAATCTTCTGCCAGCTTGCGCAACGTACATATTGTTTTTTTCTGGCCATGCAACGTAACGACCATCAATTGATGGAACAACTTGCGCGGTAAGGGTGCCAGTGAATCGCATCGTGACCGGCTCGGCTTCGAGATTGGACGCTTCATAAGCGGTAAGCGTTCCGCCAACACCTGGCACGTAAATCAAATAGTCGACGGGACGTGGAATGGCAGATGCACTCTCGACCATTCGTCGCTTGCCTAGTAACAATCCGGTCGCCAAATCTAGAACATATAATTCATTCCCGTTGGACAAGGCGACAAAACTGTCGTTGACGCCTGGCCCAAAGGTCGGCAGCTTGGAATTGCCAACCGAAGTTGACCAATACAATTCACCTGTCTCCGCATTGCGAGCTTCAACGCCGCCATCTCTCGACGAACTGACCAAATACGTTAACGGCTGATCGATCTCTTCGACCGTCGCTTGTCTCCCAAGCCGAACATACCTTTGAACGACGGTTTTGGCTTTCTCCCTCGCCTTTTCCAGTCCCAGCCCGGTTGTGTTAGGAGTCGAACCCTTCGTTTTTGCGGACTCCGCGGCCAGCTCGGCGCTGATCAAGCTAGCGTCAATCTGCTCGACAATTCGATTCCCTACTCGAATCGTTAAAATCTGTTTTCGAGCCCGACTGTGCGGCCAGATAACGACATTCGATTCGCCAAAACCAAATCGGGCCTTTCCTGCGGTCGCACGCCAGTGAACCATCAAGCCCAGTTGATCTGCTTCAGTTTCTGTCGGGAGGTTGTCGAAGGCCTTCGTCGGTTTCGTTGCCAACGATGCAAAAGCTAAAAAAAGACAAAGCGTGTTAAAACGCACGAGCATGACTAATTCTCGAATGACAGTGGATAAGGGGAGAGCCCTCAATACAGTTTACACGCGAAGTTGCCTTTAGGGCAGAAATCGACCATCAAAGAATCGTCTCTTTTTGCATTTCTGGCAATTTGGCGCGAGCCCATGAGTGCTTCTTCACACCTTAAAATCAGGGTCGAGCTGAAGGTGTACGACGGACTTCCAGTCGGTCGGTGCCAACGTTTGTCGACGGACTGGAAGTCCGTCTTACCCTAAAAATTAGCTGTGACGAAGCACTTGGTTGGAAGGTGTTTTATTGGACTGCGCCGCTTTGAATCAAATTCCCAATGATTCGCGAGGTTTGCGAAACCATTCGCCGTTTTAGCGTTAGCCACGATTTTCAGTAAGGGAACCGCGGCAAATGCCGTTCGGCTGATCCAACCTTGGCTCGGTCCAATCAGACCTTGGCTCTGTCCAATTAGAGAAAGCGCTGCGCGCTAAACGGCGGCGGTAAGAACCAATTCCAGTCGGTACCCTTTTGCGGCTAAAGGGCAGTGGACACAGGCCCGCGATGGTGCGTGGCCTTCGGGCAGCCAGGCATCCCAAAGCTCGTTAAACGTCCCAAAATCCTCCGGCTCAGGAAGGTAAACCATGACCTGAAGCAGCTTTGTCATGTCGCTCCCAAATCCGGCAAGACGCGATTCCACTTGGGAAAACACCTGCCTTATCTGGTCTTCGAGACCCAGTGTTGGATCGTCGGGGATTTCAACGAAGTAAGCCGTTCCGCGGTGAATCACAACGTCCGACCAACGTTTCTGGACACCAATTCTTTGAATATCGGTCATCGACACAAACTTCCTGGCACTCGCAATTGGCTAAGTCATGAAGAAAGAACATGGATAAGCACTATTTACACGATAATCGAGTACTTGGCTTCCGAGTTCGGCGAAATATTGAGGCATTCATCCGCAACATCCACGGTTAATGGAACTGGCTCAAGCAGAGAATCGAACGGGGACGATCATTGGCTATCGAGCAAAAGCTTCTTTTCTCTCGCAAAATGGAATAGCTCAAAAAGCTTGGGATCGACCAAATCAGCGGTTCGTCCCGTTTCAATCACAGGTAGGATTTGTTGGTCGAGCAAAAACTCGCTCTGACGGCGTCGCAAATCCGCCGATCGCGACGCCAGCAGCTTGGTCGCTTCATCACTTTCGGCCCGAAGTTTCTCCGACTCTTGTCGTATCGCATGGAGTGCTTGCTCCCCCTCGCCCTTGGCTTTTTGAAGTTTTTCTCGCCGATCGGCATCGGTCTTGGTCCATGCAGCTATGTCTCGGCGATAGCGGTTGATGTATTGGTCATAATCGGCTCTTACGTTTCGGTATTCCATTAAAATGACTCGATAGCGTTCGTCGCGTTCCGCTTCGATTTGGCTATAACTTTTCTGAACGGTACGTTGTTGCTGAACGCGATTGCCTGACTTATCGACCACCCAATCAAGATAGGTGGCGTAGGGTTCGATGTAGATGTCCAGCCGGTTCGGGACAATCGGCGGCGGTTTCTCCACCCCTGGATGGCCGGGCGTCTTGATATTCCATTCGCGATTCATTCTTGCGATCGTAGCTTCCGTTCTTTTCCGTTCACCCGCGAGTTCTTTGATCTTCGTGTCGTTACTTTTTTCCAAGAGCGTAACGGCTTCGCGATCCGCACCAAGCCCGGCTTTGTCCGTTTCGAGTTGGCCTTCCATTAGGGCGTGACTCGCTTTAGCATCCTCCATTCCCAGCTTTTTCAGCTCTTCGAATCGCGAAAGTAGCCGATTGACCTTTGAACGCGAGGTCTCGTAACCTTGAGTAAAGGCCCCGCGCACCATCGAGTCTTCACTTGCCGAAAAGAGTTGCTTCCAGGGATGCAATTGAGTTGGGTCAATCGCCTCCGCTCCAAGTTCATTGTCGATCGTTCCGAAACACGAGCCTACGAAAAACGCGGTCACAAATTGACTGTCGGGCAACGAATCCACTTTCGAATTTTGGATCAGCGATTGAAAACTGTCTTTGATCTGCCCCTTATCTTTCTTGCCCGCCAAAGCCGACCAAGCTTGTAAGCGAAAAATGGCTACGGCAGCGTGGAGAGGAGGCTGTGGAAACTTTAGCTTGATTCCGTTCAAAACCTTGTCGACAGCGGTTGGATCGCCCCGTTTCGCACAGAATATCCCAAGCCCGATGGCCGCCTCGACCGGTGTGTTCGGCTTCCCTAATTCCAACCGCAGCAAAGTCTCCGCCCGACTGGCATCCTCGTTGGAGTTACTATCCAGGAGCTTCACCGCATCGCGCCAATCCCCAATCATGCCGACTTGCTGGCCAAAACTGGCGTTGGCAATCCATAGAATCGCCATCCAAAGCAAAATCGTCACCGTCTTCATTTTGAACACTGTCATGATACGAAACGATACAGCTCCCGAGTTTATTGCGCTAGCAGCCGTTTATCATTGCGTTGCAAGCCAGGTTTGTCCATGGAAATATCGTTTGCAGCGATTTCCATGCCAGGGCGGGCTCTTCTCGACCCTTCCATGATTTCTTAGACTACGCTGATACCTGTTGGATTGATCTCTTCCGAAGCTTGCCCGTGGCCCAGCATGCCGCAGCCGGTATTTCGAAGCAACCGCCAGCTTTCAACTCTCACTACGAAATTCGAAAGTACAAAGTATCTTGGAAGCGAATATTGTCCTCCTCCCCGGCGATGGAATTGGACCGGAAGTAATATCGCAGGCTACGCGTGTTCTCAAAGCCGTTGCCGATCGATTTGATCATCAGTTTCACTTCGATTCGCATCTCCTCGGCGGGATCGCCATTGATCAAACAGGCGATCCGTTGCCTGAGGCAACCTTAGCTGCTTCCCGTAAGTGCGATGCTATTCTCCTCGGGGCCGTCGGCGGTCCGAAATGGGATGACCCCAATGCGAAAACGCGTCCCGAAGCTGGCCTTCTTCGTATTCGAAAAGAACTCGGGCTCTTCGCAAACCTTCGTCCTATCGTCACCTTTTCCGAACTCATCGATTCGTCGCCACTTAAACGCGAAATAATCGAAGGAACCGACATCCTCTTCTTCCGCGAGTTGACCGGCGGCCTTTACTTCGGCCCGTCTGGAACCGAAACCTTGCCGAATGGCGGCGAAAAGTCTTACAGTACCGCGGTCTACACCACCGAGGAAATCGAACGCATTGTTCGTCTAGCCGCGATCGCCGCTCGTGGTCGTCGTGGCAAACTTACGATGGTCGATAAAGCCAACGTCCTTGAGGTGAGCCGACTCTGGCGTCGCACATCGGCCAAGCTTATTCAAAACGAGTTCCCTGACCTGGAATACGATGTCGTCCTCGTCGACTCGATGGCCATGCATTTGATATCGCGGCCAACTTCCTTTGACGTTGTCGTGACGAGCAACATGTTTGGCGATATTTTGACCGACGAAGCATCGATGCTTCCTGGATCGCTAGGAATGCTTCCAAGCGCTTCGTTGGGTAGTAGTGGTCCAGGCTTATATGAGCCGATTCATGGATCTGCTCCCGACATTGCTGGTAAAGGGATTGCCAATCCGCTTGCGACAATCTTGGCTGCCGCCATGCTGCTGCGATATTCACTCAAGCTCGAAGACGAAGCGGTGGCCATCGAAACCGCCGTGAAGAGCGTGCTGGCGGATGGCTATCGGACCGCGGACTTGGTTCGTAAAGGCCAACCGAGTATCGGTACGATCGCGATTACGGACAAGCTACTCGAGGCGTTTGAATAGCCGTGGCTGTTTGCTCGTTTTGCCCATTGCTTTGCGAGTATGATATCGGATTGCAATGCGATCTCCGGTCCAAGATTTTGCAACAACTTGACGATCTTAACGCATCAACGCATCTTGCCCACTTCGACTCAGCATCGCACGACTCAGATCTTGATCAGGCTCGCCAATGGATTGCTGAATCGCAACGAATCGTCATCACAGGGCGAGTCACTACCATCGACTCCTCGCGTGCTGTCCTTGAATTAGCGAGACGAATCGGGGCGTTTGTCGATATCGCAGGCAGTGATTCGGCCTTTCGCCAAATTCGAGCTGTCCAACGCTCCGGAATGTTTACCGCCACGTTATCCGAAATTCGCTTTCGATCCGATCTTATTCTGCTTATCGGCAATGATCGCTTGCTCGAACAATACCCGCGACTTCCCGAACGTTTGTCGCCGTTCTCTCCGCCAGCGTCGCCGTTCTCTCCGCCAGTGTCGCCGTTCGCTCCGCCAGTGTCGCCGTTCGCTCCGAGAACGGAGCGTGAAGCACAAGTACCCTTGCAAGATCGCAACGCTCAAAGCACTGGAACATCAGTTGGCTCGCCCGCTTCGTTCTCTCCGCCAGTGTCGCCGTTCTCTCCGAGAACGGAGCGTGAAGCACAAGTACCCTTGCAAGATCGCAACGCTCAAAGCACTGGAACATCGGTTGGCTCGCCCGC
>JANOAI010000120.1:0-2177 GCA_031411055.1 Pirellulaceae bacterium
CGCAATCGCTGACCAGTTACGAAAACGCCATTGCGATCGATCGACGAAGCTACTTCCAATTGGATAGCTCGTCGTTTCAGCCGCCTCGGCGGCCGTTTCGAGGGCTATCTCGAGATTCAAATAGTCAAGGTACAAAATGCGGAGACGTTCGTCGTGTTTGAGTGCCGATTTAAACTCCGTCATTTCTTCTAATGTGGACATACCACAAAGGTAACGTTGAATTTGTTCTTCCCGTTGCATATTCATGCGAAGTTCTCGCGCGACATGCCTCGTTGCACACAAGAAAGCAAGGTTTTTCGGATACGATGTAGCATCTTGTAGAGTGACATCGCTGTTTGACCACGCTGAACGGCAAGTTCGTCGATACGAGTACCCTTGGTGTAGGCAGCTAACACCAGTTCGCGTTGCCCGATCGGAAGCTTTTTTAGACAGTCATCTAACGCCTCGCGCTGTGTTTCATGACTTTTTTGCAATGAGCCGACTTCGACCGCAAACTGGTTCACCAACTCGTCGTCAAATATATGCCGATCGCGTGCGAGCTTTTGAAGGTGTCGCAGTGCTACATTCCGAGCAACGCCAAAAGCCCACTTGCGAAAATCCTGTGCTGAATCGTATTTTTCCCACAGCACAACCGCCAGCTCCTGCATGACTTCCGAGGAATCCTCGCGACGCGGAACCATCAATCGCACAAACACACGAAGCACCGGTTCATTCTCCGCAAACAAGCGAAGAAATTGATGATTATTCCGATTGTCCAACGGTAGTGTCATAGAAAGTTTGCTCGGTCTAATCTAAATGTCTCGAACATGGCTTCGACTTGCCGGAAAATCTCGAAAGATTTAACATTTCTTGCTGATCGCCGGTCTCAATTTTGGAAGGTAGCGGAACGCGGGAATTTGGATCGCAATCGCCTTTTGCACGCCGTCGCGTTATGCTTGGCTGGCCATCCCTATTATAGTGCCGCCTGGCATGATGTTCCCGAGTACGGCGATATCAAACGGCTCGTTGATTTCTTCACGGCACCCGATTTCGAGTATTGGAAGGTGACACCGCGTAACGATTTGGTCCAAGGCAACCGAGTTTACGCCTTGGTCGAACCAGGGAAGCGATACGTGATTTACGCAGCTGCCGGGAACCGCGTGAGGCTAAATCTTGTCGCCGGAAACTACACAGCCCGCCGGTTTGACCCGCGTACTGGCGAAATTGCTGAGTTGACTGAGCTATTCGGTGGCAAGGAACATGAATTCGCTTTACCCGACGCAAACGATTGGCGAGGCACCGAGCATACGAAGGATCGGGGGCGCCCATTTGCTACGAGGGTGAGGTTTCCCACCAGCCACCGTCATAAAGGAACGCGGTGTCGAGAAAGTGTTCGACCTTCCGCAACGTTTCGTGAAAGAGCGACGACTGTTGCAGCACGCGAGCCGCATAGAGGAGACTCGGCCACTTAACCGTGATCGACATATTGCCGGTGTAAGTTTCTGGGAAACGAAGCGAGTGTTTGATTTGCTCTCCGAATAAATCCCGCTCGATCCTAATCGCCGCGTCACCACCTTCATCTGTTTTCCAGTAGGACGAATTTCTCAATCGTTCGTATGCTGTTAGCAGCTCGGTCGACACGTCCATCACCGACCAATACTCCCAACGGGCTGTGCGGTCGTTGTGATGTAGCGCCTCCAGGGTGAGACCGTTGTAGGAAACGAAACGCACGGGCAAATCCATCCACTCTCCGTCGAACACCGCTGGGTAACCTGGAAACACCCTCGCGAATTCCGAAAGTATCAGAACAGCCGGGCGAGCGAAGTGCTCGTCTCCCGTAGCTTGGTGCAGTGTTGCAAGATCGAGTATGCGCTGTGTAAGGTAGTTTTTTGCTTTTCGCAATGCGCAGATCGATTTAATGCCCATCCCGCTAGCTTTCTACAAACGAAAACTGATTCCCATCGAGAGTCTTAACATAAACGTGGTTAGGTTAAATGAGAATGCCGTTCATCTTGGAAGCATTATCTGGCACAAGCTCGCACGAGTACTCTTGTCGGCATTGTAAGATACCCTCGCGGCACTCGAAGAAGGAAGAGCGAAGTCGTACTTGGGCGATGGCTGATGGCCAACCGTTTCCTCTTGGCGTCTCGTGGCTGCCTTCAGAGCAGGCCTACAATTTTGCGCTATTCTCTCGTCAC
>JANOAI010000121.1:0-26813 GCA_031411055.1 Pirellulaceae bacterium
CCGTTTTCCGAATGGCTATATGAAAAATCAAAATGCACTAGTCTGGGAAACAAAAAGGGGACGCAGCTCAATTCGAATTGCGCCGCGTCCATTTTAAGCCTTCCGGACTCTCAGTGTATAGAGGCTCCGCGTTTTGGCAGTGTCCCCATTGATGCTTGATGTTTTGATGCTTTTCGTTTCACGCCCCCAAATCTATCGCGACTCCTTTTCTATCGGGGCTATCTGCTTTTCTATTGGTCCTTGAAAGCATATCGATTCAATCGCCTGAAAAGCGCAAACGGAAATATCTAAGTCGCCCAGATCGTTAACGCCGGGGTTTAGTTGAAGGTTGCATTCCCGATTTTCTCGCAAACATTCGATTTTGAGTCCGTTTGCGCCGTCGAATTGTTCGCCGATGATGGGATGAAAAAAGCGAAGTTTCAGTGGCCTTCCAGATGGAAGGCCCGATATTGAAATACGTCCATCAATCCCACTTACCGAAGCGAAATGATGGACGAATATCGTTGCTTTCCCTGGGTGTAGTCCACGGAACACGAGTGGCGGCGGAATTACTTCGTCTTGTGACGTGTTCACCAAACTGCCAAAGCGCCTACCAACCGAGTCGAGAGCATAGCGCCTGCTCCGGGTGTTTTCAATCTTTTGCGTGAAATAAAATAAATGGGCGAATTTTTTTTTTGATACTTCTCGCTGATTGCCACCGCCAATGTCGTCCGTCGCTCCGCGACGGGATCGTATAACGCTGGCGGACTTGACGTTTTAAGTTAAGTCGTCTCGAATCGGCTGAAAGCTCCGAATTTCGCGTTGCCGTCGCGGAGCGACGGACGACGTTGGTTTACGCGAACTTCGAGCGACTTCTGGCTATCAATGGTCGTGGCGATCAGCGAGAAGTGTCAATTTTTGAAACGTTTTGCTGGTCGTCGCTAGGCGGGTGGTGTGCGTTGCAAAGCGAGTGGTAGGTTAAAAGAGGATCGGTTGGCGCAAACCGTCCCTCACTCGCCCCACCTTCAAGGCAATACCGTTCGAAGAACGAACCGTTACAGACGGCAGTTATTGATCGTCGTCTCCAGAATGGCAGAAGCCCCAATGGTTTCTAATTGCTCCATGACCGTGATGATTTCCTTGCGACGCACCATGACGCGAACGGCACACCACGAGCTGTCTTCCAGGGAACTGACGGTTGGCGAGTTGAAACCGGGCGTGACCGCTTCGGCGGCGGCTAACTGAGCACGCGGGATGTTGTATTCAAGCAAAGAGTAGTCACGTGCGATAACCACACCCTGCAATCGACGAACAATTCGATCTGCTATAATCGTGTCGCGACAGTTCTTGTTCTGGATCAAGATGGTTTCGTAATGGCCGAGCTCGGTAAGAATCTTCAATCGATTCGCGGCGAGCGTGCTCCCGGTTTCAACCAAGTCGACGATCGCGTCGGCAACACCGAGCGAGATCATCACTTCCACCGAACCGTTGAGCATCACCATATGGGCTTTGGCCGAGTGTTTTGATAGGAATTTTTCGGTCGTGTTGGGAAAACTCGTAGCGATCCGTTTTCCGTTTAGCTGGCTCGGACTTTCAATGTTGGCATCGATCGGAACGCATAGCGCAAGTCTGCATCGACCGACTCCCAGCGGCAAGCGGACGTCGATATCAACGCCTGACTCTTCGAGGAGATCGCTCCCGGTAATCCCTAGATCAATGGCCCCTTCCGCGCAAAGCGTCGGAATATCATCGGTGCGGAGGAAGGTGATTTCGACCGGCAAGCCACTGACTCTCGCAAAAAGCGATCGTTCTTGGCGACGAAACTGGAGGCCTGCTTGTAGGAGAAGTTCGCTAGCCAGCTCGCTCAAACGGCCCTTGCTGGGAACACCAATGCGTAGATTTTCACTGACTGCAGTCACGAGGCTTTTCCTTCTGTCCGGCTTTTCTTTTCTTCGAGTCCCGAGGTTCCTTCACGGCGCTCCAATTCGCTACGAATTTCATCGACGGTAATGCCACGACTCCCCAGCAAAACCCAAAGGTGGTACAGGACGTCACCCGCTTCGGAGATCAAATGCTTGCGCCCTGCTTCGCCCGGCTCGTCGGCAGCCATGGTCGTTTCCAAGACTTCTTCGAGGATTTTGGCCCCCATCTTCGAAGTTCCAGCGCGAATGAGCTTGGTCGTATACGAGCCTTCGGGAAGCGTTTGGGCTCGTTCATGGATTTGGGCCATCAACCGGTCAAAAACATCCAATCGGTCAAAATCGCTGGGCGAAGGCATGTGATCGAATCTGGAAACAAACGGTTAAAGGGCTAGAATCAAAGTGCATTTTTCGGGCGGTGCTTATACTAACCGGAAGATGCTTCGGTACAAATGCTGGTTCGCGGTTTCCCTCCATGACACTCGAAAAAGACTGGTTTCAAGAACCTTTGCTGGATGCATGGTACCTTTCTGGACCAACGGCATCGGGAAAAACCCTGGTTGCGCTCGACCTTGCTCAGCGGCTGGAGGCCGAAATTGTTTCGCTCGATTCGATGGCCGTCTACCGTGGAATGGATATTGGGACGGCCAAACCGACCAGTGAGCAGACGGAAATCGTCCCGCACCATTTGATCGACGTGGTCGAGCCCGTCGATGAATACAGCGTGTCTCGGTTCGTAAGCGATGCCCATCAAGTCAGTTCCGAAATACGAAGTCGCGGCAAGCAAGTCCTCTTCGTTGGTGGAACCCCCCTTTATCTGAAGACCCTTCTACGCGGCATGTTCCTCGGACCACCCGCCGATTGGGAATTTCGCGAGCAAGTCGAGGCGGACGTGGCCGAGTATGGTTATGAGGCTCTTCGCCAAAGACTCCATCAGGTTGATCCGCTCACAGCCCACAAACTTCGCGAAGGCGATATCCGTCGGGCCGTGCGTGCCCTCGAAGTCGCTCGAGTCACCGGTCGACCACTGAGCCATTGGCAAACGCAGTTCGAACGCGAGAACAAGGCATCCGACTGCAAAGTCTTTGTCCTGGGTTGGGAGCGAGCGGACATACATCGGCGCGTTGAGCAGCGTGTTCATGCGATGTTCGACAAAGGACTCGTCGACGAAGTGCGCGGGCTGCTCGAACGCTATTCGCAACTTGGACGGACCGCCATGCAAGCGGTTGGATATAAAGAGCCGATGGCCTATCTTCGAGGTGAATGTTCGCTAGCGGCAACAGTGGAGCAGGTTATCTTCCACACGCGGCAGTTCGTTCGTCGCCAAGAAATCTGGTTCCGGTCCTTACCTGAAATTCGACGCATCGAAATCCAAAACGAAGAGCATCTACACGGCGCAGCCGACCGTGTTCTTGCGAGCGCCGTTTGAATCGTTCCCGTTTTTGCGAGCGCGACGTCCGAGCACCAACTCGATACCACCCCATGTCTTCATTCGAACTGGTCGCGAACTAGGGCTTAGTCCCACTTGCAGATTTGGGTACGACGGACTTCCAGTCCAGGGCTTTAAGGGTACATAGCGATATCAAAATCCCGTGGGCTCGCCCCGCGGTTCGTTCGGTTTTTAGCTAACAAGATAGGCCCACTCCTCGCTACTAAATCCCGCTGGCCTGCCTCGCGGTTCGGTTCGGTTTCAAGCGAACGCCATTGACGGCGTCGGAGCCAGTGTAGGGAAAAGCCGAAACATCGGCAGGGCAAGCCTGCGGGATTCGAGGATGTTCTGTTTCCGCAGTTGGTTAGTGAAAATCCCAACGAACCGCGGGGCGAGCCCACGGGATTCGAACATTCGATACCCTTAAAGCCCTGGGCTGGAAGTCCGTCGGTGCCAATGTTTGTCGACGGACTGGAAGTCCATCGTACATGGTTCAGCTCAACCTTTATCTAAGGTTTGACGCCGCACTTGTTCGACTGTCCCTAATCCTTACGGAAGGCATAATCTCATTGATAACACGAATCGCAAGCCAGTGGTTTTCTTGAGTTTTCGATAGTCAAACCACTCGTTTGCGCTTCGTGTTAAAGGATTTGGGACAGTCGAGCTAGGGCTGTGGGACTGGGGCAGGCGCAGGTTGTGGGCTACCGAAACCGGGGATTTGGAATCCGCCAGGGAACGAAGGCAACTGTGGCAGGCTTTGCTGCAAATTCTGTTGCAATGGACCAAGCTTGCTTTCGAGTGGACCTAGCAATTTATTCAGTCCCTTATCCAATTGCTTCTGAACGGCACCTTGCACCGCGGATTCGGCAACTTGGCGACCGATCGACGCAAACGCGCTCATGTCCATTTGTGGCTTTTGAATCGTTCCGCGAATCGGAATCTGAATACTCTGGCCAGCCAGCGATGCGAGAGCGGGTGTCCCATCGATCCAGTCTTTGAGGATCGGAACCTTGGCGGTCAATTCCAGCTGTCCCTCCACGCTGACACTCCCGTCGGTGACGATCTCGATGTCGCCCGCGCGGAGTTTTAGATTTCGGTGAGCAACTTTGCCATCTTGCATTGCAAACTGAATACTTTGCTCGGGCATTTGGAGCCAAGTACCTGATTGGCTAGGCGATTGTCCACCAGCCCCTTTGCGAAGTGCTTGGACTTGTTGAACGATGGTGAGAAGCTGATTTGCCAAGGGCCCGGGGCCAACGGTCACGTCTTTCACGATCAAGTTACCTGCGATTGTTTGTTTGAGTGAATCCGCCGGCACGATCTCCGCGCGAGCAATTTCAAGACTGAGTTGACCTTGAACACTCGTTACGTCGGCCACGAGCGGTGCGACATACTTGAGCCAACCCTGACACATCTGAGGCGTAATCGCCACGTTCTCAAGGACCATTTCAGGGGCTTGTCGAATGGTGAGCGGATTGCCACCAAGGTTGCTATCAAGATCCCATCGCAATGCCCCTTGCGAAACAGGAATCGTGGTTTTCGATTTGAACTGACCGTTTTGAACCACAATCGGAACGTCGGCTTTGCCAATATCGATTCCAATAATGCTCGCTCCATCCCAACCGAGCTGCATTTTCGCTTGAAGCGAGTCGGCCCAATTGCCGGAAGGACTGCTCTGCCAAGTTACTTCGATCGGCTCTGTGCGCTGACCCGTGACTTTGAGGTAGTCGCCAGTAAACGGCCGCAATTTCTCGGCGACCACCGCTGCGTCGTATGTCATTTGGCCTTTGGCAACAGCTCGCATCCCCTCTTTCGATGTTTCGACCGTCGTCGCTCCACCATAGGCCATCCAAACAGTTTGAAGCGTGGTTTCGGGAAGTTCCAGGCGACCAGACTTAAAATGATAGGATCCTTGAGTCGTAGCTTTCGCCAGCGACTCTTCCCAGACCAGCGACATAGGTGGTTCATTCCCTCGCGCACTCGCTAATTGACCTGGCGAATTTTTTGCTGGATTCGTGCTCGGTTGCAAAACACGAATGTCCTTGCCATCAACCATCATCTGCCATCGAATATCGTTGGCTGGATCGAGAACCCAGTTAGCCGTTCCGGTGATGTCGCCTTCGAGAGCCATGCTCTGAGGAACATTCTGGTCACCAGTGTTCATGGCTGACATCAAACGCTTCGGTTCCAGCCGAAAAGCTGCTTTGCCTTCGCGTCCGACGCCATTGGCCGATGCCGAATCCTTGGCGGTTAACGCGAACGATTCCGCTTGCACCAGTAGCTTCTCAACTTGCAGTTTCGCGACATCGGACGAATCAAAACGCCCGTTGAACGAACCTTCGACACGCGATTCCCTCATCGAGAAGCCATCGCCTCGAATGGCTAAAGGTTGGGCTGAAAAATTTGCGGTCGTAATCTCGACATGTTTCGTATCGATTGCGCCAATCGCCTTCAGGTCACATCGGCCTTCAACGGCCATACCAGGATCGATCCCAGCAACGATCTGTCCTCGTTTCTGCCAAGCATTCATATCGCCGGATAATTCGATCGTCATACCGGCTGGTGGCAATGGTGCCGCGCCGGGCGCGGGAGCGGCCCACGTTAACGGTTCTTGGAGTTCGGCTTTGAGACTTTCTCCTTCGCTGTCGAGCACGAGTGAACCGCGATCGATCTGGAGAAGACGACTTCCATCGAGCGTGGCAATCGCTTGAAAGGATCCCTTCCAAGCTGGCTCGTTCAATCGACCATTCGCCAATCCGATTCGCATCGGTGTGGTATTGAGAGTCCCTTCGGCCGTAACGCGATTTCCGGACGATTGCTTCCAAGCCACGTTCATATCGGCGTTGCCAGACAATTGTGAAAGAGGGAGTGCAAACCACTTTGACAAACGCTGGTGGAGTCGGTCGAGGTCGACTTTGGAGGTCAGACTACCGGCTTGTAAATCGCCTTGTCCTTTGACCTCGCAAAACTCAGCCGAACAATCGATCAGAAACTTAGCTTGCCCATTGGCCTGCCGTTCAATATCCATCACCGCTTTCAATGCATTGTCCCATGTCATGGCGTTTCCAGAAACATTGGCCATGAGATCGCCTAATTCAATCCGATGCGAACCTTGAGGGTGGCCGGCAACGAGTTTTTGCGCGCTCATCAACGACATCTTGCCGCGCGTGAGTTGTGTGTTGTCTTGCATGGGGATCATCCCCGGAGCCACTTTGAGAAGTCTCGCGATGTCGACATTTCCTTGTACGTCCCATTGGGCATCCGGAATCCATGGCTGTGTCGCGGAGGGGGCAACAAAGTTCGTGGGTACCGAAGCGGCGATACCTAGATTTCCAACATCCGATTCCAAAATCGCGTTTTCGGCAACCAGCCGATCTTGGCTCATCTTGACGACGCCGCTCACTCGAATTTGCTTAAGAGCTGCTCCTTCTTTCCCGACGAGATCGGGAGCCACAATCGATAATCGGTCGATCTGGGCCGTGGCAATTTTGGCTCGGATATCGTTCCGAGCCAGCATTTCAACATCGGCCTGAACGGTGGCTTGGCCTATGATTCGTTCAATCGGCAACCAAGGCAATCGACGCTTGACCAAGCTGTACCACTCTAAAGGCAAGTCGGTGGTCGCAATCGTCATCTGCATCGGCGGAATACTCGCTGGAGCTTGAGTCGCACCCGCGATCGGTTGCGTTCGGACCGTGAATCGGCCTTGAGCGAGTTGGGCTGTGTTTTGCGGGTTGGCCTGCTGCATAATCATGCCGACAAGATTGACCGGCGGAACACTCATCGATGCATCGGGCAATGGGATATCGGCTTCTTCAATGACCAAATGCCAAGCGGAACCGTCGACAGAGTCACGAGCAGCCACGATCGCTTTTTCGATTCGAATCCGACCGCTGGGCATCTTCATCGCCGTTGCATTCGTCGTCGTTGAGTTGGCCGGCGTTTCGGATGGTACGGAGGTCATCAAGAGCGGCTTCAACGCCTCTTCGATACTCGTCGTTCCGGGTTGGATATCGACTTGCATCGCGGCTCCACGAATCGTAACCAATCCAAGATCGTTGTAGTTTCTGGCGAGACTCCACATACCTCGTTGCGTTTCGATTTCATCGATCTTAACAAGGTCGACGCCCGCTTGATCAATCAATCTCAAACCCTGAATACGTAATGACTGCATCCAACCAACTGAGATCGACTGTAAATCGATTCTGAATGGGGCGATCCCGGCATACTTGTTAGCCAGCGAGACGACCAGTCCGCGATTGGAAACGGCCATTGGCCCGCCAACGCCAACTCCGATGATCACCAACAGCATGAAGGCGATAAATAGATTGCGAAGACGGAACAAGCCCTTCTTGCGAGCTGGCCGTGGCTTGGCGAATTCTTCTTCTTGGATCTTATACTTTGGCATGGTAGTCAACTTTCCTTCGTATCAACCGCCGGATTTAACTATCGTGAATTACTGGGATTCCCAGCCATACGAGCTGGTGCAATGGACGTTGGTACGAAACTTTCGCTTCGACCAGTATGTCTCTCAAGTTGATTTGCAACGCTTCCGGAGAGAACCGGTCCAGCACCCATCATTGTCCAGTGTTGATGGTCACTGCGTGCGAGCGTGTAGCCGGTATTGATTACCGGGAGCTTGGATTTTGTGTCGGTGGCGATGATGCAAAGCTTAGCTGTACCCATGGCTCGCTTTCGTTCGTAAATATTGACCTTGGGAATCGAACCCATCAAACCCAATGGAATTTCAGGTGAGCCAACGAGAAGATCGGTTCGATCGGTCCCAATCCCTCCTGACGCAACTTCCAAACAAACATCCGCATCGTCAACCTTGTCGACCAACATGCAATCGTTGTTTAAGAGTCGCGATCGAATGCTCATCAAAACGTAGTTCTTATCAACCGCTTCAAGATAATCTGCCTTGAGAAAGACCTTGGCTCCAGCAATTGGCCGAAAGTCCACTTTGTTCAACGATTCGTCGACCGCGCTACTGATCAGAAGTTGCTCCAAGCCGGTTCGCGACGTATCCGATTCTTTCATCGAAGCGCAGCCCGAAAATAGGCATGCAACCAGCCCCCATACGAATATGTATTTGCTCCAGCCATCCATGGCATACCAACCTATGTAGAAATCTAAATGACATCAGCATCATGCTGAGAAATGAATACGAACCTCTTCCGAAATAGAATTTTGGAGCGTCGAAGTCAAGGTAGATTCGTGGTCTTTAGCTAGCAACCGCCCGTCATTGCAACGTCAGCAAGGCCATCGCGCAGCCTACGCGTTACCTCGCCCACGTCTTCGTGGGAGAGGTCGGGCTCTCAGGCCCGGGAGAGGGCCGCATTTTCCGTGGCGCAGGAGAAGTCCCTCTCCCTGCCGCTACCGCGTCCGACCTCTCCCGCAAGCGGGAGAGGTTAATATTATTAAATAAATTCATTGGTTCTAAGCGGCACGACCTCCGAAAAGGCGGGCGAAGTAACGCCTAAGTCGGTCGGTCTTGGTAGCCGAAATGACTTTGAATGTTCGCTGTGCGACTACTAAAGCGTGATTTCTTCGCGTTGTTCCACCGGGACTCGTAGCCCTTCCAGAAGGATGGAGTCGCCAGGTTTCAGAATCTCGAGTCGCGGCGAATGGGAGTCGTCTTGGGCAATGCACGCCATGACGTACGACTTCCCGATGACTCCCAAATGGCCGTTTGAAAGTTGAACGACGAGGGCTGTCCCTTCATCGACACCAAAGCCAATTAAGTGTGGTTGATCCTTGACTGCTCCGATCAAGCGTTGAGGTCGATTGCGATGAAAGAAGTGCTGATCAACAACCGAGTCTTTTAACAAATCCAGCCCACGATTCAGCTTGGCTTGACGATCCCCTTCCTCGATCATGACGCGAGTCATAATCGAGGCACCGGCCGAGGTCCCGCCAATGATTCCGCCTCGATCCAGCAACGCTTGGAGCTGGGTCTCGACCGGTGTATCGGCGTAAAGTTGTGCCAACCACCCCTGTTCGCCGCCGCTAAACCAAACCGCATCGGCCTTCCCGATCGGATTCGCAAAGTCTGGATCTTCAGCCAGCGTACGCTCCGTCGCTTGCAGAATTTTTACCGAGCGGAAGGGCCAGTTCTTCCATTCCGCTTTCAGACGGTCGATGTCTTGCGACTTCGCTTCATAAGCTGGAATGATAACCAATCGGCCATTTTTGCCCCCAGCAAGCTCCCAAAATCGCTGATTCACTACCGCTGGCAAGTCGCCCCCGCCGGCAATCATCAACGTTCCGCCACGAAGTCGTTCCAAGAATTCTGGCTCGGATTTAGGCGCCAAAATCCACGCTGCCCAGAGTCCCACTCCGACGAACAACCCTAGAACAAAGCCCGAAACCCAGACGGAGGTGCGCAAGACGCCCTTTCGTATAAAACGATGATCGGTTCTGCCGCTAAAAATGGCAAACATGGTTGTAACAGTCGGAAGAAGAGAAAAAGACTAGACGAGATTGTTGTAATCGGCAGGGAAAACCCGAAAGCTGCAACTTCTCTTAACTCTACGTCATAGATGCGACTTCGGTTCGCTACAAGATCGATCGACAGAATGCCATGAATTGCAATAATCAATTCGAATTCGAAATAAGCGGCGATGTTGAGGCGACCTGGTCTCCGAGCTTCCGTTGCAACGTCCATTCCGCTCGACAAATTCAGACTGTGACCAATTGAATGTTCGAAGATCTTGCAGAAGCTGCAATCCATCATGCTCGCGAACGCCACGGTATTCAGCTCAATCTTGAGTCGATCGCTCTGGTCGACCAAATACTCGACCATGAGCGATCGACACTCGATCCATTGGAGCTGGAGTCACTTGTTCTCTGCTATGGCGCTTGGTTGGGGCAATACCTTATCCGAAACCGTGAAGGCCAATGGGTTGGCTTGAACGAGCCGACGCCACCTCGGATTTTGATCGATGGTGTTCGCTATAGTCCTTTAGACACGGTGCGCCGACGGTTGGTTGATCCTCAAGCCCCACAACTGGCCAAACTGATCGAAAGTCGGATCACCAAACCATTGTCTCGCGAAGACATGACACAAATCATCGAAAAAAATCGAGCGGCCTGGGACCGCCTGGTTTCCGATCGTCGCTTCGTTCATCCAGAGGGAAACCGCCTCGATCGTGAGGCTTTGCTCGAATCCATCGATCCATGGCTTATAAGTGAACCCCATCTCGAAGGGAAGAATGTTTTATGCCTCGGTGCAGGTGGTGGGATGCATAGCCCCATCTTCGCAGCACTCCGAATGATCGTGACCGTTGTCGATACGAGCGAACGACAGCTCGAACAGGATCTGCGTCTGGCCGAAAATTTAGGCTTGTCGATCTCAACCGTTCAAACATCGCTCGACAATCTGAGTTCATTTGAAGACAGTTCGTTCGACTTTGTTATACAACCTGTCAGTATGTCCTACGTGCCGGATTGCCGCGCGGCCTATCAAGAGATTGCGAGGGTACTACGTACAGACGGTTTGTACCTCGTCCAACACAAAAATCCGGTCTCGCTTCAAGCCAGCGACCGAAACGACGACCATGGATTCGTGATCAAACGTTCGATGAACGACGGACGAAAACTGGAGCCATCGAATGAACCATCACCCTATCGCGAACACGAAACGTACGAATTCCTACACACACTCGAGTCGCTGATCGGGGAACTCTGCCGCTGCGGATTCGTCATCGAAGACTTTCAAGAGCCCATCCGAGACGATGCGTGGGCACCGATTGGAACACAAGAGTATCGAGCCAACTTCATTCCACCGTACTTCAAGATCAAAGCTCGTCGACAGTGAAGATCGCTTTTAAAGTAGCAACGACTGAGCCGGAGGCGCTAGCCGATTTAACTTGCAAAAAAGATCGGCTAGCGCCTCAGGCTCAGTCCATTCACGCAACCAAGTTTTGAGAAAGTGTGACAACTTCAAGGGCCTTTCTTTGCAAACCAGGGATAAATTGCTGGCAACAACAGACAAGTCAGAATCGTACTTGTCACAAGCCCTCCAATGACAACGGTTGCCAAGGGTCGTTGAAGTTCAGCTCCATCACCATGCGAAACAGCCATGGGTAAGAACCCCAGCCCCGCCACGAACGCCGTCATGAGGATCGGTCGTAATCGTGAAAGAGCCGTTTCCATAACGATCTCGGCATGACTAACCGAATTTTTCCGAAGTCGTTCCGCGGCGTGAACCCAAACCAGTCCATTTAAGACCGCGATCCCAAACAAAGCAATAAAGCCGACACCAGCCGAGATACTGAAAGGTAATTCTCGAAACCAAAGTGCGAAGATACCACCGCTGGCCGCCATCGGAACGGCAAAAAAGATCAACAAACTCAAGTCGACGCTTTTAAGACTGGTATGTAACAGCAAGAAGATCAATAAAAGAACAATTGGACCGATCAAGAACAATCGCCGACTTGCCGATTGCAAGTTTTGAAAATCACCCCCCCAGCGGATCTCATAACCGGGCGGTAGCACGACCTTCTTCGCGATTTCTTTCTGCGCCTCTAAAACGAAGCCAGCCATATCGCGACCGCGGACATTAGCAGCCACAATCGTTCGACGCAAACCACCATCATGCTCGACCGTCGGTGGCGTCTCTTCGATGACCAGATCAGCTACTTCTTTCAGTGGTAAAGTGTGACCTCCGCGCGTCGCAACCGGAAGCAGTTCCAATCGCTCCGTATCTTGTCGCCAATTCAGCGGTAGCCGCACCATGATCGGGTATCGCGCACGACCTTCGTAAACCACGCCCGTCTGCTTTCCACCGAGTGATTCAACGACATCGAGGACGGCTGAAGCATCCATTCCGTTTCGAGTTAAAGCTTCTCGACGCGGGCGAATCGAGAGTGTTTGCAAATTGGCTTGATAGTCGGCCTTCACATCGGCTGATCCAGGGATCTCTTTCAGAACACTTTCAATCTCCTTCGATTTTTGAGCCAGTATTTCTAAATCTTCTCCGTAAAGCTGGGCCGCGACGTTTGCTTTCACTCCCCCGACGAGTTCATTCACGCGCATCTCAATCGGCTGCATAAATCCAAACAAGGCACCTGGAATCTCTCGGCTTAAAAGTTCATCCATTTCTACAACGAGCGATTCTCGGGTTGCTCCGGAACGCCATTGATGGCGAGGCTTCAGCAAGATCCAAATATCGGATTGTTGTACCCCCATGACGTCATTGGCGATTTCTGGCCGCCCGGTCTTACAAAAGACAGTCCGCACTTCCGGAAATTTTCCAAGGAGCCGTTCAACTTCCGTCGTCATGACTTCCGCTTCTTCAATCGTAGAACTCGGGAGACGCTCCGCTTCGATGAGAATGTCCCCTTCTTCAAGCCGTGGCATAAACTCCGCGCCGAGATGGTAGGCCATCGGAATACTTAGCAAGATGACCCCCAATGCCAAGCTCACGATAAACAAAGGACGGTCAATCACGAACGTCAAGAATGGTCGGTAGATTCGCTTGATCGTCCGCATTAACCAACCATCGCCATGCGGAATGACTTTCGGCAAGGCCAACGATGCCAAGGCTGGCATCAAGGTCATTGAGAGAATCAAGGAACCAAGCAAAGCGAACAATACCGTTAAGGCCATCGGTCGAAAGAGTTTTCCTTCGACTCCTTGAAGCATCAGAATCGGCAAGTAAACAACCGCGATGATCAGTTCGCCAAACATGGTTGGTCCTCGAACTTCCACCGCCGCGTCGCGTATGATCTCTGTCCGCGGACGAGAATCAGTCGCATTTGCGAGTCGATGCATACAGTTCTCGACCATGATGACCGACGAATCGACGATTAAACCAAAGTCGATGGCCCCGAGACTCATCAGGCTGACCGAAATCGTCATGGCATACATCAAATTGGCGGCGAAGAGCATCGACAAAGGGATGGCAAGGGCCACAATCAAGCCAGCTCGAAAACTTCCTAGCATTACAAGCAGGACGATCATCACAAGGATGCCCCCTTCGAGTAGATTTTGCTTGACGGTAGCCAACGTTCGACCAATGAGCGATGCTCGATCATAGGTAATGTCGAGCGTCACGCCGGGTGGTAACGTTGTTTCAAGCTCGGCAAGCCGAAGCTTACAGCTTTCAACGACTTCACGCGAGTTTTCACCGACGAGCATCATCACCATGCCCGTGACGACTTCGCCACGTCCATCACGAGAGGCAGCTCCTTGACGAACCATCGGAGCAGTCTCCACATCGGCGATATCGGACAATCGAAGCGAGCTGCTCCCTTCATTCGCTCGAATCACAATATCGCGAAGCTGCTCGATCGAAGTAAAAAGCGCTTCGCCGCGAATGAATCGTTGTTCATGATTGTGAACGACGTACCCTCCCCCATTATTCCCCTGGTTGGCTTGAACTCGCTGATAAATATCGTCGAGCGTAATTCCAAGATTGGAAAGACGTTCTGGATCGGGCCGAATTTCAAAAGTCTTTAAATAGCCGCCGTGAACATTGATATCGGTAACTCCGCGCACACCTCGCATCTTGGGAGCAATGTCCCAATCCAAAATCGACCTCAATTGCATCGGCGTGTAGGCTGGCCCTCGGACTTCGAACTGCAGGATTTCACCTAAGGCCGTCGCCAAAGGACCAAGCTCGGGCGGACCATATCCCGTTGGAACGGCCGAGGCAGCCAGTTGAATCCGTTCTTGGACAACCTGGCGCGCAAAGTAGATGTCGGTGGTTTCTTTGAACACAATCGTTACCACGGATATGCCAAACTTCGAGATGCTCCGGATCTCTTCGACCTTCGGCAAGCCACCCATGATAGCTTCAATGGGATAGGTAATGAGCCGTTCCACTTCGACAGGTGAAAGTGACCCTGCTTCGGTAATCACCGTAACTTGAGTGTTCGTCATGTCAGGAACCGCGTCGACCGGCAACATGATCGCGCTGTAGACTCCTCCGGCAGCCATGAGCAACGCGACTGCGATCACCAGGAAGCGATTGTTGAGCGAAAATTCGATGATTTTTTGGAGCATTATTCGTCCTCACCGCTGAGTAAGAGTTCACTCTTCAAAGCAAAGGCTCCGGAAACGACGACCGGAGTCCCATCGGCGAGACCGCTGGTCACTTCGATGTTGTCTGCCGATTTTTCTCCTACTTCCACATCGACGCGTCGAAAGCGATTGGTAGATTCGGATATGAATACGAAAGTCTTTCCTTCATGCGTCATGACCGCTTTTTCTGGGATGATGATCGTTGTTCGAGGTTTGGACGTGGCCACGGTCATCCGAATGAAAAGTCCAGGACGAAATCGCGGATCATTCTCGTCCAACTCGGCAATGAGGGGAGCCACACCGCTGATCGAATCGACGCGTCGACCAAACATCGCGATTTTGCCTCGAACGCTACAATTTGGAATCGCAGGCAGTTCGATCGACACCGACTGGCCGATTTTTGCATTCATCGTACTCCAATCGCGTTCGCGAACATCTGCATAGGCCCAGAGCGATTTTGTGTCGGCGATTACGAACAGACTTTCACCGGCCGTGACCCGTTGATTGGTCGAAAGAAATCGTTCTTCAATCGTTCCTTCCATGGGTGCGACGATCGCGATTTCGGACAGTGATATCGTTGGTGATCCAGGCTGTCCGACCGATTCCGAGGTCGGCTCGTCACTCGATGCGGCTGGGCCAAGGAGCGTCGCCAATTGCTGTCCAGCAATATTCGCTTGACGTTTTGCGTCTTCAAGCAGAGCATTTGACTCTTTGCTTAACCGTTCTGAATCAAATCGCGTTTGTTCCAGGATCGACTTGAGGGCTGCTTGCGCCGCCTGGATCTCTGTTTCTCGCTGTTCAACGACTCGCCGCGACATGGCAGCAGCGGTTACTTCATCCAGCGATGCCGTCATCTTCTTTGCCAAGGTGTATCGCGTATAAGCCGTCATGAGACCTTCGCGATATTCGCCCAGAACACTCTCCCCGAGTTGTTTATCGATCGATTGCGGTTCCACATTGGATTCAATCAACTTCGATAGTTGAACGACACCATCGTAAATTTTGGTTTGCCACGCATGTTTCGATTCGGCAAGTTCCACATTCGCTTTGCGTTGCTTTAGCTCAGACCGTAAACGCCCAACTTCGGGGCTACTGACAACGGCAACGATCTGGCCCCGCTGTACCGAATCCCCCGGGTGAACTCGAATATTGGTAACGATGCCATCCGACGCGGACTTCACTTCGACGCGCCGATCTAAATTGTAGTCCAGTCGACCGGGAAGTATCACCGTGCTGCGCCATTCACTTCGCTTGGCAGGCTGCATCGCGATGCCGATGCGTTTGAGCTTTTCCGGTGTCAGTTCAACCACCAACTCGTTAGCGATGTTTGGTGAGCCGCTTTCAGAATCGTCCTCGTCATTCGACTGATTCAGAACAAAATAGGCGCCTGAAACGGCTGCCAGAACAATGATCGGTAATAAACTACCGAGATAGCGCATCCAAGTACGGAACATGATCAATCGATGACGTAAACAGGTATTGATTCGATATCATCGGCGCGGTGGCCGAAACGGCGGTTCTGCCGTTGGAATCAACAGTGTGCAATACCTACTAGCGATTGAAGAGAATGCCCACTCGCTCTAAGAACCGTTAACCAATGGCCCTGGATTCTCGAACCTGTCTGCAAACCTCGATGTTCTGCCCGTTTCAACGACCCCTTGCATAGTACGCCGTAGTGAACGAGGCCGTTTTCTACCAGCCGTTGAAGATCAGCCGCAAGACACGCACCAACAACTTGGTCGTTGATCAGCCACACGGCTGTCGTCGAGTCGATAGGCGTTTCTCGTGGTGACTGATTATCCACGTCGGTGAATTCCCAAGGCATCACCCAATGCCAATGAAGATCTTCAGTTGATCCGAATTCATGATGGCAAGTGCTCGGATGCTCATGATGATGGCGTTCGACATGTTGCTGTAGTAACGCATTGGACTCGGATGAATCCGAGTGAGCGTGGACCAGCGGAAGTGGTAATTGAACAGCCAACATCCACGCGACGAAGCCGAGCGTAAAACGCCTTCGCGAAGAAGATTCAATTTTGACTATCCAAGACATGGAAGATCTCTTTGGGGCGATACCACCGTCCTCATAATGGCTGGAATCGCTCCTAAAGTCAATCGATCGTTGTTGGTCGCGGCAATTCACCAATCGATCTCGGAGTGCGTATCGCTCGGCATAAACCAGGGTTCTGCAGTAGAGATGTAAAAATACTTCTTTAAAAAACAGGAGCAATGTTGTACTTTCCGTGGATCCTTTTTCTGCGAGGCAATAACGTTTAGGATGGGTTCGTGTATTCGTCGTTCGTTCGGAGATTGGATCGTTTTTTGATCAATTGTCTTCTTGACGCAAACAATTTGCTCCTTGCCAACTGGCCAAGAGGATCGAACTAAAGAGGAGGATGTCTCAATGAGTTTCACGGTAAATCGACGAGCTATAGCGAAATTTTCGAGGGAGTTGCCAATGAAACTCGCTTTCCTATTGGTTCATTTCATTGTTTTGAGCTGCCCTGCAATTGGCCAGTCGCCAGTTCCTGATGCAACGACGGGCGAACTCAAACAAATCGTCGAGAAGCAAGCGGCGGCTTGGAACCGGGGCAACATTGCTGAATTCATGGTCCCGTATTGGAACGACGATCGCTTGACTTTCTGCTCAAGCGGAACGACAAAGCGTGGTTGGCAAGCAACGTTCGAGAGCTACAAGAAAAAATATCCTGATCGCGAAACGATGGGGAAGCTGACGTTTTCAGATTTGGAGACACAAGAGCTAGGTCCTGACGCAATGCTTATGCTCGGAACATGGCACCTGGAACGAAAGGAGCCAGTCGGGGGCAATTTTTCGCTCGTCTGGAAAAAGATCGACGGCAAATGGCTAATCGTACATGACCACTCGTCCGCTTTGCGACCCAATGAATGAAGATGAAAATCACATTAAAACTGTTTGCGATTACCGCCGTCACCTTGTTGGCAAGTTCGCCATCGCTGAAGGCTGCAGATCAACCCAAGAAGCCCAATATACTCCTCATGGTCGCCGATGATCTCGAACACCCCGAACGCGTCCGTTCGATGCGGGTGCGATTGGAAGAATTGACTGGCAAGTCCAAAGCCAAAGCCCCTGGCCAATAGCAGCCTCAACGAAAAACAATAAATATGCCGTTACCTCGTTCTCACTATCGATACGCTTCGTTCGCCGTTGGAATCTTTTTCGTCATTGCGACGAGTTTGACAAGTCTGACGGGCCGGACGTGGGCGACTGACACTGGAAGTCTTGGAACTGCAGCGGCGCCAAATGCCGGCCACAAACGCCGTCCGAACATTATTTTGATGTACACCGATGACCAAGCTCAACATTGCTTGGGCGTTATGGGGAACAAACATATTCATACTCCGAATATGGATCGCCTTGCCCAACATGGTGTACTGTTCAACAACGCTTTCGTGACGACCGCGATTTGTTGTTGCAATCGGGCTTGCCTTTTGACCGGTCAGCACATGGTGCGACATGGTATCCGCGATTTTGCGACTCCACTTTCGTCGGAAGCCTTTGACCAAACGTACCCGGCACTGTTGCGAAAGTCTGGATATCGAACTGCGTTTCTAGGGAAGTATGCGATCGGAAGCCCCAGCAAGACCAGTCGCGAGCTTTCACTACCTGCCGACAAGTTTGATTTTTGGTATGGCTTCGATCAAAGCATTGACTTTCGTCAAGAGATCGACGGTAAACCTCGATACCTCACCGAGGTGATGACAGAGAAGGCCATTGAATTTTTGCAAACGAACAAGTCGGATCAGCCTTTTTGTATGACCGTCGCTTTCAAAGAACCGCATGGGCCGTTCAATTATTTTGATCCTGCGGTTCCCAACCCTTACGAAAACGCCGAGCTTCCCTGGTCGCCAACCTGCACTGAAAAAGATTTTGAATCACAACCTTATTTTTTACGTAGATCGCTTAACGCGGATGGAAGTAAGAAATGGATCAATCACGATGCGGCGGCGCAGCGCGAAGTTCGAACGGTCTATCGAGCTATTACACGCGCCGATCAAGCGGTAGGGGAAATATTGGATGAACTAGAGCGACTGAAGATCGACGACAACACCATTGTGATCTTCACGTCCGATCATGGCAGTTTGCTTGGTGACCACGGATTGTCGGGGAAATGGCTGATGTATGAGAACTCGATTCGTGTTCCGATGATCGTCTATGATCCTAGGATCGATAAGAAATTTGCCGGGACACGGCGCGATGAGATGGTTTTGAGTATCGATCTGGCGCCGACGATGCTTGCTTTGGCTGGATTGAAGCCACCTGAGTCGATGCAAGGAAGAGACTTGGGTCCAATCCTGATGCGAGACCCCATCGACTGGCGTGAACATTATTACTACGAACACTCTTACCAAACCAATCCGCCGCGATCACCGATCCCCAAGTCGGAAGGGATACGAACGCAGCGATGGAAGTACATTCGTTATCCCGATGTTGTGCCCGTCTACGAACAGTTGTTCGACTTGGACTCCGATCCGCTCGAAAAAAACAATTTGGCGTTGCTTGAGGAACATTCGAGGCCATTGAACGACCTGCGAGCGCTATGTGACAAAGAGGCCACGTTAATGCGCTAGGATCGTTCGTTCGAATTCGCCAAACGAATCATCGGAATTATACAATTTTACCGATTAATCCCACGCTTACACTCGAAAACACTTCGGGCGCGATTCATGAAGTCTTTCTTGTTAAGCATGTGTGCCAAGTCACAGTTCGATTGCTAGAAGAACCCTCTTATGAAGAACGTAAGATACTTTGGAGTAACTTCCTGGACGCTCATTCTTTCCTTGTTGGGCATGACCTCGGTATTCGGTGACGACGGGTTGACGAAACCTTCGCAAACGAATCGGGCACTGAATATCCAAGCTTCTCAGCGGCTTTATACAAGCTCGGAAGACGATTTCGCTCAATACTTATTTTGAAGTCAAGATCATGGGTCGGTCTTGGGATGCCGTGTGCCCCCACTGCGATCCCACCCATAATCGCATACGGAATCTGTAGTTCTTCGAAAAGCTTGATAAAATCAAGCATCGGTTGGACCAAGTATTCATCCATTGACTTTTCGAGTGCAAGCAATCGCCTTTAACATCCGTTGATTTCGATCTTCATTCTGAATACGAAGCATTTCGAACCTCCGTTCCACTTGTTCTTTCGTCCCGCGAAACATTCGCGGCCCGTTCTCGCGAGTCATCTTTAATGTCAGTTGCAATCGCTCGCTTGGCGTCATGCGGCGGTAAGCTTCCAGGGTTTCAGGGTGGAGCATGTTCGGTCTTCGTTTTGTTCGAGGTCGCGAACTCAATGCATTTTGGAGTATTTAAGTCCTCTGCTCGCTTCAATCCATTGTAGCCAGATTCGGGTGAATTTGGTTGGTTTTGCGTGCTGAAGAGTTACAGAAAACGAAATAGCGATGATTCGATCGTTAGTAAAAGATGGCGATGGATTTCAACGATTCGGTTAGTGTAGAATTGAGCTTGAAGTTCCAGTCCTTCTACTGTCCACAGTACTCCCAATGAGATGCCTCCCTCCTAGGATCCGTGCTCCTTTCGTCATGGTAACGTTTGCCTTGGCTTCGGTAGCACTGGCGAACGACGAAAATCGGGAGAATGGTGTTGCGTACTTCGAAAAGCATATCCGTCCGTTGTTTGCTCAGCATTGCTATCAATGCCACTCTCCGCGAGCGAAAGTAATCGAAGGTCGACTGCGGCTCGACAGCCAAGCGGGTTGGATGGAAGGCGGTGAGAGCGGAGTGTCCGTCGTGCCTGGCGACGTGGAGGCAAGTCTGCTGGTCAAAGCTGTTCGATATACAGATCCCGATCTTCAGATGCCACCTGTCAAGCCACTATCGCCGGACGACGTCGCTCGTATTGAAATCTGGGTGCGAATGGGAGCACCTGGACCGAGGGACGTCGACGTTCTTTCGACGTACGATCCTTCGGATCCGATTATGGGCAAAGATCATTGGGCCTTTCAATTGTTCGAGTCTCCTCTGCTGCCACAACCGAAGTCGACTGAATGGGCTACTTCCACGATCGATCGATTCGTTTTAGCGAGACTTGAAGCGAGCGGCCTACGTCCAGTTGGTTACGCAGAACGGCGAGATCTTTTGAGGCGATTATATTTCCGGCTCACGGGATTGCCGCCTTCGTCACAGGAAGTTCAAGCTTTTCTAGATGACAAAGAGCCAGACGCGATGGAACGCGTTGTTGATCGCTTATTGGCTTCACCGCGATTCGGCGAACGATGGGGACGGCATTGGCTCGATCTGGCTCGCTATGCCGACTCGAATGGACTCGATGAAAATTTCTTGTTTCGCGAGGCTTGGCGATATCGCAACTGGGTGATGTCGAGTTTGAATGACGACATGCCATTCGATCGATTCTTGCTTGAGCAGATTGCAGGTGATCTGCTTCCTTACGATTCGATTGAACAACGCGATCAGCAACGGATTGCGGCCGGCTTTCTTGCAATCGGTCCGAAAGTACTTTTAGGAAATACCGAAAAGCGACAACGCATGGAAGTCGCGGACGAGCAGTTAGATACGATCGGCAAAGCATTTCTTGGACAAACGCTGGGGTGTGCGCGTTGCCACGACCACAAATTTGATCCGATCCCGACAGCCGACTACTACGCCATGGCTGGGATTTTTGCTTCCACCAATGTCATGGAAGTAAGGTATATGCTCGGTGAACAACGAGGTATGGAGCGATTGGTCGGACTCGGATTAAACGGAGCCAAAGTCGACGACGACTATGAAGACTACTGGCGTGAGCAACCCAAGCTGAAGAAGAAAAAGAAGAATGCCGAGTCTGCTTTGAAAGCACTCGAAGAAAATCGGTGCGAAGAGCTTGCGGAGTTGCTTGGCGAGAATGCCGATGGATTGGCTGACGTGGCAGCGGATACAAGCCAACCGATCGAGAAACGCGTTGCGGCTCAGGCATCGCTGCTCAAAGAACTATCCAGGGCACTGGACAATCCTCCCAAGATCCCGCCGCGAGCGATGGTACCGATCGACGTGGATGAACCGTCAGACGAACCCATTCGGTTGGCTGGCGAGTTTGATCGGCTTGGTGAAATTGTTCAGCGTGGTGGATTGCGAGTCTTGCTCGACGATGAACCACTTAAAATCCCTGCAAACGAGAGCGGACGTGTGACGCTTGGTCTTTGGCTTACCAAAGAAAACAGCCGTGCTAGTCATCTTGTTGCTCGTGTTCAAGCGAACCGTATCTGGCATCATTTGATGGGTGTTGGGCTTGTACGCACGGTTGATAATTTTGGCCGAACGGGTGAACAACCTAGTCATCCAGAGCTTCTCGACTACTTGGCACAATCGCTGATCGATTCCGATTGGTCGGTAAAAGCTTTGGTTCGTCAGGTCGTTTTGAGCCACGCTTTCGCTTTAAGCAGCGAGTTTGACCAAGCCAATCACGCGATCGATCCAGACAATCGTTTGCTCTGGCGAGCTCATCGACGACGACTGGATCCAGAAGCTTTTCGAGATGCGATGTTGATGTCAGCCGACCGACTTGCTTTCACTCCGATGGAATCGAGCGTCGCGTATTTGGGTGATCAAGCGACCGCCGTGGGGGCCAACAAAGTTCGACGACGGACCGATTTTCCCTGCCGCAGCTTCTACTTGCCGGTGATTCGAAACGATCTGCCTGAACTGTTTCAAGTTTTTGATTTTGCCGATCCACAAATGACGACTGGCGCAAGACCAAACACGACGGTTCCGACGCAGGGGCTTTTTTTACTTAACGATGCGTCGGTGATGGATGCATCGACTGCGACAGCCAGTCGCATTATCGCCGAAACGCGAAGTGACGATTTGAATGCGCGAATCGACCGCATGTTCGAATTGATTTTGAGTTCGGAAGCTACGCTTGAACAACGGACATCCATGCGGGAATTTATCGAGCAAACGGTCGACAAATTGATTTCGCAAGATGATGGCGAACCCGAGCTCCATGCACTCGCGATCGCTTGCCATGCGATGTTTGCTTCGAGCCGTTTTCAGTTTTTGGAGTAGAAATCAACGATGGCCTGCAATCAATTTTCATCCCATTCGACGCGCCGAGCCATGTTGCAAAACAGCGCTTGCGGAATTGGTAACTTAGCTTTGGCGGCCATGCTTGCCCGGGAAACGCAAGCTGGGTCAGCGGCGATCGACGGCCCGCTATCACCTAAGCAGTCGCATTTTAAACCGCGAGCCAAGCGGATTATCTTTCTCTTCATGTGGGGTGGCCCGAGTCATGTCGATACGTTCGACCCGAAACCCCAGCTCAACGTATACGACGGAAAAACGCTTCCAGACGAAATAAAAGTTCGTGGCCTCTCGAAGGCTGGCAAACTTTTAGGATCCACCTTTAGCTTTGCTCAATATGGGGAGAATGGAACTTGGATCAGCCAACTTTTTCCTGAACTCGCAAAGCAGGCCGATCGCTTGTGTGTCATTCGTTCAATGCATACCGAAGGGAGCGCGCATGGCGAAGCGCTGTTGCGATTGCACACTGGCCAAGCGAACCTTGTGCGGCCCAGTATCGGATCGTGGTTGAGCTACGGGCTGGGTTGTGAAAGCGAAAACCTGCCAGCCTACATTACGATCTCGCCTCCACGAGGTCACGGCGGCGTGCAGAATTATGGAAGCGCGTTTCTCCCGGCCATTCATCAAGGAACTGCCATTGGCTCGGCTGAGATTCCGATTGCCAAGGCGCACGTTTCGAACGTTGGGAACTCGCGGATCGACAACCATTTGCAACGCCAGCAATTGGATCTTATCCAAGCCATCAATCGAGAGCATTTGCGCGAGGCAAAAGCAGATCCAGGCATTGAAGGGATCATCGAGAACTACGAACTTGCCTATCGAATGCAATCGAATATTCCATCGGTCATGAAATTGGACGATGAGACCAAGGAAACAGAAGCGCTTTACGGTATCGGCACGGAGCCGACCGATAATTTTGGAAAGCAGTGTTTGTTGGCGAGGAAGTTCGCGGAAGCTGGTGTTCGGTACATTCAAGTCTCTACCGACTATACATGGGACCATCACCAAAAACTCAATGAAGGGCTCGTCACAGAATCTGCCAAAGTGGATCGTCCGATTGCAGGGCTGCTGACTGATCTCGCGCAGCGCGGCCTGCTGGAAGATACGTTGGTCGTGTGGGGCGCCGAGTTTGGTCGAACGCCGACGGCGGAGAATTCGGATGGTCGAAACCATCATCCGCAGGCCTTCACGATGTGGATGGCAGGCGGCGGCGTGAAAGGCGGTCTGACTTATGGCTCGACCGACGAATTCGGCTATCAGCCTGTCGAGAATCCAGTCCACATGCATGACCTCCATGCGACGCTACTCCATGGACTGGGATTGGATCACAAGCGACTCACCTATCGATACGCCGGTCGCGACTTTCGATTAACCGACGTCCACGGAAATGTGGTCCACGAAATCTGGGCTTAGGACAGGCTTTTAGCCCTTGTTTTTACCGACATTTTTTGACTTCATCCCTATTCCCGCTCTTACTCGCGCTTGAAGTATCCGCCGCGACCGATTGCGCGCACGACTAGGATTAAGATTAAGAGTAGGATTAAGATTTCGAGGGTGAAAAGACTCGGCTTGCCAGTTTAAGAAACCGTAATGACTCAACCCGTCTCGCTGCTTGTTTTCCGATATCGCGTGTCGATGTCAATCTTCTTATTCGGTTTGATCGCGAGTGGGATCATCGCGTGTATAGGCGTGATACCGCTCGCACATCTTGCAGGGCCGTTGCGCGGTATTCCGATGTATTGGCGATGGCTCGATTGCATGTTTGGTATACTCGGAGCAATTCCGTTGGTCTACTGTCTACGGTTGCAAAAGCAGATTAGCCAACAGTAATGCCTTGCGGCGTTGGATCTTTAATACAAATCTTCATACTTGGAGTGAATGCAATGAAGTTGAGCTTGGTGTTTACGACCTTGGTCGTGGTCTGGTTGATTGCGGCATCAGCCGATTCGTTTGCTCAGACAACAACGCCAACGACCTTTGGAGAAGCAAAAGAATTGCCGCTGTATCCAGGAGTAGCACCCGGTTCCGAGAAGTGGGACTATTCCGAAGATGTCGTTCAAGGCAAATCAGGGCCGCAGCTTAAGAACGTCGTCCGCCCGACGTTACTCTACTTCCCTGCACTCAAGCCGACAAGGACCGCCATGATTGTCGCTCCGGGCGGCGGCACGAAAGCGTTGATGATGAGCTATGAAGGAGTCGACATTGCAAAGAAGCTGAACGAAATCGGAGTAGACGCGTTTGTGCTGAAGTATCGTCTCATTCATACCGGGCCAGACGCGGATACAAAGGAACCTGCTACGACTGGCCCGCAAGCGGGACAAAACGTTCGAGCATTGGCTGGCGAAGATGGACGCAAAGCAATGGAGTTAATTCGAACGCGGTCCGAGGAGTTCCACATCCAACCGAACCGTATCGGAATGATTGGTTTCTCTGCGGGTGGTGGGCCAATTCGGGGGGCGATGGAAGGTGAGGCTGAAACGCGTCCGAACTTCGCAGTACTAATCTATGCGGCTGGAAAAGCGGATCAACCTGTCGTCGTTCCCGAAGGCGCTCCGCCCCTTTTTCTAGCTGTCGCCGCTGACGATGCCCAGTATGAGGCATCGATCAATACCTTTATGGCTTGGCATAAAGCCAAAATCCCTGTTGAACTGCATATCTTTCAGATGGGGGCGCACGGATTCGTCAATAAAGGAGGCGGCGCCGATCAATTCATGGATCGCGTCGCCGACTGGATGCGAAGCAATGGTTGGCTAACTCAAGTAAAGTGACTGGACGAACCGCGGGAAAGGTTTGGTAAATAGGACGCCTTCCCAATTGGAGCGAGTCGTCTCAGTTTGACGGACAACGCGTGGCATATTAGACTCGAACGTGCTTTCGGTGTTTTGATTATCCCCAATGCGGTTCGCGAGCGACGATGGTTGGCTGTGCAAGCAGGCTTTGATATCGGCAATCTCTCCGTTCCCCATTCTCCTCTCGGAACACAGGCTCTTCTCATGTCACGATATGTGCGCCGCCAAAGCCGCTTGCGAAAGCTCTTCTTCGAGCAACTGGAGGTTCGTCTTCCGCTGGCGTTTTCTGTCTTGAATACCGACGTCTTCGCAACGGGCTTTAAGTTCGTCGTCGATTTCAATCAGCCAGTAAATGCCGCTTCGGTTGCGCCATCCGATTTAGCCATCGACGGGGCTCAGCCAGCCACCGCCTTCACGATCGTTGATAGTGACACCATCGAGTTTTCCTTGCCAGCGCTCGCGGCTGGCCCACACACGCTGAGCATCGCATCCGGCGCGATTGCTGATTTCATTGGTACGGGACTCGATCCCTTTTCAAAATCGATCACCATCGCCAGTGCAACGCAGTACGCAGTCCATCAAAATCCACGATTACAACCTGGAAACGCCCCACTTGTCGGCTACCCAGGCAGTGAACTCGATCGCGTTGATATTCTTTGGCAAACCATCCCCGATGGAGCAGGCACCGGCACCCAGGACGGCTTCTCTGTCCAATACCGACCCGTTGGCGGAACGACTTGGCTAGCTGCATCGCAAAATGATTCGATTGATACACAGGTGCAAGACCGAGTTGTTCATTCGGCTCCGATCACCGGCTTGAACTGGAACTCGAATTACGAATATCGCGTTCGGCATCTTCGCGGCGATGTGATCCTCAATCAATACTCAAGCCCATTCCGAACTCGACTCGCCGCCAACGATGCAACCGCCTTCTCGTTTGCCGCCTATGGCGATTCGGCCAATGCTCAAGACCCAAGCGGCTTTCAACTCGTTCAATCGCGCATCAATCAAGTCAACCCAGCCTTCAGCGTGTTGCTTGGCGACAACGTTTACAACGCTGGAACGCACTTAGAATCGGATGCCCGATTTTCACCCGCGATCAATCCGGAAGCCGCCGCTTGGTTGGCTGGACATATCGACTACCTTGGTCTTGGTAACCACGATATCGATCAGGTTGGGTTAGGCATACCTACCGAACAGAATTACTCAGTCCCCGTCCCCGTTTCTGGCGTCACCGCTCCAACCCAGCCTCCAGCCAGCGAACGCCCCGAACATAGTTTCTCCTGGGATTACGGCTCGGTGCACTTTGTAACCTTTGATACCAACAGCTATTCTGACCCTGCAAGGCTCGACGGACTACTGAAATGGGTCGTCGCGGATCTTAGTGCGTCCACTGCCAGATGGAAAATCGTTTACGGTCATCATCCGTTAGCAGGAGTTCCCGAAAAACCCGAAAAACCTAGCGATAATTACTATCAACAGGTCGTCAATCGATTGAAAGCCGCTGGCGTTGATCTTTTCATGACCGGACACTCGCACACCTACAGCTGGACCTATCCACTGACCGGTCAAATCAATGGCACGGCGACCTTTG
>JANOAI010000122.1:0-4590 GCA_031411055.1 Pirellulaceae bacterium
GGCGCCGAGCACCTTGGATACGGATAGAGCGGCTAAAGCCTGGACTCCAGCGCAAGGTAATGTGGCTGGAGTACAGCCTTGAGGCGCCGAGCACCTTGGATGCGGAAAGAGCGGCTAAAGCCTGGACTCCAGCGCAAGGTAATGTGGCTGGAGTACAGCCTTGAGGCGCCGAGCACCTTGGATGCGCAAAAAATGGCTAGTGCGTGTGAGATCACGACTTGCCGCTTCGACATTACTTAGTAGGCCACTTTCAATATGGTCGCTAAACTGCCGCTTCGTTCGACAATCCTGCTCAACCGTTGATCGGTATAAAATGTTCTAAAAATGTCGCCCAGGACGGATGATAGCCAGCTCCTCGTGGGGAGACATTCCCTTAAGTTGGATGGAATGCGTTGTCTCGTGGTCAACTACTAACAAAAGGTCTTACAACGTGGCTGACATCAACGGCGTACTATTGCAAGGATTTCATTGATACACGAGTAACGATGGACTTTCGGAAGACTTCAGTAAGCCTGTCCGTTTTATTTCTCCCAATTGCGGAGGCCCCGACACTTTGTCATGAACGATTGCAACGAGTTGGGCCGATCAATCAAAACAATTTGTTCGGTATGGGTTGTTCTAAGATTCGAGTTTTCAAGAAATTCCTTAGCAAATTGTCCATAGGCGATAAACTTCCGATGAGCTAGGGCGTCCGAAACAAAGTCCCGCGCTGCCGGATCATTCGCTAAGAGTTCAGCACCTTCTTTTGAAGGGAGCAATGCGACTGCGTCGTAGAGGACAGAGGGCCCGCCGCCAATCTTTTCGTCGGCTGCGATCATGGATCCATCGCTTGTTTTGACCCCTCCTATGTAAGGTGCAATAAGCTTAAACGACGCTTTTTCTGATTTAATTACATTCAAAAGTTGCGTTAATTGTTGGGCATCCACACCGTCTGTGATAAGCACGCCGACAGTACGGCCAGCAAAGGCCTTCGGTCCATTCTTCAATATGCTCAGGGCCGGAGATGGTTTGAGATCTGCTTGAATCGCGCGGGCGATCGGAGCAGCCGTCGGCATCTCAGATAAGCGAAGCCCCTTCGCCACGCTGTCTGCCAATGATGCGTCGATGTTCAACAAATGCGAGACGATCCTGGCGCGAATATCGACACGTTCTACTTTGCTGAGTTCGAAGATGAGAGCCGCCGCGATGTGTTGTTGTTCGACCGGCGTTTGGCTAATATAAAATTGTCGAGCCTGGCTATAGTGGTCAGCGAATTTTTCCGATTTTTTGCGCTGCTTTGGACCTTCTTCTTGAGCAGAATAAGTCTGAAAGCCATTAGTAGGGGATTCTTTGGGTCCGCCGCCCCAGGAGTTTGGTTCATAGTTGACGCGGCCCTTCGGATTGGTCATCGCCATATGACCATCCTGCAGGAAGTTATGGATAGGACATTTTGGCGCGTTAATTGGAATATTGGTGAAATTGGGGCTACCAAGCCGCTTGAGTTGCGTATCGAGATAGGAAAAGTTTCTGCCTTGCAGCAGTGGATCGTTGCTAAAATCAATGCCTGGCACGATATTCTGAGTGCAGAAAGCCACTTGTTCCGTTTCAGCAAAAAAGTTGTCGACATTCCGATCGAGAACCAAGCGTCCAACGAGCTTGATCGGAACAAGCTCTTCGGGGATCAATTTCGTTGCATCAAGAATATCGAAGTCGAATTCATCAGCAAACTTTTCATCAAACAACTGCAAGCCTAGCTCCCACTCGGGATAGTCAAAAGCCTTGATCGCGTTCCATAGGTCTCGACGATGATAGTCCGGGTCGGCTCCATTGATCTTGACCGCTTCATTCCACATCACCGACTGAAGGCCTTGTTTCGGTTTCCAGTGAAATTTAACGAACGTCGATTTGCCTTCGGCATTAATGAGCCGAAAGGTATGAACGCCAAAACCCTCCATAAACCGGAGTGAACGCGGAATGGTTCGGTCGCTCATCGCCCACATGACCATGTGCATGCTCTCTGGCGTCAGCGAAATGAAGTCCCAAAAGTTGTCGTGAGCGGTTTGTGCTTGAGGAAACCCTCGGTCAGGTTCCGGTTTAGCCGCATGGATTAGATCAGGAAACTTGATGGCATCTTGGATGAAAAAGACAGGAATGTTGTTCCCAACAATGTCCCAATTGCCTTGTTGCGTATAGAGCTTGACCGCGAAACCTCTCACGTCGCGAGCCAAGTCGGGCGAACCCGCCCCACCTGCCACCGTCGAAAACCTTACAAAAGCTGGCGTCTTCTCGCCAGCACGTTGAAAGATATCCGCCTTCGTAATCGCTGCCAACGACTCGTAGTTTTCAAAATAACCATGCGCTCCCGAGCCACGAGCGTGGACCGCACGCTCGGGAATTCTCTCGTGATCAAAATGAAAGATCTTCTCGCGTAGCTGAAAATCCTCGAGCAAAGTTGGACCACGTTCGCCAACCTTCAGCGAGTTCTGATTGTCGCTGATGGGAATACCCTGTTGGGTCGTCATGATATGGTTCTCGCCCGGAGCCACACGACTACCAACCACTCCTTGATTTCCTTCAACTTGTTGGACGTTGGTGTCAGGTACAACTTTCGTAGATGTAGTCGAGCGGACGTCATTGGACTTTGGTGCGGGTGCCTGTGGTTTCTGCGCGTACGACACAAGTTGCATCGAACACGCAATTGCTGTAGCACTGACAGCTCGAATAAAGATAGACATTGAAAATTCCTAGCGTGAGTTGGCACAGTTTTCGATTAATGCCCGGCAAAGTGCGGGCGCGGTTGTCGACCGTAGCCAAAACCATGCCAGACCGCTTCGAGGCGAGTCCAAAAGCATTGTCATTTCCAAAATTGTTTCGGACTTGCCTTGGTGCAGACATTAGCTTCAGCATGCGAGCAATTGTAAAATTGCTCACTGGCGAGCTTAAAGGGGCACATGGATCAAGACCTACTCGCATCTGTTGGGCTCAGTTGCGGCGCGCATTTGGAATCTTGATCCAGACAACTTATTCACAGTGAAAATGTCGGCCCATTGAAGCTTCGACGTACATTGCGAATGTTGAGCAGTCACTCTGCAAGCTCATACAACTGCAATCTAGAGCTAGTATGTCCAAAACGCAAAATGTGCTTAGGGGAAGCTCCTGACTTCCACTGAACTAGGTATTTTGTTGCCGCCAGCTCCTTTCACCCGACCACAAGGCATCTGGGCACGATTATTGCACTCCATTCGCGCATCTGCGACAGGTCGTCAATCCACCCCAAGCGAGGAGATAGAGTATGAAATCGTGCGAGACATGCGGAAATGAATATGACAAGTGCTTTGAAATCATTAGCGATGGTCAGTCGCATATTTTCGACAGTTTTGAATGTGCGATTCAGGCTTTAGCGCCAACGTGTGGACATTGCCAGTGCCGGATCATTGGACACGGGTTGGAGGCTCAAGGCGCTATCTACTGCTGTGACCATTGTGCCGAATCAAGTGGCGTACAGGGTTTGCGTGATCGAGTTTGATTGACTTGTCGTAGCGTTTAAGAGAATATGGCGATCTGCAATAGCCTTCGGAGATTTGCGTCACACTTCGGCCAAAGGAAAGCTGGTCATGGTGCTGATGGTCGGTGGCGATGGTGCGCAATCATCAATCATCATTGTATCCAGCGGGACGGAGCGCGGAAAAGATGGCCGGACTATTCTGGTGGATAAGAGCCGGTGCGGCGATCATTTGGGCGGCGGTAGTTGGTCTGACAATCTAATCGGTTCATCTTTCCCCGGGGCTTAGTTGGATAGCGCCACTTTGCGATGGAGTCCATCGCATTAGCGGGAAAGCGTCCAGCGATTACAAAGAAATCTTCGACGGTGTTCCCAGTCAACATGACGGTAAAGATGCTGCGGTCATAGCGGAGTTGTACGGTATTCGAAACAGCTCGCGATGGTGCGGAACTACGACTTATCGCGGATCACTCTTGGATGGCTCGCGGGCCTTTTCGATTTCCTGAACGAGCTCTGCCAGTGGCGTCGTACGGGCCATGTCCTTGGATTCTAAATCAGCCCCGGACTCGTCCTCAAGACCTAGTCGACTGCATATTTTATGAAGCATCTGCATGTTCTTAGTAACCTCCTGCTCGGTTAACAGGCTGATTTGCAAGGTTAGATGCCCCCACTTTTCTTGCCGTCGCGACTGAAGGTTTTGGTTCATCAAAACAAACGTTGTAAGTAAAATGAACTCAATACCTACGACCAGACTCAAAAGCGGAAATGGGTACGGGTCGAATGCTTCAAAGTTGATTAGCATTCCGATATTAAGAGCTACCCATACGATCACCGCGATAGCGTGGGCAGCGATGAACCACAAGCTCCCAAAGAAGCCAGCGATTCTTCCCCCGATCCGCTCCACCGTTGAACGACTTTCATGAAGCTCCTGTTCAAAGCGCGCTATGGCTTCGATATTGTTCTTTGCGGTCGAGGATAGAGGCGATGACGGTAGCATTTTGCATCCTTAAGCACGCAGTGAAAAGTTTCTTGTCATAACGATTTCGATTGCCGTTCAACCAAGGACAGAGATCATGAAAGCGTCTAGTCGCGAAGCGACGGCATTACGG
>JANOAI010000123.1:0-7615 GCA_031411055.1 Pirellulaceae bacterium
GGAGCGAACGGCGACACTGGCGGAGCGAACGGCGACACTAGCGGAGCGAACGGCGAAGTTATCCATGTTTGCCTCGGCCTGGTGGCGGTGGTGAATCAGCCGACTTGTCCGATTTTTCGGAAGCGGGTCCCAAGGCACCTCGCTCTCGTCGAATCGGATCTTTGCCGGTTTTAATCGTCTCGTCATAAACCGAGAGGAGTTTCTCTCGGTCGAAGATCATCTCTTCGCGACTCATACCAGTCAGGTCATAGATGCTCGTCAACTCAATCGCATCTACCGGGCAAGCTTCCTCGCACATTCCGCAGTAGATACAACGCAGTTCATCGATCGTAAAGGTCGCAGGATACTTATCGCGATTGTCCCACTTCGGATCATCCTTGGGAGCCGGCGCTGCGATAATCTCAATACAATTGGCGGGGCAGGCCGTTTGGCACATATAACAAGCGACGCATTTTACGCGTCCTTCTTCGTCGCGATTCAATCGGTGAACGCCACGATAGTTCGGCGGAATTTCCGGCTCTTGTTCGGGATACTGCGCCGTCAACCGTTTCTTGAAAAAGGCATGCTTCAAGGCCGTTCCAATGCCAGAAACGATGGCAGGCAAATACAGCGCTTCGGCTAGGCTAACCGATGGCTCTTCTGCCCATTGAATCTTTTTCTTTTTCGGTGTCACAGTCGATTCGGTTGTCATATCTTTATCTATGATTCCTCATTAAGTCATCGCCGGAAGTGGGCTACGTACTGGTCGCTTCAATCGAGCCCGCAATCCGATCACGCTCCATATTCCGCCGCCCATCAATAAGGCAAACGAAAGAATGGTCAGCGTCCAAAGTGGCAGCCTGAACGTCGCAACGATCGCGACCCCAATCAAGTTGAGCATGGCCAGTGGAATGAGCCCTTTCCAAGCAAGGCCCATCAATTGGTCAAATCGAAATCGTGGAAGAGCCCAACGAAGAAGCATAATGACGATGACGACGCCACCTACCTTAAATAACAAAACGAGCAATCGGATCACAATCGTTTGCCACGTTGCGTCGACAGGTCCCGTCAGACCAGGGAAATTCCAACCGCCCAAGAACAACAAGGCTGTCATAAAACTCACGGTCACGACGTGGGTATATTCGGCCAAAAAGAAAAGGACGAATTTGATCCCGCCGTATTCGGTATGAAAGCCACCGACGAGTTCTTGTTCGCACTCAGCCAAGTCAAACGGCAAGCGATTTGTTTCGGCTAAAGCACTGGTGAAGAAAATGAGGAGTGCAAGCGGCTGCCACCAAAGGTTCCAACCGATGATACCATTGCCGCTACTTTGTGCCTCCACAATCGTTTCGATGTTCATCGTGCCAGCTACAACGACAACTCCCATGACCGACATACCTAGCGGAATTTCGTAGCTAATAAACTGAGCACAATTTCGAATCGCTCCGTAGAGAGCGTATTTGTTATTCGAAGCCCAACCACCCAAGATAATGCCGTAGGCGGACAAACTACTGATGGCGAACATGAGAAGAAGTGCCACGTCCAAGCCGGGCATGACAATCAGTCGGAAACCTTCGCGATAATTGGCTGGAACCGGGCCGTAAGGAAGAAAGCAGAGGGCGAACATGGCCGTCATCAAGCTGATGCAAGGGGCCAGCATATAGAAAAAGGTATGGACGTGCGAAGGAATAATCTGTTCCTTCAGAAAGATCTTTAAACCATCAGCGATCGCTTGAAACAATCCCCAGGGACCAACGCGGTTGGGACCCAAACGATCTTGAACGGCCGCGGCTAGTTTGCGTTCCACAAAAGTGGCATACAAACCGATAATCGGGACACATTGCAAAATGAATCCGATTGCCAACAAAGCTGGCCATATGCTCGGCCAATAGTCTTTCCAAAATTGGTCCCAAGTCATACACCAACCTCCTGTCGATTCATCAGTGAGATACCATACTCGCCGAGGTCACCACCACCGAACTTCTTGAAGGCGGAAATCTCTTCGCCGATTTCTTTCCGAATGACCATCGCGTTGTACAAGCCTTTTCGCTCGAGCAACTCGCTCAATAAACGCCCATCCGATCGAGCTTCACCAATCGGCCGGGTTGCGGCCTTAAACGACTGAGCCAGACCAGCATGATTTACGAAACTGCCTTCACGTTCCGTAAAGGCTGCGGAAGCCAATACGATGTCAGCTCGCATACTTAGCGGCGACGGAAAAATGTCTTGCACGATGAGCAAGTTTGGCGTCCCCACCGCGCGATCGATTGCTTCGG
Organism: Pirellulaceae bacterium; assembly: GCA_031411055.1. Lineage (GTDB taxonomy): Bacteria > Planctomycetota > Planctomycetia > Pirellulales > Pirellulaceae > JAIYDQ01. Next base: position 2,256 of record JANOAI010000123.1, read on the forward strand.
TGACCCAACCCTGAGGGTAACCACCAACAAAGTACCACGCGTTGATCGTTGAACTACCTTCGATAGCTTTTTCAAGCGGCACTACTGCACCTTGGAAATGCTTCAACACCATCTCGACCCCAACGCGATTCGGACACTTTTCGTTTCGAATCGTAAACTTGGTTTTATCGGTAGCCGGTGCTTCGCCTTTCGGTCCCTTCGGATAACAATCATTGGCACCCGCGACGGGGACAGGTCCAAGCAGAAGTCGTACGCGTGAATCCAGTCCTTTTAAGAACGAAGCGAGCAAATAGGCTTCTTCAACCGACATCATCGGCGACAGGACGGCAGCGAAGTCGCTCCCATTGGCCTTTACGGCTGCTTTGATCCGTTCGCGAGTTTGTTTCATCACTTCGGGCCAAGGATCAGCCACAACCAAATCAGCGAGATCCTTGTTCGCGTGGCCATTTCCGTTTCGGGAAGCCGCGCCGTTCGCAGCGACCGAGTTCTTGAGTGTCGGAGTTTTCAGTCGCCGTTCATCGACGACGTATTTAAAGCCGAATCGACCGTCGTCGCACATGAAGTTACCTTGTGCCAGCGGATTGCTGCGAGGACGCAAACGATAAACCTGGTTCTCGTTTTGATCGACTTCAATGCTGCAACCGGTGGAACAGCCCGGGCAAACGCTCTTCTGGGACTTAAGCCACCAAACGCGTTTCTTGTACAGAAAGTCTTTGCTACAGAGCGCACCGACGGGGCAAAGGTCTACGACGTTACCTGCCAATTTATTATTGCACGGCTCGTCCGGAAAGACGTCGATCTCTTCAACACTGCCGCGTGCAACGACTTGGAGTTCGGCTGTCCCGCTGATCTCACGCGTGAACCGAACGCATCGCGTACACATGACGCAGCGATCGGTAAACAATGCGATCTGATCGCCAATGTGATATTTGTCTTCGCGTTGAACTTTGGGTTCGTCGAGTCGGCTCTGAGCTTTACCGTATTTGAAAGTGTAATCCTGCAGATAGCATTCACCAGCTTGATCGCAGATCGAACAATCGAGCGGATGATTGAGCAACAATAACTCCAAGGTCATGGCTTGAGAAGTCTTAACCTTTTGTGAATCGGTCTTGATGACCATCCCCGGTTTGACAGGCGTTTGACAGCCAGGAACGAGCTTCGGACCCATGACGACTGAGCCATCGGGCTTGGTTTCACCGACTTCGACTAAGCACATTCGGCAAGAAGCGACCACGGAGAGATCTTCATGCCAGCAATAATGCGGCACTTCGACTCCAGCTCGTCGAGCGACTTGGATAACATTTTCCTTGGGACCCACTTCAACCGGAACATCGTTGACTAAAGCGGTCGTGACTTGTGTCTCGGGCATCTCGTTTAGTGTGCTCCTACGAGTTGGGGACTTTCCGACTTGCGACCCGATTTGATGTACTCTTCCAATTCAGGACGGAATTTTTTCAAGGCATTCTTGATCGGCCACGCGGCGCCATCGGCTAAGCCGCAGATAGTCGTACCAGGGATCGTTCCGATGGAGGCGGAAATCTCCTCGAGTATGTCGAGGTCAGCGAGTTTTCCATGGCCTGCCCGAATACGTTCAAGAATTTTGGTCGACCAGGCCGTGCCTTCACGACATGGCGTGCATTGCCCGCACGACTCATGAGCAAAAAATCGACAGCAGTTATACAGCACGTCCATCATGCTCGTATGATCATCGATCACGACCACGGCAGCCGTTCCTAGTCCAAGGCAGCCAGCTTTGCCGGGACCATTGAAATCAAGCGGCGTATCGAGTTCGTCGGCCGACAAGAAGCCCATGCTGATTCCGCCGGGGACGACGGCTTTCGCTTTTCGGCCTTTCCAAACGCCACCGGCGTGCTTGTCGATCAATTCGCGAGCGGTCACGCCGAGCGGTAGCTCGACCAAACCTGGTTTGTTTACATGGCCTGAGATGCAATAAAGCTTAGGACCATACGAACCTGCATCGCGTGCGTTGTTTGGGTCTTTGGGAACACCCATGGATTGGAACCACTCGGCTCCGTTGTTCACGATGTGAGGCACACAAGCCATCGTCTCGACATTGTTGACAACGGTCGGTCGACGGAAAGCCCCTTCGATGGCTGGAAACGGCGGTTTAATACGAGGCCAAGCGCGTTTACCTTCTAGGCTTTCAATCAAGCCGGTCTCTTCGCCGCAGATGTAGGCACAAGCGCCACGATGGAGATAGATATCGAGACTGTAACCGCTCCCTAAAATATTTTTGCCAAGAAGATTGGCCGCATACATTTCATCGACGGCTTTTTGAAGCGTGCGGTAACATCGACCGTATTCGTAACGAAGATAAAAATATGCGGTGGTTGCTTTGGTAGCATAGCAACCGATCACGATCCCCTCGAGAATTTGGTGTGGATCTTCTTCGATGATGATACGGTTGTTGAATGTGCCTGGCTCGCTTTCGTCGCCATTGATACACATGTAGATCGGTCCATTCACGTTTTGTGGAAGGAACGACCACTTCATCCCAGTCGGGAAGCCTGCACCGCCGCGTCCACGTAGTCCGCTCGCCTTGACCAAGTCGATCAGCTCGTTGGGTTGCATTGTAAGAGCTTTGGTCAGGGCCGTGTAACCACCATCAGCTCGATACGAGTTCAGGGTCTGGCTATTCGGCAAACCCAAACGACGAAGTAAAACGGGCTTAAAATTGTCGCCATTGAGCGATGTCATTACGAAGTCCTCCCGATCTCTTGTTCCACAGAATCAGCCGTCATTCGCAACGAAAGCTCGTCGCCAACCAAAATGCAGGGAGCGCCATCGCAGGCTCCTAAACACTCGGCCAATTCCAATGTCACTTTTCCGTCTGGCGTGGTTTGGCCAGGCATAATTCCCCATCGCTTGCAAAGTTCGGCCAACAATTCTTCGCCACCGCGTAACATGCAAGGCAAGGATCGGCACACCCAAACCCGTTTTTCACCGCTGGGCGAATCTTCACTTCGGAAATAGCCGTAAAACGACAAAGTGTCGTTGACTTGCGAAGGTGCTAAATCCAAAAGCTCGGCAACTTCTCTCATCGCCTTGTTGGAAACACAACCTCGTTGATCGTGAATCATGTGTAGAGCGGGAAGGGTCACCGCCTGCTTCGTCGGATAGCGAACGAAGTGATCTCGAATCTTCTGTTTTGTATCTTCGCTTAATTCGCTCATCGATCCAACTCCGCCGCAATGATGTTGATACTCCCAAGAACTGCTACAACGTCGCTCAACATATAGCCTCGCATCATTCGCGAGAAGAGCGAGAAGTGGAGCAAAGATGGTGGACGTGTCCGAGCCCGATACGCTTTGAATTGACCATCCGAAACAATGTAGTACCCCAGTTCGCCGTTCGGAGATTCCGTCGCTGCGTAAATCGCATCGCGAGGCGATTCGATTTGGCGATTGGGCATAATGTTCTCAAAGTGATGGATTAAACCCTCGATGCTTCGATAAACTTCGCTCTTATCTGGAAGACCCGTTTTTCCGAACGCTTCGTTGAAAATCGGACCGGAAGGAAGATTCTCGATCGCCTGCTCAATGATCTTAAGGCTTTCCTTGATCTCCATCATTCGAACTTGAAAGCGAGCGTAGCAATCGCCCGTTTGAGCACAACAAACGTCGAAATCGAAATCGTTGTAGGCTAAATAGGGTTCATCGGTTCGAAGATCGCGCGTTACGCCACTGGCACGAGCCACAGGACCCGTCGCACCACCCGCGATTGCATCTTCTTTGCTGAGATAGCCGACATCGCGCGTTCGCTCGACAAAGATGCGGTTCTTCATCACCAAGCCAGCAAAATCGTTATAGGCTTTGGGAAAGTTCTTACAAAACTTTCGAACCATCGCGATCCAGTCGTCGGTCACGTCGTAAAGCAATCCACCGACGCGCGTGTAAGACGTATGAAAACGTTGCCCTGAGGCTCGTTCGCATATTTCATAGATATATTCGCGTTCGTTGAAGGCATACATGAACGCCGTGAACCCACCCAGGTCAAGCACGCAAGCGCCCAAACAAAGCAAGTGATCGTGGATCCGCATCAGCTCGGCAAAGATCGTTCGGATATACTTGCAGCGTGGCGTGAGATCGATGCCAAGCAGCTTCTCAACCGCATGATGCCAAGCAATTTCATTCGCCAATGGCGAGATATAGTTCATGCGATCGACGATCGTGACATACTGGTTGTAGTCAAGCGATTCGCCAAGCTTTTCAAAACCGCTATGGAGAAAACCGATATCCGGTTCGGCATCCATGACGCGTTCACCGTCAAGCTGAAGCACCAATCGCAACGTGGTGTGCGTCGCCGGATGCTGTGGACCAAAGTTGAGCGTCCACAAACCTTCTCGCTGGCTTGATGTTAGTCCGGCACTATCTAAAACTTCGAGTGGCATTCGTGTGTTTCCCTAGCTCTCCGCACGCGTAATGACGGGAAAATTATGTCGTTCGCCACGCCCCTGCTGCGGGTAGTCTTTGCGAAGTGGGAACGAAGCGAATTCTTGAGGGAGCAGCAATCGCTTAAAGTTTGGATGCCCTTCAAAGACGATTCCAAACATGTCGTAGCATTCGCGCTCAAGCCAATCGGCACCGTGCCAAATGGAGGTCGCCGAGCGAAGCTTCAAATCGGGCTCATTCAAAAATGTCCGGACGATAACGCGTTCACCCGATTCAATATTGAGCAAACAATAGACGACTTCGAACCGATCCGTAGCCCCGTCCATCTCGAGATGGTCAACAGCCGTAAGGTCGGTGAGTTGATCAAAGCCAGCTTTGTCGCGAAGGCAACGCAGGACTTCGTAAACCGAACCAGCGTCAACAACTACCCGCTGCTGATCGCGAAACTCGGACCAAACCGTCGCAATGCGAGGGAGTTGCGTCGCCAAAACTTCCTTGGAGGTAAATACCATGCTTATCAACGAATACTAATGCACTGGGTTATAAGTTGGAGAATCGAGCTTGAGCGTGTTTCGCTCGCGAATGCGGAGCAATTCATTTTCGTCAAATCGACCTGGACCCTCAGGGGTATCTCGCAACTTGAACTCGCGAGCATTGAAGGTTCCGCCGGCTTTGATTTTTTCTTGCAAGTCGATGATGGCTCGAATGAGTTGTTCGGGGCGGGGAGGGCAGCCTGGCACATAAACGTCAACCGGAATGAATCGGTCGATACCTTGGACGACGGCGTACGTGTCGAACACTCCCCCTGAACACGCACAGGCTCCCATCGATATGCACCACTTGGGCTCGGGCATTTGCAGCCAAATCCGCTGCATGACCGGAAGCATCTTCATGACGACACGTCCAGCAACGATCATCAAATCGCACTGACGAGGCGAAAATCGCATC
>JANOAI010000124.1:0-5854 GCA_031411055.1 Pirellulaceae bacterium
TCGGCGCGTCAACGGGTTGTCCTTACGTAGAAGGTCTTCCGCTAATTCCAACCGTCCGCTCTGCGTGGTAGCGTAAGGGGTCGAATCAATCGCTTCCAAAAATCGATGCGGTACGACTGTGCCTTGATTTTTATGATCGCCTCGAATGTATAAGGCCTGAGTTCGCCCCACCGTCTCCTCTAAAGTGGGGACACGCGTGGCCACCGGAATCTCCTCCTCAAGTCGGCGATATTCTTTGACAAGCTCGCTAGCATCCATAGAAACCCCCAAGTCGTTATCGAGAAGTCCTTGGTGCATACAGCTATCGAGGAAGATTGCTTGGCTATCGCTAATGGTATTTGCTTGCCACGCTTGGATCGCGGTCTCAATCGAGGTGACAAGTCTTTTGGCGGCTTCGTCTAACGAGCTTGGTACCAAACTTTCTGTCGACTCAAACCAAGGATCCATCATCTCCAACGACTCATGCGGTGGCGTTTCTCCTTTTGGCCAAATAAGAACATCGCGAACGCCAAACCATGATCGAGCTTCGTTCTTTACAAGCACCGGTGCGTCCATAGCCGTGGTGAGCTCGACGTGAATTTGGTCACCGTCCCAATAACTCAAGTCAAGTTTTATCCATTGCCATTGGTTCTTCAAATCGTTCGTTGGGAAAACGACGCCGCGACGAGGATAGTCATGAACTACAAATCGGGTACTAGCAGCCCCATCGCCAATGACACGCAACCATAAGTCAAATTCGCCATCGATCCGTATGTCGCTAGATGTCAATCGAGCCGGATGCTTTGCACTCAGTCGATGGGAATAGACGCCGGAAGGATAGATACCAAGGAGTACCGAGCTCCCTTTGCTTGCAACCGCAAACTCGCCAGCCGATGCCGGCTTCTCGTTGTTCAGACCGCCCCCTGTTCGATGCCAAGCCGCAAGATCGTTGGAATCTTGAAATCGCCAACGTTGCAGGGATTTACGACTTGCGTCAGCTGCACGTGTCTCTCGTTCTAGCGTCCATGTCTTCGTGAGTTTCTGCCACGCCTCGGTTACGCTTGCACCATTACTCACATCTTTTCGCAACAAGGACCACGGTTTGAGAACTTGATCCGTGGAATCTGTTTTCTTCCACAAATCGTCTTCAACCAACAGCCGGTCTCTCAATCGTGGCAACGAAGATATCCAAGACTTGCTAACAGCATTCTTGATCTGCGGCTTCATCGCTGCCAATCGATCACGATTCAGGTCGAGTTTTTCTGCTACGTCAATCGCCGACCGCCCTGGTCGGCACGAACTGAGAATGCCTGCGAGGGCGTAGTAATCATTCTGACTGATCGCGTCAAATTTGTGATCGTGACATCGAGCGCAAGAAACAGTTAAACCAAGAAAGGCTTTCGAGAACACGTTGACTTGATCATCGATGAACCGTGTTTTCTCGTCTAAGGCGTCGGTCGGGGAAAAGCCATGAAAGACCATTCGCCAATGGGCTGTGCCGATCAGCGACTCGTTAATTCCCAGTCGTGCATTGAGTCGAGGATTTCCCAACAAGTCCCCAGCAACATGCTCGCGTACCAATTGATCGTAAGGAACATCCGCATTGAGAGCTCGAATTAAGTAGTCGCGATAGAGCCAACCATTTTCGATGTCCGGGTCGCCTTCGGAGCCATGCGAATCGGCATAGCGAGTCCAGTCCATCCAATGTCGAGCCCAACGCTCGCCAAAATGCACGCTCGCCAGCAGGTGTTCTACCAATTCGCTAAAACCATTCGTCTTCAATAGCGAGTCTGCCCATCGATCGGATTCTTCAGCCGTCGGCGGCAGTCCGATGAGTGCAAAGAATAGGCGCCGAACGAGTGTTCTCGCATCCGCCGATTCGTTCGGTTGCAGTTGTTTCGCCCGGAGTTTTTCCAAAATAAATCGATCGACAGGATGGTTCGACCATCCATTTTCGTTAACCCTAGGCAATTCGACGTTTTGAATGGGCTGCAGACTCCACCATTGTTTTCTCTTCAGGAGAACGGCCTCCCACGAAGTCGCTTTCTCGATCTCTTCGATTGTGGGGGGCTGATCGCGAGGATCCGGTGCGCCCATTGCAATCCACTTTTCAAAGTCTTCGATTACTGTTCTGTCTAGTTTTGCTCCTCCTTGCGGCATTTTCATGCCTGGCACTTCATGACGAATGATGGACAGCAACCGACTGGCTTTCGGGTCTCCTGGGACCACGATCATGCCCCCGTCGCCTCCTTTCAACAATCCTGCTCGATGGTCAAGCTCGAGCGATCCGTCGGCGGTCTTCGAAGAGTTATGGCATGAGTAACATTGCTCAATGAGGACGGGGCGGATCCGATTTTCGAAAAACTCGAGCTGTTTATCAGTGAATGACTCTGCCACGCAGCATTGCTCGGCTTGTAAAGCCAACAGCAAGCTCATCAAGAAGAGGACTGATTGCGATCGCATCTCGGCTACTCCTGAGTGAATCCGAGTGATGTAATCATTGATTATAAAGCCGTTCGCGTAAAAATTACTGTTGATTAAACTCGGTAGAGGCCTGTCGAGCGCCTTCTCGAACAAGTTCACCGATGACCTCAAATTCATCGTCACGCACGCGAGAAGAGGGTCCGGCTATCGTGATTGCGGCAACGGCAATTCCATGCCGATCCAGAATCGGCGCCGCCACACAATGGATCCCCGGCATTCCTTCTTCTCGATCCAAAGCAAACCCATAGTCTCGCACGCGTCCAAGTTCCTCACGGAAAGCCCGTTTTGATGTGATCGTGTTCGTTGTAAAACGTTTGAAGTGGATTCGATCGATCGTCGCATCGCGTTCGTGGTCGGGTAAAAACGCAAGAATTGCCTTGCCAGGCGCACAACTATAGCAAGGACAACGCGCACCGAGATCGGCCGAATACTTGAAGGGATGGATCGATATAAGTTGCTCAATGATAACCATCTCGACGTCGACCAAACAACAAAGCTGAGTCGTTTCTCCGGTCGCTTGTCGAATGCGACGCATGGCTGAAATCGCACATTCCGAAAGTCCACGGGTCGCGGTTCGGGGCTGCCCCAACATAAGAAAACTATTCGTTATGAAGTACCGCTTGGATCCATCATCGCGGGTGAGATAGCCAAGATCGACCAGCGTTCGAGCCAATCGCAAAACCGACGCTCCAGGCAAGCCAAGATGTTCGGTAATCTCGCTTAGCGTTGCCCCCTCTGGACGTTGTGCCAGGAGTTTCAGGACGGCCAAACCACGCTGAAGACTCGTCACTTCCGAACGTGACTTTTCTTCGCTGGCCTGTTCTATATTTGACGGCTTTCGCATCATCCGATCCAAGACAGTAATTCAACAGGTGAAATAGATTTCACCATTGAAATACACTAGGAATTTCCTGTCAAGCGGAATTTTCCGCAAATCTTGTCTGCATTGAGCCGGAGATTGGCTACCAAGCCCCATTGATGCGCGCGGCTTGCAATAACTGCTCGGCTTCGCGCGTTAATCCATATTCTTGACTCGGCTGATTGATCTCGAGAAAGACCTGATACCGCGCATTCAGGTCATGGGAATAGATAACCGGGGCTGGCGTTAACTGCATGACGCTTGTGATTCGATTGTTCCACCGAGTCGTGTAAAGATGGCCGCCTAGACTGGTTTCGGGCTGCAATCGGTAGAACTGCACCATCAAAGCAGCCAGCGTGGTCGGGTCACCCGTATTCCCATGGAATTGGATACGTCGCACCGTTTGGGGTGCGTCAAAATAATAGGTCAACGATCCAGCAATGTCCGTCGGCTGAGTACCCGAAACGAACGGAACGCGCAAACCATCGAGCCGTGTTTCCGCCAAGACGGTTGTTACGCGCGGAAAGTTTTGCGGCACCCATCCAGGACTGATATCGAACCGAAAGACTTCTCGAAGATCGGCAACGATTGGACGAACTTGAGGGACGGGTTGATTCCAGTCTTGCGTCGGCGGCACACCGGCTGCACCCTGCATTCCCGAGAGTAAGTCATTCGCCGAACTCACGAACTGTCCGGAAAGCGAATCGTACTGACCGGCTGCCGGTTGAGAGGGAGGATTCATCCCCCCTTTTTCGCCGAAAAAAGCGTACGGACCAAACAAGGCCCCGCCAACCAGCGTGACAATTCCGAGAGGTTTTTGAAAGAATGTGTCAGACATGGAGCGTTTGAAGTGAGAAGTCTGGGCAATGCGCTACGGTCGATTCACCCGCGAACGCCGTTAACGATTTTGCAACTTCCATGTCGCATCGCATGTTTTCGGACGAAAGGAACCGCCTCAACAAGAAAAAGCACAAGCTATCTCCAAGCCGCACAATCGATTAAACCCGAACGATCGCCGCAAATCCCTCGTCGATTGTCGCCCGGGCAGCCCGCTATTCTTTGGTTGACATTGCACTAGTTTGGATCGCTATCGCTCAAAAAACAGACACATCGAAGGCGATTTAAGGCATGAACGAGTTCAGCATATTCACGTACTGCATCGCCATGCGAATGATGACAAAAATGATCAATAGCCCAATGGCCATCCAGATGCCGACTCCGGTAATGACACTAAGCTGAGTAAGGGAGCTAGACGCTCGACGCGAATACTCGCTAGCCAGCGTCTCCAAGGACTCCGTTTCATTGCCGCTCAATTCTCCGACTTCGATCCCTTCGATAAACTCGCGTGGGAAAACGCCCGCGGCTTCGAAACTCAAGGCCAATGACCTCCCCTTTTGAATGGCAGCCAGCGACTTCGGCATTCCCTGGATGTAATAGTCGTTTCCCGTACTCAAAAATGCCTCGCGGGCACATTTGACGGCATCGACCCCGGAATTGAGCAACATCGAGAGCGTCATCGACATCCGCGACATCGCAAGATTGTTAAACACGGAGCCAAGCACTGGGATCGGAAGGACCATTCTCACCAACCAACGCTGGCACTGAAAGAAGTTCTTCCAAATGCCGACGATAACAACGGTTAGCACCACACCAACGACCAGGACAATCCCCAAGAACACCAAGACGCCGCTCACACCTGACAACCCGAATCCGAGCGGGTCAAATTCAAATTCGCCAGGCGTACTTTGAACCAATCCACGGAGGGCAATGACTAAACAGATAACACCAATCGCAATCACAAGCTGAATAAGTGGCCAAGCAATTTGCCCAAGAAAACTTCGACGCGCCATTCGAAGTGAATGATAGTATTGACTCATATGAGTCAGAATCCGGTCGAGACCACCAGCCGTTTCGCCAGCTGCGACCATTTGAATCAGCAAGTCTGGAAAGTACGGATCGACACTTTTGAAAGCTTCAGCCAAGCTCTCGCCCGCCTGCAGTGAAGTTCGAATCGAACTCATGGCCTGACGATGTTTGGATGACCCGTTTTTCGCTTCCGTTTCGAACAGTTTGAGGATGCTTACACCGGACCGCAGCCCTGTTCCCATTCGCCCACAAAAGAACTCAAGCTGGTCGAGCGGGATTCGCCCCAACATGCTCAGTAGACTTCTTCGCGATTCAGAATTCATCAGTAAAACCAGCTTTTGAGAATGCAGCGACAATCGAGGGGACGAAGAAATACGTCTCCGATGTCGAATATCGGATCGATTTTAACAAAGCTTAGCTGGACAGTGCCACTTTGAATCGAATTCTCAATGATTCGTGACGTTTTCGAAACCATTAGCCGTTTTGGCGTTAGCCACGGTTTTCAGTGCAAGAACCGCGGCTAACGCCCAATGCCATCTACTTTCACCCTCCCGCGAAGAGCGGGAGGGTCGATGGCGAGGTACGAGCCAGCGGGGAGGGTGAGATTTCGAATGTTTCGTGACCATATTCCCTCCCCTCGTCGTCGTTCCTCCTCCTCGACCCTCC
>JANOAI010000125.1:0-46839 GCA_031411055.1 Pirellulaceae bacterium
AAGGTTCGAACTGGTTGATGCTAGGTCCTTCTGGTCCTCGTCGCTTGAGATTGGCTGTTGAACATCTTTGCCAGTATCGTGGTGGAATTAGTTTTTGTATCGACCTCGATCCGCGTTGGGTTGTCAAAGTGATCAAGAAAGGGTGGATGGAACATCTCGAAGCCTACAAAAAACACTGCATTGATCAAGCGATTACGATTTTGACCGCCGGGCATGATATCAAATGCATGTTTACGACGCCTAAACTTCTCGAAGCCTTGGCTGACGGTTTGGCGGAAAAAGGGACGAGTATTGCCGAGATAGGCATCACCGGAATCTTCTCAGGCGGTACTGAGTTTACGCCGCAATGGACACGTTTTTGTATCGAAGAATTCTTCGGCGGCCCACCTGAGGAAAGTGGTGTCTACATGACTCCAACCTACGGCAACACACTGATGGGGCTGGCTTGCTCGCGGCCGGTTACCGCCGCTGACGACTACACGATCGCTTACTATGCCCCACAACCACGAGCGGTCGTAGAAGTCGTTGATTTTGATGACCACACGAAGGTAGTCGGTCATGGAGAAACGGGGCGAGCAAAACTTTATACAATGACCAAGGAGTTCTTCGTTCCCGGGTTTCTTGAACGCGACGAAGGCGAACGCGAGAAACCCTATGAAAAATATCCCTGGGACGGTATCTCGGGTGTCAGGCCGTACCACGGGATTCCAGGCGGAACGACGGTCGGCGTTTACTAATGAATTTGTATCGATTGTTTTCGATCGATGATTTTGATGCGTCGCATCGCCTATTACTGAAGACCAATTCGATTTTTCGGAAACCAAACACGTGATCACACTGCATCCTGTTCGTTGGGGCAAGCAATACAAATCGCTTGAAACACAAGAGGTCGTCCACTTTGATACGGGAGAACCTATTGCCAAGATTGGACAGATCAATGGCAGCATGGTGCAGATGGATATGCGCAAGGCTGACAATGCCCGCGCTGCACTGCGGAAAATCCCGAGTTTGGAACTTCTAGCTCGAATCGCCAAAGCGGCTGAACTTTTCGAGTCTGGTACATTGCCGGTCGGGGATGGGCAGCAGACGGTCGATGACTTTATTCATCAACAATCTGCTAGCACGGGTCTCCCCGAGCACATGTGCCGCGGCAATATGAAGAAGAATGCCTTTGTTCTTCATAACATGCGGAAGATTTTGGACTGCCTTACTCGTGGACTCGATTTAGAAATCTTCAACAAGGGATACGGGGAAGAGGGGCGGGGAGTAACAGTTTCGTTTCAGTGTCAATCGCCGGTCTTAGGAGCCGTTCTTCCAAACAATTCTCCAGGCGTACATACGCTTTGGCTTCCCGCCGTCGCCCTCCAAGTTGGCTTAGTGCTGAAGCCAGGTTCACAAGAACCATGGACCCCTTATCGAATGATTGCCGCCTATATCGAAGCAGGAATTCCAGCCGAGGCCTTTTGCCTTTATCCTGGATCTCATGATGTCGGAGGAACGATTCTAAGCAAGAGTCCTCGTTCGATGATTTTTGGTAGTGCTCAGACGGTCAATCAATACGCGGGTAATCCTCGTGTGCAAGCCCACGGCCCTGGGTTCTCCAAAATTGTTTTCGGTGACGATGTTGTCGATCAATGGGAAGACTACCTTGACTTAATGGTGGAAAGCATTCTTAGCAATGGCGGTCGAAGTTGCATCAACTGCTCAGGGGTCTGGGCATCGCGTCATACACGAGAAATAGCCGAAGCCTTAGCTGCACGGCTTGGCCCCGTCGACGTCAAGCCTCCGTCGGACGATTCCTCGCAACTCGCAGCGTTTGTGAACCCTGCCATGGCGACAGGCACATGGAGCATGATTGAGCAGGACCTCAACTCGGAAGGAGTCACCAACTTTACTGCCGAATTTGGCCCCCGATTGGTCGAGCACGAGCGGTCAGCCTATCTTCGCCCGATGGTAGTTCACGCCGATTCGCCTGAGCGAGCTGTTGCGTCCAAGGAGTATATGTTCCCGTTTGTCTCGGTTGTCCAATGTCCACAAAAGGACATGCTTAAGTCGATCGGACCGACCTTGGTTTGCACTGCCCTCACCGGTGATGAGAAATGGATTGACGAATTGACTTCGTCCGTTCACGTCGACCGATTGAACGTCGGGCCAATTCCAACGAGCCGACTCAATTGGCTTCAGCCTCATGAGGGCAATTTGATTGACTTTTTGTTCCGTTCGCGTGCCTATCAATTAGCGCCGATGAAAATTTCGGCGCTTGTTTCCTAATTTCATTACTGAGAATTCATGTCGAAAATCGTCGAAAAATACAATCAAGCAGAAAAACTTAAGGATCAGGGAAACAATGATGATTCTGTGAAACTGCTCCAAGAGATTCTCGTTGAGGATCCAAATCATGTTCTTTCGCACCTGACGCTCGCCCGAATTCTTACGCAAACCGGAAAGCATTTGGAAGCGATCGAGCATGGTCGTAAAGCCTGCGAAATTGAACCGCAGGATGCCTTTAATTTTACGGCCCTCAGTGTGACTTATCAAAGAGCTTGGGCTGGAATCGGCGAACGCCAGTTTATTGGTCTTGCCGAAGAAGCGATGGCCCAAGCGCGCGTTTTAGAGCGTTAAGCAATCAGAAATCGGCTAGCCGATCGCGTTGCGATCGACTTTGATTTCCTGTGAAGGACCAAAGCGCATTCCATTCGGCTTGGCCAACGGACTCTAAGATTTTCTTTAGATCGGATGCCTCGTCGCCCTGTGACGATGCGAGGAAGTTTTCACATTGGTCGACGAATTGATCTGGCGAAAAACCACTTGCCTTGACCGTCTTCCAGTCTCTGGCTGAATCGATTAATTCGAGTTCTTTAAGCTTTAGCTGAATGCCGTTTTCAACGAACAAAACGAGCTCTCGATCTCGAACTTGGCGAAACCAATACTTCGCATTCCAGAAATCGCCTTCCAGACGATGGACAACACCGTGAATGTAGCGTTCCAAATCGTTGCGCCCATCTTGAACCAAAATATGAGCGGGCTCGATAACTCCAACGCGGAGCCAAAGCAAGGCTTCGAATAGGGTTCCACGGAGCGATGATTTCTCCACGAGCTGTCTTGGGTTCGCCATGGCCTTCGATTCTGCGACGGCACGAAGCGGTACTGGGCCTTGAATCGCCGACAACCAATCTTCGACTTCATTCATCAATGAAGTTCCCAAGAATGTCCAAGCTGCAAATGGGGTTGCTGGATGGTGCTCGAATGAACATTCGGATCATTTAATTAAGGGGCTCGTTTGCGTAGTTTGCGTTGCAAGGAGCGTCGATGAATTCCCAGTCGACGCGCAGCTTCGGAAATATTGTTGCTGCAATCGGCTAGCACGCGATGGATATGCTCCCATTCAGCTTGCGCCAAAGTTGGAACAGGAATTCCGCTAGGCTCTTCCTGTATTTGGACCTCCACATCGCCACGCGCAAAGGCCATCAAAATGTCGTCTGCGTCAGCCGGTTTGGGGATGAAGTTGGTCGCACCGGCTCGAATGGCATCAATCGCAGTCGCAATACTTCCAAAGCCTGATAGCACAACGATCTTGACATCAGGATTGATTCGCTTGAGATCTGGGATCAAGGTCAGTCCGCTGCGACCCGGCATGCGAAGGTCGATTACGGCAAGGTGGGTTGGCTCGCGACGAAATACTTGAACTGCTTCATCGCAGTCTCCGGCAACCGAAACTCGCATCCCACGTTCTTGAAAGGCCTCGACAAGCCGATCTCGCAGAACCAAGGAATCATCAACCAGAATGATGCTCGTCGCTTGCGTAGGATTAGAAAGTTCCACCATGGGAGGGCCAAAAGTCGTGTATGAGAGGATGATTCGACTCGGAAATCGATCGACAACCGAATAGTAATAGTTTAACCCCGACGCGGCCGGTTCACAAATTGTGTTATTAAACTACCACAGGTGACGTAAACAATGGGAACGAGCGGGGCTCGCATTCGCATATTGCTCCAATAAAACATATGAACGCCACAAATTCCAAGAACTAAGGCGATGGCCGGAAGCCAGCACGGGTCGAAGGATTTTCGAAAATGGCTTAGGCCAGACAAGGCCGCCACAGCGAAAAGCAAAGTTGTAAAGCCGTACCAGGCACCGATCATCACGATTGCAAATCGCGAAGTGGATTCGACATGCGATGGCCACCAGCCCCACAACCAACCCAAGCGAGCGATACATGCCCATGCAAACCCTACCGGACGGTCCCGAATCGATTGCCACGCTAATCCATTAGCATAGCTATCCTGTTGCAATTCTGACGCAGAAGCTGAACCCGAGGATTTCTCTGCCCACCATTCGTGAAAACGAGTCTCATTCCAATCTCGACTAAGACTTTCTTTTTCATAGTGGTCGAAGAGGATCGGATTGTTCGCAAGCAACAACGTGTAGCCGCCATGGGTTGTCGTCCAAATTGTCTTCCCCATCACGACTCGATTTCGAGTCGACCAAGGCAAGAGCACAATGATTCCTCCCACAGAGAGTAATAACAAAAATCGGATGAACTTTAGACCGGTCACCGTTGGAAAACGCCTGAAGCACGAGGCGAACGTTAACAGGATTAAGAGTGGAAGCCACACTATTCCGGATGATCGCGTAAGACTAAAGAGACCGATCAAGGCTCCAATCGCAAGTCCGCTATAGAGGTTCCAAAGCTTTCCTCGAACTTCAAGTTGGATCCATGTCCACCACACTAAGGTGGATAACAGAGTGGCTAAGGTTTCCGTCATGACGAGCGTCGATTGTCGAACGAGTATCGGATCCACTGCAACGCTGAGACCGACTAACCCAGGAGCGAAGGTTGTGAGAAATGAGCTGCCGACGTGTGAAGACGTTCCGCTTCGAAAAAGTTCTTTGGCAATCGACCAACTTAGTATGCAGGTCGCTACTCCAAGCCCAAGATGGATTGTTATCAAGGCTGGCTTGTTGATGATTTCCGTGTTGGCGATCCACGACAATAACCAAGGGTACAGCGGCGGTCGGTAGGCCGTTGGTTTTGCGACCTGATCGAAACCGAGGTGACCAAATGTTCCGGTCTCGTGCCAAGTTTTCGCCAGACTCCAGTAGGCATCCGAATCGACGACAAACGCGTCGGACGTACCGATCAAGACAACCAGCCGAATCAAACCAACCGCAATCGCTACAACCCACCAGCGATCGAAGATTTTCGACCAACCTGGCTGTTGCAGAGAATTCATCCGTTACGAAACCTTGGTCAAGCGACGTTGAATCGATTCCATCGGAAGAGGAATAACCGTCGATTCACCCAGCAAGTCAGTGCGGAGAATGTCTTCCTGCTCAGACTCAGCCGTCGATGCGTATTGGACGATATAGGCACCAATTTGAAGGTAGTTTTCCTGATAGATCGGGGGCCAAAAGACTTCTGCTTGATGTGCTAGCGTTCTCGCCAGTAGTCGCGTCGCTCGTCCCGAGAAGCCGCTCAGTACCATTTCAAGTCGGCCGAGTGATTCCCGATAAATGTAAAATACAAGGGCTGCGTCTTGGCCTGGCGACGAGCCGCCAGCAAAAGCCCACGATCCGTCCGATTGCTCATAGTAAAGACCAGGGCGATCGGCTTTTTCCGTCTTGCTCAGACGCATACCTGCCGAACACGCGGGTGGATGTGGGTCATTGTCTCGGTAACGCAAGAAGAAAGGGCAACTGCGCTCACGAGCCGTCGTGACCGTGTCCTGAGTTGTGAAAGGATCGCACCCAAAAGCCGAACTCATGACCATCTCGACCATGAGATTACTCTTCACGCTGCCTAAACAAACCAACGATTTATCACCATCGATCTCGGCAAAGCCTTCGTAAACGTCTTTCGATTGCGATTGAATCTCATCATCCGGCAAAACGCCTGGACTCCAGACCAAAGTCTGCTTGAGGTTTTCAAGATGCGGAGCGGCTTCAACGCGAGCCCCCAGCTTATTCTTGATCGCCTTCGCTGTTCCACCAAGGGTGGAAACACCGTTGAGGACTTCTCCTGCCAGAACAGCGTCGGATGCGACGATCCAAGCTGCGTCCGCGAACTGATCGTCGTTTGGCCGACGAACGCCAACGCAGATTTCGAGCCGACGACGGCGAGCTAAAAGCTCCCAAAAATTCTCTGGCTTGATGGCGAATAGGGCGCCTGGCAGTTCATCTGCCTTGGCATAACCATGCTCAATCAAATAATCGCAAAGACGCGATAGTGCGTCGATGGGAATGTACTTTGCTTCGTTTTTTAACAGAGCGGCAACTTGATGCCGATCCAAGCCGGTATACTCAACGATGTTCTTGATCGTTCCCGGACGTTTCCGGCGATCCGGGGTGTGTCCCAAGAGCTCCGCGAGCCGAAATGCGTATCGCATGTTGGTCGAAACCTTTCTGGTCGAATGCAAAAAGCGGTGCAGAAAACGCTGGGTTCGTCCGCCTTGTGGATGCTCAAGAGGCCATTCGAAAACAGGAGGGAGAACGACGCCCAATCGCAAAATCATGGTTCGAAAACCAGATTTGAATGGACGTCTTTGTTTCAACAGCTAACTTGGAACCAACCTTGAACCAACGCTTAATTCGTTCATGTCTCCACTATGGTAACAGAAATTTGCCTTCTGAGGAGGTCTTTCTCCCCTTAATTATGGATTTTACTCATTTAATTCTGGAGTAGTACAGCATGCTCTGTGAAAAGCGTCGAATTGGCGAATCGGATCTTTGGACGAGTCCCGTTGCACTCGGCTGTTGGCCAATGGCTGGTGTTACTTCTTTAGAGGTCGACGAGCATAGTAGCATTGCAACCGTTGAGGCTGCCCTGGAAGCTGGAATTAACCATTTCGACACCGCCTATAGCTATGGCTATGACGGCGAAAGCGACCGGATTCTTCGCCAAGCGTTAGGGAGTCGAATCCACTCCGTGACTATTGCAACGAAAGTCGGGACCCACTTCGACAGCGACCGGAAACTTGTTCGCGACGCTCGCCCAGAACGGCTCGAATTTGAAGTCAACGAGATTCGAACCAGGTTGGGACTTGATTGCCTTGAGCTCCTCTATCTTCACACGCCCGACGGAAAAACTTCGATTGAGAAGTGTGCCGAATCATTGGCGGCGATGGTTCAAAAAGGGATCGTTCGCTATGTAGGGCTCAGCAATGCATCGCTCGACGAAACGACTCGATTTGCCAGCGTCATACAACCGGCAATACTTCAGCCACCGTTCAACATGCTGCAGTCGGAAACGCTCGACGGTCTTCGGCCATATCTCCATGATCACGAATGCGGTATCGCCTCGTATTGGCCACTCATGAAAGGGCTGCTTGCTGGGGCAATGCCAAGAGAACACATCCTGCCTGACAACGACAAGCGAAGAACGTATACGATCTTTCAGGGCGAGGCCTGGCATCGAGCCCAAGATCTCCTCGACATCCTGAGGGCCTCGGCGAAGGAATTGAACTGGACCATTCCTCAGCTCGTTATCCACTGGACGTTACGACAGCCTGGAATCACCACCGTACTTTGCGGCGCGAAACGCGCTAGCCAGATCCTCGAATCTGCGTCCGCCATGAATGTTTGGATGAATGACGAATGGATGCAAAGGATCGACCGAGCCGTTGAGCAGGCGCGAACGCCGTGACACGAACTCGAGCATTCCCTATGAGCGGCGGCAATCGCTGTATCCTCGTTTCTCGATGTTTAGCGATCCGAACATGGAGCACGCTTTAAACGGTCATGGCAAAAAAAACCTCTGCTGAAAAGCAGAGGTTTTTTGTTTGATACGAACCCTGACGGTGGGCTTAGTACATGTCGTGGTCGCCGCCGTGGCCACCCTTCTTACCGTGACCATGATCGTCCTTCGGCTTTTCAGCGATCAAAGCGTCGCTGGTAAGTAGAAGAACTGCTACCGAAGCAGCGTTGGAGAGGGCTGTGCGAGTTACCTTGGTTGGATCGATAACGCCAGCTTTGACCAAGTCTTCATAGACGCCTGTTAAAGCGTTGTAGCCTTGGTTGCCTTTGGCTTCGGCGACTCTTTCGCAAACAATGCCACCGTCTTGACCAGCGTTGGTCGAGATCATGGTCAATGGGGCGCGGCAGGCACGGACAATAATATTGAAACCGACGCGTTCATCATTGGTAAGCTCATCACCTGCTTTAACAGATGTTGAAGCTCGTAGAAGAGCCACACCGCCGCCAGGAAGAATTCCTTCTTCGATCGCTGCGCGGGTTGCATGCAACGCGTCTTCAACGCGAGCCTTCTTCTCCTTCATTTCGCTTTCCGTTGCGGCACCGACGTTCACTTTAGCAACGCCACCAGCCAACTTAGCCAAACGCTCTTCGAGTTTTTCTCGATCGTAATCGCTCGACGTGTTTTCAATTTCACGGCGGATCTGGTCGATTCGAGCCTTGATTTCCGAGCTCTTGCCAGCACCTTCGATGATCGTGGTGTTGTCTTTATCGATGATGACTTTCTTAGCACGGCCAAGGTCAGCGAGTGTCAATGTCTCAAGCTTACGACCAAGTGCTTCGAAGACTGGAATTGCATGGGTCAGAATCCCGATGTCTTCCATCATGGCTTTACGACGATCGCCGTAGCCAGGAGCTTTCACAGCCGCAACCTGAAGTGTGCCACGAAGTCGGTTGATAACCAAAGTTGCCAAGGCTTCGCCTTCGACTTCTTCGGCGATGATCAACAAAGGCTTACCTTGTTGGACAACCTGTTCGAGAACAGGGACAAGATCCTTGATGTTGGATATCTTCTTTTCATAAATCAAGATGTACGGATCTTCGAGAACGACTTCCATGGTAGCCGAATCGGTCACGAAGTACGGTGAAAGATATCCGCGATCGAATTGCATCCCTTCAACGAATTCGAGTTCGTCCTGCAGGCTCTTGCCTTCATCGACGGTCACGACGCCATCCTTGCCAACTTTTTCCATCGCATCGGCAAGCAAATTACCGATGGCGCGGTCATTGTTTGCAGCGATCGAGGCAACGTTCGCCATCTCGCTCTTGTCTTTGATTTTGATCGACATCTTGTGAAGCTTGTCGGTGATATCCGCCACCGCCTTCTCAATGCCGGATTTCATCTGGACGGGGTTAACGCCAGCAACGACGGCCTTGAGTCCTTCGTTGAAGATGGCTTCTGCCATGACGGTTGCCGTAGTGGTGCCGTCACCAGCAACATCGCTGGTCTTGCTAGCGACTTCGCGGACCATACGAGCGCCAATGTTTTCGTAGACGTCTTCGAGGTCAATTTCCTTCGCGACCGTGACACCGTCTTTCGTGACGGTAGGGCTGCCGAAGCTTTTTTGAAGGATAACATTTCGACCGCGAGGGCCGAGGGTGACTTTCACGGCGCGGGCCAATTTGGAAACGCCGCGGCGAATCGCTTCGCGAGCTTCCTGATCAAAAGCAATAATCTTAGGCATGGATTTCTCCGGTTGAATTTAGTTTGGACGTAGTGTTTTTAGTAAGACTGAGCGATTAACCGAGGATGGCGAGAACTTCGCTTTCGCCCATCAACAGATACTCTTCGCCATCGACTTCGATTTGTTCGCCGGCATAGCTTGTGAAGAGGACTTTGTCGCCTGCTTTGACTTGAAGCGGGGCGCGGGAGCCGTCGTCAAGGACACGGCCGTCGCCAACGCTGACGATCACGCCACGGGTTGGCTTATCCTTGGCAGAATCGGGTAGCAAAATCCCGCCAGCCGTTTTCTCCTCAGAGACCTCTCGTTGTACGACCAATCGGTCACCGAGCGGAATCAACTTGGTCTTTGCTTTTTCTTTTACAGCCGCAGGCATCTGCCTAATCCTCCCGAAAATGGAAAAATCGAATATGGTGGATGAGAATCGTAAATTGAGCTTGGCGGGCGCCTCCCTGTGAGAGTGGCCTCTTAGGAGCATTGGAACTCAGGAAGCCATTTCGTGCATCGCCAAAACGACATCTTGTCGTAAGCAGCCTCCCACGAGAGCAACCCGCGTGCCGAAAAAGGATTTCCGATGCTTTACGGAAGCCGACTAGGGGGTGTAACAGATAAAGCTCTCAGGCAAAGACGGGTGGAAAAGCCGAGCTTTTGCTATTTCTCGAGGTTGTGTCCTTCGGCAAAGACGCACTTTCAATTCGAGCCTGTCAAATTGGCAACGAAGAAACTACGATGGAGATTCGCTCTTTTGGCTTCGCATTTGAAGGTGTTCTTTCATGCCAATTCGTGTTTCTTGCTCGTGCGGTCACGCTCTCTCGGTCCCCGATGCTTACGCAGGCAAGTCGGGGAAATGTCCAAAATGTGCTCAAACCATTCGGATTCCAGCCTCACAAGCGGCTTCGGATTCGCCAAAGACGAAAGCCGTTCCCAAAAGCCAAGGGGTGGTCAGGTCAAAACCCGACCCCGCGAAAGCAGCCGTCCCTTCGCAAGGTGGAGCGCTCGACCAGCTCTTTGCGGACGCCGGACTTGGAAAAAAAACGGGCCCGGTTTGTCCAGGCTGTCAGGCTCCGATCAAGCAAGGTTCCGTGATTTGCATTGCTTGCGGTTTCAATCTCCAGGCGGGACAAAAGATTCAAGGTCACACGATAACGGCTACCGCGGACAAAGGTCCGTTTGAGCACAAGGCCCTCAACGAAGCGGACCGATTCTTGAAAAAGGAGAGCGAAGACGACGAAGCCTTGAAATTTGTCGGCTGGCCTTGGTGGGTCTATCTCGCTTTTGTAATAGGAATTGGCATGCTCATCACCTTTGGGGTCATCGTTCGCGAAGGGAGCATCCGTGATGAAAATGGAGAGCTCATTCAGGCCTCTGCGGAGACTTTGAAAGGGCAGATTCAGCGACTTTCGCTGATAGGAGCATTGCTGGTTATAAGTCTTTCGATTAGCTGGATGGTAACGTGCATGGCGAGCTTGGCGACCCAGGTCACTGCCTTCAAGGAAAAGGTCGTTTGCGGGCTCCTCAGCTTTATAATTCCAGGCTATCTCTACTATTATGCGATTTCCCGCAGAAAAAAGATGTGGAAGACGAGCTTCATTTTGTTGAGCTGGACGTTTGTCTCCATTGTGCTGCTCATTCTGACCGTAGTCTATTTTTTGAACTACGTTCCACCGCTGGAAGATGTGGCCTTGCCGTCATAGCCAACACGAACGTTGGTTGCATCGCTTCCCACGGTTGCAAACGGTTAGCCGCGGGCTAAGCTTAGACTTATTCTTTTAGCGATCATTCTTGATTCATTGCATTTCTAGGGATTTTTTGCGCAAATGAGTACAAAACGCCGAATTGTGGTCGTCGATGACGGGCCGGTCTCCGTGGTTCGATTTGTGGACAAGAAGATTGTCGATTCTGCTAGCATCGAGCAACTCGGCGAAGAATTGAACTCGTTAGTTCTGGTAGACAATCGAAATGTCTTGCTATTGAATTTTGAAGGGGTTGAGTTCATGTCCAGCGCCGCACTCAACAAACTGATCTCTTTGCACTCAAAAGTAAAAGCGGCGGAGGGACGGCTTAAACTTTGCAATCTTCGGGCGGAAATCAAGGAAGTGTTTACGATTACGCGACTTGATCGTGTTTTTGATATTCGTAAGACGGAACTCGACGCGATCGAAGCCTTCAAACTATGATAAATCTTGGCATGTAATTTCGCTGGTAGGATTCGACTACAGCTCGGCTATATTTGAGGTTGGGATGTTTCCTTCGCCAGAACACAAATGGTCCTGGAAGCTGAGTCAGCGACTGACCAGTGACACGGATGATGCTCACAAGGCGATCGAACGGCTGGAGTTCGCTCTTCATGACGCCGGTTGGGAGGGACGCGACCTATTCCATGTTCGAATGGCGGTTGAAGAAGGGCTCGTAAACGCGATTGAGCACGGCAACAAGCGCGATCCTTTGAAACACGTCGATCTTGAGTTCCGAGTCTCGCGAGAAGCTTGTTTTATTCGCATTACTGACGAGGGCCCAGGATTTTGCCGTTCCAGCTTGAAATCGTGCCTCGACGACGAGTGTCTTGATAAACCTCGTGGCCGTGGCGTCTGGCTAATCGAGCAGTTCATGAGCGAATCCGCCTATAATGAGCGGGGTAATCAGCTGACGATGCTCCGTAAGCGAAATGATCCGCAACTAGCAATCGCGGAAGATTGAAAGACGGGCTATACTCTTTGCCCTTTCAGTCCGTCCCTATGGGTTCTCCATGTCATCTTCCTCGAACCACGTTTCAACTATCGGAAGCCTAGCCGAAGAACGCGTCCTCGTTCTCGACTTCGGTTCTCAGTACGCTCAGCTCATCGCTCGCCGAGTGCGCGAGGAGAACGTCTACTGCGAAATTGTTCGGCACAACATCTCGGCCGAGGTGATCATCCAGCGCAAGCCAGCTGCAATCATCCTGTCGGGTGGACCCAACAGCGTCTACGCTGCTGGCGCACCGAAATGTGATCCGAAGATCTTTGAGCTAGGTATTCCGATCCTCGGTATTTGCTACGGGATGCAGCTGATCTCGGAAACCCTCGGCGGCAAGGTCGAGCATTGTCCGGCCCGCGAATACGGGCGATCGCGATTGCGAATTGAACGGATGGAAAACCTATTCGCCGGATTCCCGCATGAGATCGATGTGTGGATGAGTCACGGCGACCAAGTCAAAAACCTGAGCGAAAATTTCTACTCCATCGCTTCGACAGGAACTTGCCCTTTTGCAGCTGTCGCGCATCGTACGCTGCCCGTCTATGGTTTGCAATTTCATCCCGAAGTCACTCACACTTCACTCGGCGGTACGCTTATTCACAATTTCCTTTACAACATCGCTGGTTGCGAAGGTCGTTGGCACTTGAGCAACTTTGTCGAGCAATCCATCGAGCAAATTCGAAAGATCGTCGGCAAAGACCGAGTTATCTGCGGGCTCTCCGGCGGCGTTGACAGCAGCGTTACCGCCGCTTTGCTTTATAAAGCGATTGGTTCACAGTTGTCATGCATTCTGGTCGACAATGGGTTGTTGCGCAAAGACGAGCAATCCGCCGTCATCACCGAATTTACCAAGCACTTTAAAGCCGACTTGCATGTTGTTGAAGCCGAAGATCGATTCTTAGATACGTTGGCAGGTATTTCGGAACCCCAAGAAAAGCGGCGTCGAATTGGACATG
Source organism: Pirellulaceae bacterium (assembly GCA_031411055.1). Taxonomy (GTDB): domain Bacteria; phylum Planctomycetota; class Planctomycetia; order Pirellulales; family Pirellulaceae; genus JAIYDQ01. The sequence continues at coordinate 13,121 of JANOAI010000125.1, forward strand.
CCTTTATCGAGTGCTTCAAAGAGGAAGCGAAAAAGATTCAAGGCGCTCGGTTCTTGGCTCAAGGGACACTTTACCCAGATGTGATCGAAAGCGGTGCCGCGCCGGATGGCCCTGCCGCAACGATCAAGCTCCACCACAACGTTGGCGGCCTGCCCGATGAGCTAGGTTTTGAGCTGATCGAGCCGCTTCGCGACTTATTCAAGGATGAGGTCCGAAGACTCGGAGCTGAGCTTGGATTGCCCGAAGCGTTAGTATGGCGCCATCCTTTCCCTGGCCCAGGCTTGGCGGTTCGCTGTCTTGGCGAAGTCACCCGCGAAAAGCTGAGCATCCTGCGAGAAGCTGATGAAATCGTGGTTAGCGAAATCAAGATAGCTGGACTCTACCGAAGTACCTCGCAAGCCTTTGCTGTATTGCTCCCGGTCCAAAGCGTTGGTGTCATGGGTGATGCCCGAACCTACGAAAATGCAGTCGCCGTTCGCTGTGTCAACACCGATGACTTTATGACGGCCGATTGGAGCCATTTACCTTATGACTTACTTGCTCGCATCAGCACTCGCATGATTAACGAAGTTCGTGGCGTCAACCGCGTTTGCTACGACATCAGTAGCAAACCCCCGGCCACGATTGAATGGGAATAGAGAAACCTTATGAGCCGTCAATTTATTTTTCAAATTGAAGATCTAACCAAAAAGCACGGTGCCAAGGAAGTTCTTAAGAACATCTACTTGGCCTTTTATCCTGGAGCTAAGATTGGTGTGCTGGGTTCCAATGGGGCTGGAAAAAGCACGCTCCTGCGGATTATGGCTGGCGTCGATAAGACCTTTGACGGAACAGCTCGGTTGTCCAAGGGCTTTACGGCTGGTTATCTATCGCAAGAACCGCAACTCAATCCCGAGAAAGACGTCCAGGGCAATGTTGAGGAAGCCGTCGCGCAACGCCGCGTTGTGCTGGATCGATACAACGAGATTTCGGTACAACTTGGCGAAGTCACGGATGACAAGATGATGCAAAAGCTTTGCGACGAGATGGCCCGATTGCAAGATATCATCGACAGCACCAATCTTTGGGAGCTTGATCGCCATGTCGAGCTTGCCATGTCCGTGATGAACCTTCCACCTGGTGATGCTGACGTCACGAAGCTATCCGGCGGTGAGCGACGACGCGTGGCGTTGTGCAAGCTACTGATCCAACAGCCTGATCTTCTGTTGCTCGATGAACCTACGAACCATCTCGATGCCGAAGCGATTGAATGGCTAGAGCAGCATTTGGCTCAATATGCAGGAACTGTCGTCGCGGTAACGCACGATCGCTATTTCCTTGACAATGTCGCTCAGTGGATTTTGGAACTCGATCGCGGTTCCGGCTATCCGTTTGAGGGCAACTACACCTCGTGGTTGGAGCAAAAACAGAAACGGCTCGCGATTGAGCAGAAGCACGCTGTTGCTCGACAAAAAACTTTGGCCAAGGAACTCGAATGGATTCGCATGTCGCCCAAGGCGCGGCAAGCCAAAAGCAAAGCGCGTATCTCGTCTTACGAACAACTTTCGAAGGAGCAGTTCGAAGATCGACCGGAAGAGCTGGAAATCCAGATTCCTCCAGGGAAGCACCTGGGTGAAGTGGTTGTGGAAGCCAATGACCTTTCCAAAGCCTACGGCGATCGGCTACTCATTGATAACCTGACCTTCCGTTTACCTGCCGGTGGTATTGTGGGTGTTATCGGTCCCAACGGAGCTGGCAAAACAACGCTTTTCCGTATGATGACGGGCCAAGATAAGCCGGATGCAGGGACGCTTCGTATCGGCGAAACAGTTGAGTTTGGCTACGTCGATCAAAGTCGCGATTCGCTTGACCCAAACAACACGCTCTATCAGGAAATTAGTGGCGGCACCGATTTGATTGACATGGGAGGCAAGCGAGTCAATGCTCGAGCCTACGTGTCGAAGTTTAACTTTAAAGGCCCCGACCAAGAGAAGAAAGTTGGCGATCTCTCCGGTGGAGAACGCAACCGAGTCCATTTAGCCAAACTGCTCCGTCGCGGGTGCAACGTTCTTCTATTGGACGAACCGACGAACGATCTGGATATCGATACGCTGCGTGCCCTGGAAGAAGCCATTACCTCCTTTGTTGGCTGTGTCGTCGTGATATCGCACGATCGTTGGTTCTTGGACCGAATCGCGACTCATATTCTTGCCTTCGAAGGCGACGGCTACGTTCATTGGTGCGAAGGCAACTTCCAAACTTATGAAAGCCAACGACGCGAGCGACTTGGTATCAAAGATGATGAGCCTCGACGATTCCGTTACAAGAAGATCACGACATAGGTTGAGCAACGGAACTCAAATTCGATCCGTTCTCAATCGATTGGTTGCTCGAACCGATTGCTCCGGAACACGAGACGACTAGAAATTACAGAACAGTGTGAGCTACCTGATTCAAGAAACTACTTAAAAGCGAGTTAAGTTATGATTTTCAGAAGAATTGTGTCGATCGTGTTGGTTTTGGTTTTAGAGTTCATGAATCCGTTGTTCTCGAATGCTGCCGATCTATCGAACCAACTGACTCGATCCGAATCATTGAGTGGGTGGAAACTTCTATTTGATGGCCAATCGATGGATGCATGGCGAAGCTACCGAAAGGATGAACTTTCCAAGGGTTGGAAAGTCGTCGATGGTGCGATCGTACGCGACGAAAAAGGGGCTGGCGATATTGTCACCAAGAAAAAGTACAAGTACTTCGAACTTTCGATTGAGTACAACATCTCGGAAGGTGGGAACAGTGGGTTGATGTTCCATGTGACCGAAGACAATCCGGCTCCGTGGCACAGCGGTCCGGAAATCCAGATTCAAGACAATCTAGCAGGCCACGACCCTCAAAAAACCGGTTGGCTCTATCAACTCTTTCAGCCCGCTCCTCCCAAATGGACGGCCAGCCAAGAAGCCGGCGTCCTCGATGCAACACGTCCGGCTGGCCAATGGAACCAACTCTTCCTGCGGATCCACCCGAAACAGTGTGAAGTTTCGATGAATGGCCTGCAGTACTACACCTTCAAACTGGGCGATAAGAAATGGGACGAACTGGTCGCGAAGAGCAAGTTTGCAGCCTTTCCTGGTTTTGGCAAAGCGGGTGAAGGCCATATTTGTTTGCAAGACCACAACAACTTGGTTTCCTTTCGAAACATCAAGGTTCGCGAGCTATCCGAGGAAGGCGAAAGCGAGCAACCGATTGACGGCAAGCTGAAGATGAAAGGAACGTTAGCGTTTCCGAAGCTGAAGTGGCAAGGTTGGCAATCGCATGATGAAGATGGGAACATCAACAAGCCGATGCGAATTCTCGAACTCACTTTCGCGCCAGGCGATAAACGGCTTTTCGCAATCGACCAGCAAGGATGGGTATTTGTTTTTGAGAATCGCGCTGATGTTGAGAATGCTTCCATGTTCCTCGATATTCAATCGAAAGTTCATCCATGGCATGACAAAGGTGCCAATGAAGAAGGGTTGCTTGGTTTCGCATTGCACCCCAACTTTCTTAGCAATGGCGAGTTCTTTGTAAGCTACAATCAACGCGATACACACCGTTCCATTATTTCGCGTTTTCGCGTTTCCAAGGATAATCCGAACTTGGCAGATCCTCTTTCTGAAGAGGTCCTGCTAGACATTGAGCAGCCCTTTCAAAACCATAATGGTGGCTCGATTGAATTTGGAGGTGATGGTTACCTCTACATTGCCTTCGGTGACGGTGGATTACGTAATGACCCGATGGCGAATGGTCAGAATCAGAGTCAATTGTTGGGTTCGATTCTTCGAATTGACGTCGATTCCAAAACCGCTGGCTTACCGTATGGTATTCCTGACGATAATCCATTTGTAAAAATGGCTGGGGTACGACCTGAGATTTACGCATATGGTCTTCGTAATCCTTGGCGGATCGCTTTTGACAAACCTACCGGGCGCCTCTGGTGTGGGGATGTTGGGCAAGAGCTTTGGGAAGAAATCAACGTTGTTACCAAAGGTGGAAACTACGGCTGGAGCAATCATGAAGGGAGTCATTCGTTTGGCAACCGGCCGGTCGTCGAAGGTGTCGGACCAGCCATCGATCCGGTATGGGAATACGACCACAGTGTCGGTAAATCGATTACGGGTGGTCGCGTCTATCGATCTCATCGACTACCACAACTTCAGGGAAAATACATCTACGCCGATTACATTCGCGGAAGCGTTTGGGCACTCACGTACGATGAGGCGTCTGGGAAAGCCACCCGCAACGAGCAACTTATTGCCGACGGAATTCCGGTTCTAGCCTTTGGGGAAGATCAGAGCGGCGAAGTCTACTATTCGATCATTTCTCCGCGCGGCGAAGGGATCTTTAAATTGGACGTCACCAGCGAATAAAGTGCAGTGCACCGTGCTCGATAATAACGCTCAACCCAATGATAGGTTGTAGAGCCCATCAGCGCGAAAGGAAAAGCGCGTTATCGAAAGTAGTTCCGAGACAAATTAACCTGTTTGACGACGAAGTTGGTTGATTACCTGAAGAACATCGATGGGCGCCAAGAATCCGTCACCGTCGACATCGACGAATGGTTGGCCGGGTGGGCTACGATCCAATGGTAAAGGAATGCTTCCAGTGCGTTGCAGAAAGTTAATCACGATAAGCACGTCGATTGGTTCAACGGCTCCAGAGTCATCAACGTCGATATTGTTTTTGGAATTCGTCCAAAGGGATCTGTCCGTGTCCTGAAGTGTTACGCGGATGGTCGAGCTCGCGTAGCCTGGTGCAGTTGCAATCAGATCGAGAATTTTCGTCGATTCGGCAAACGTGTCGTTAATCGCGGAGAGTGCCACGTTGAGTACTTGTTGTCCAGGGGCAAAGACGATTTGCACTGGTAAACTCAATTGACTCTCAACCGAGGCGGTTAGTGATACAACGACTCCTAATGGACCGGCTGGAGCCGGAAGCGACAACTGAACGGATTTAACGGCCGGCTCGGAAGATTCGAGAATTTCGATGGAATTCGGAACCCATTGCAAGGGTTCGTAGTCAAGAACGGCCAAGAGGACTGTGTTAGACGTGTAGTTGGTTGCGTTGGCGGCAAGCTGCGTCGTTTGCGTCCCGTCAACATTCGAATCGTCGACGGCGGTCACTGAAACATCGATGAACTTAACCCCCGCCGGGATGACAACGGTGGCAGGAAGTGTCGCCGCAGAAGGGTCAGATGAAGTAAGCTGAACCGTAAGGGGAGTAGGTTCCTCAATGTCCGAGCGAGATACACGAACTACGGCTGCTCCAGGGCCAGAATCTTCGCGGATCGAACTTACGTTTAAGGCAATGGAAACGGATTCTTGATCAAGGACTTGGAGTTCGATGGGAAGACTGTTGATCCCATTTAAGCTCGCCGCAAATTGAACAAGCTGTGTACCGTCCAGACGAGCATCGTCGACAGCTGTAACGCTAAACGTGACCTGCGTCTGCCCTGCCCCCATAAGGACGCTGGTTGGAATCGATGCTTCTGAGGGATCACTATTCGTCAGCTCAATCGTGAGGCTGTTCCGATTGTCGAAGCCCTCAATGGTAACCGTGATTACGGCTGCATTGGCCCCAGCGCTTTCCGCGAATGCGACGCGATCGCTGGTCAATGAGATTTTGGGAGCTCCTGACACCTGAACCGTAAAACTCTTTTCGTCTGAGCCGGAATTGTCGTCGGTAATCTGATATCGAACCCGATACGTTCCGGCCTGCAAGTATGTGTGCGTGCCATCGAAGGACCCCAACGTCGTAATGCCTGGTGAGCCGTTCCTATCGATGGTGGCCGCTCCCCGGTCAATCGGTGTGCCGTCACCCCAATCGATCGAATACTGGAATGTCTCCGACGGTCCAAAACCTGGGTCCTGAAATACACCGAGATCGGTGATCGAGATTGGTACGTTCACGCGGGTCGTTTGATCGGGAAGCGAATTGAGTGTTGGGGCGACGTTGGTGACATTCACCGTTTGAACATTGAAGGTACGAGCTCCGGCCTGGGAACCGATAAGAGTAACTTGAATCGGAGCATTCAGGTCGTCGCCATAGACGTGGGAACCAGAGACTCGAACCGATTGTCCGATGAGATTCCAGCCGATATCCGTCAGCCCCGCAAGATCGAGGGGTGTTGGCAGCTTTCGAATGCCTTGCCCATTGAGCGAAGGGTCCATCAATGCTTCTTGTCCTCCACTTTGGGTTCCTTCACGCCAATGTGCTTGCTCTGCAGAAAGCGGTACGTTTACACCTCCGTTAGCCGAGGCGGAGGCAGGACCGAGAAATGTTCCACCCGAAACGAGCCGAAACCAGCTAGGCGCAACGCCGAACCCAAGCAAGTGGATAAACTCATGACTCACTGCCGAGAGGAAGTCGTTCTCATTAGCATCCAATCCGTCGGTGGTCGGCCCGAAATGCCACGGAACGGTTGGATCAACCGTAATCACACCGCCCCAGGTTGCGAAGTCAGACTGTGAATTCCCGGTCGCGTTAGGTTGACCGCGTCCCACCACCGTTTGTCCCCAAGCGGTCGCTCCCCGCCACGAGGAGTTTCCTGGCCCCCCTTCGGCGATCTGATTCCCCGGCAGATCGCGAGCGCCCGGGTAGATGACCAACTCGTTCGCACCAAGGTTCCCACCCGGTAAAGTTACTAAAGCACCGTTTGAAGGATTTGGGAAAGAAAATGACCAAGTGTTGTTTCCGGAAGGGGTGATGGCCGTAAGCTGATCGCTGAATTTCGAAAAAATGATATCGGCTGCGGCTTGGAGAATCTGACGGCGTTCTGGAGCGTTAAAAAATCCCGTTGTGTCGTACGAATAATCAAAACGAACGGAAAGCGGGCCCCTAGCTGGACCATTTGCCACACTCAAAGGGGTAATGGACCCGTCAGCCCAATTCGCTTGCGCAGAAACGGAACCCACGACTCCGGACGAATCCAGCAGCGTATCGATAAACAGTTCGCCTCCTTCGGAAATCATCGCAAGCCGCCGCTCAAGCGATTCAAAAAAAAACAGCCTTCGCATATTCGATTCCTTCCGAGCCATCAGAAAATGGGTAAATATCCATCAACCTAGGTAGATCGAAGAACTCTACGACATGAAGTTTGTGAATAGCAAGATGAGGAGCTAGATGAGAAGCAATGCAGTTGGCGTGCCAACTATAGCCGTCCAAGAAGTCGCGAACAGATTCATTTCTCCAAGAATTGAAAAGCTCAGACCGAGGCGCGAATGTTTTGGCGATGACGATTGTTTGGGGGCGATGTGAACGGCAACCCCTGCAAGCCCTTACAACCGGACCAGTCCAGGGATAATATTCCGGATCGAATCCACGCCACGTACAATTCAGCGTTCGACCGTCGTACACTGGATTGCTCGTTCCGCAATCCTAATGACCCACCCAAATGGTTGTTTTTGGTAGTTCGAGAAGACCTAAGCTGGGATAGTGTGTCACCCAAGGGAACGAAGTACACTCGTAGAACAATAAAATGCCTCTTCTAAAACAAGAAACCGATCTCTATCCTTCAGACTTGCTTGAGCTTGAGCAAGCGGCTGATTCACCTTGGTGGGCGATGTATACCCTTTCTCGGCAAGAGAAAAAGCTCATGCGGCAGCTAGAGATTCTGGGAATTCCGTTCTACGGACCAACGATTTCTCGCCGTTATCGAGCGCCCAATGGCAGACTCCGCACAAGTATTGAACCACTTTTTAGCAATTACGTTTTCGTTTGCGGGGAAGAGTCAGCCCGTTACAAGGCTGTGTGCACGGGTAGCATTTCTCGCTGGATGCCAGTGCATCAACCGCTTGAATTGCTAGCAGATCTACGGCAGATCCACGAGCTCGTTTTAACGGGAGCCCCCCTTTCTCCGGAACGAAGAATCGAGGTTGGCCAACGCGTTCGCGTTCGAACCGGACCATTCAAAGGATTTGAAGGAACCGTTTTGCGACGAGAAAATCAGATTAGACTCTTAGTGGGAGTTCGCTACATGGGGCAGGGTGCCAGCGTTGCATTGGACGACTGCCAACTCGACGTCATTTAGAAATTCGATGCCTGTTAATCTCCCTTTCAAGAAAATTTTTATCGCTGGCCATCAAGGGATGGTGGGGCAAGCTACGGTACGTAAATTGTCGACCGTGGACACGCCGATCGAACTCATCACGCGATCACGTGACCGGCTCAACCTCAACGACGCCAAAGCAACGCTTGATTTTTTTCTTGATCAAACGCCGGACGCGGTAATTTTTGCAGCGGCTCGAGTCGGCGGAATCCACGCCAATGAGACCTATCCGGTCGAATTTTTGGTCGATAATCTTCAGATGGCGATCAATTCCATAACGGCTGCCTATAAATCAGGTGTCAAGCGATTTCTATTCTTGGGAAGCACTTGTATCTATCCACGAATGGCCCCGCAGCCGATCAAAGAAGAGTCTCTACTGACGTCACCTCTTGAGCTCACAAACGAAGCTTACGCCATTGCAAAGATCGCTGGACTAAAGCTGTGTCAGTATTATCGACGCGAGTATGGAGCGATGTTTCATTCGGCCATGCCAACGAACCTGTATGGCCCTGGCGACAACTACCATCATGAAAATAGCCATGTGCTCCCTGCCCTCATCCTCCGTTTTCATCGCGCAAAATTGGAGGGAGCCGATTCGGTAACGATTTGGGGAACTGGAAATCCGCGACGAGAGTTTTTGCATGTCGACGATATGGCTTCAGCTTTGATTCATTTGCTTGGGCTGACGAATCCTCCCGACTGGGTGAATGTTGGATCAGGTGAGGATCAAACGATTTTAGAACTGGCTAAGCTTGTTGCAAAAGTCGTTGGTTTTGATGGGACCATACTCATTGATCCGTCGAAACCGGACGGCACTCCTCGCAAACTCACCGACAATAGCCTGCTCCGATCGACGGGTTGGTCGCCTAGCGTCGACCTCGAAAGCGGCCTTCGCACCACCTATCAAGATTTTTGCGTACAATTTGCCCAGGGAAAGCTTCGGAGTACTTAGCCCTTTTACTCGCATTCCTAAAGAATTCTTTCAAGCTCTTAACTATTTTTAAAACCATGTCAAAAAGCGCCCTTATCACCGGAATCACCGGTCAAGACGGTTCCTACCTTGCTGAACTTTTGCTCGACAAGGGCTACAGGGTTCATGGTCTTGTTCGTCGGAGCAGTAGTTTTTCAACCGGCCGTATCGATCATCTGTACCACGACGCGCATGAAGCGCCAAATCTCTTGCTGCATTACGGCGATTTGACGGATGGGCAAGCTCTCACCAATCTCGTTCAGGAAATCGAGCCAGACGAGATTTACAATCTGGGTGCCCAGAGTCACGTTCGTGTTTCTTTTGACCAGCCGGTCTATACGCTAATGAGTGACGGCGTTGGAGCACTTAATGTTTTGGAAGCTGCTCGGCTTCTCAATAAACGAAAGCAAGTCAAAGTTTATCAGGCGAGCAGCAGCGAAATGTTCGGCATGGTTCTCGAAACACCGCAGACAGAAAAGACGCCGTTCAACCCGCAAAGCCCCTACGCGTGCGCGAAAGTTTACGCCTTCTACCAAACGATTAATTATCGGCGAAGTTATGATCTCTTTGCCTGCAATGGTATCCTTTTCAATCATGAATCACCCAGACGCGGTGAAACGTTTGTGACCCGTAAGATTACTCGGGCGGCCACCCGTATCAAACTTGGCATGCAGAAAAAACTCTATCTCGGCAACATCGATGCGAAACGTGACTGGGGTTATGCCAAGGACTACGTCGAAGCAATGTGGTTAATGCTGCAACATACCGTAGCCGATGATTTTGTGATTGCGACGGGGCGGACGGCTACGATCCGCGAATTCCTCGACCTTGTTTTCAATCACCTTGACTTGAATTGGGAAGATTATGTCGAGATCGATCCCCGCTACCTCCGACCGGCCGAAGTTGACCTACTTCTTGGCGACGGTTCAAAGGCGAAGGCAACGCTTGGTTGGACCCCCAAGACGGACCTGGCCGAACTTGCTCGAATCATGGTCGAAAGCGACTTGACACTGGCAAAAAACGAAAAAGCAATGTCCTAGTGAATTGCGACGCGTAAGTGTTCATTGGCTTGTCCTTTAGTTAAATAGTTAAATCAATATGCGTGTTTTAGTCACTGGCGGCGCTGGCTTCATCGGCTCAAATCTTGTGCGGCGATTGATCAATCATCAGCACGACGTGCTGAACCTTGATAAGCTAACCTATGCTGGAAACCTTGAGTCGCTTGACGACTTAGCCGGGCACCGTAACTACCATTTCTCGCAATGCGATATTACTGATCTTGAAGCTGTCAAGAAGGTGATTGGTGGTTTCAAGCCAGACTGGATCATGCATTTGGCAGCGGAAAGTCACGTCGATCGTTCTATCGAAGGGCCACGCGTCTTTCTCGAAACGAATGTGATCGGAACGCTCAACCTTTTGCAAGCTTCTCTAGCGTTTTGGAAATCGCTCTCGAACGATGACCGGGCGAAGTTCCGATTCCTTCACGTTTCGACCGATGAAGTCTACGGATCACTTGGTGATGAAGGTTATTTCACTGAAACAACCCCGTACGACCCACACTCTCCCTATTCAGCCAGTAAGGCTTCATCTGACCATTTGGCAAGAGCTTGGTATCACACCTATGGACTGCCCACGATGGTGACCAATTGCTCGAACAACTACGGCCCATACCAATTCCCGGAAAAACTGATTCCCTTGATGATTCTGCGGGCTCTACGAGGAGAGTCCTTGCCCGTCTACGGGGATGGAAGCAACGTGCGGGACTGGTTATACGTTGAAGACCATTGCGATGCCTTGGCTCAGGCGGTTGAATATGGTAGGCCTGGCGAGACGTATAACATTGGCGGAAATAACGAGATGAAAAATATCGAACTCGTCAAGCAACTATGCGTCATTCTTGACGAGCTTCGGCCTCGAAAAGATGGCCAGAGTTACGCGAACCAAATTTCCTTTGTTGCCGATCGCCCAGGCCACGATTTTAGGTACGCGATCGACGCTTCCAAAATCCGCGACGAGCTAAATTGGGTGCCCAAACAGAATGCGGCCACGGGCTTTCGTTCCACAGTTACTTGGTATTTGAACCATAGCACGTGGTGTGACAACATACTTACCGGAAAATACACCCTAGATCGCCAAGGGCTCGCGGAGAACAGTAATTGATTGAATCGTCTCAAGGAAGTGTCGATTACGCGAATCGTTGCGCACTCATCACTGGCGTAAATGGTCAGGACGGAACCTACCTAGCCAAATTCCTACTCGACAAAGGCTATGTCGTTTATGGAACATCTCGCGATGCACGTGGGTCTAGTTTTGCAAATCTTCGTCGACTTGGCATCGCCGACAAGGTGAAATGTCTTTCACTCGTTCCTGAAGATTTCCGCAGCGTATTTACGGCGCTGAATAAATCTCATCCGAGTGAGGTTTACCACTTGGCCGGTCAGTCATCCGTAGGCCATTCGTTCGAAGAGCCAGCGGAAACGATCGAGAGCATTGCCATTGGTACGTTAAATATCCTGGAAGCTTGCCGTCTAACCGATCGCCCAGTTAGGCTGTATCATGCGGGTTCGGGCGATTGTTATGGAAACACGCCTGAACCGGCCGATGAGACAACTTCCTTTCGACCAACCAGCCCCTATGCGGTTGCCAAGGTTGCCGCATTCTGGCTCGTCTCGAACTATCGCGAAGCGTACAACAGTTGGGCCTGTACTGGAATCTTGTTTAATCACGAATCACCGCTGCGACCGAGTCGATTCGTCACACAAAAAATAGTGCTCGGAGCAAAGCGAATTGCTTCGGGAATCAAAGAGAAGCTTGTTCTTGGACGGCTCGACATTTCTCGCGACTGGGGATGGGCACCGGACTATGTGGAAGCCATGTGGCGCATGCTCCAACGCGAAACTCCTTCAGACTATGTTATTGCCACCGGTGAAACCAATCGACTCGAGGATTTGGTCGAACACGCGTTCGCTTGCCAGGGTCTCCATTGGCGCGATCACGTCGAACAATCCGATGAGTTTTTCCGTCCTACGGATCTCCTCGTCGGACGGGCCAATCCCGCGAAGGCTCGACAAGAACTCAATTGGGTTGCCGACAAAAAAATGCGACAAGTAGTGGAACTCATGCTTGCTGAAGCCCAAATTTGAGTCCACTCATCGCAATTCGTAGTCATTGACTTCGGAATGCTCGCTTCAAATTTTTGAACCGCATCCCTTTGAAACCGAGAAATTCGCGTTCGTTTCAATGAAATTTTTGCTTCAAATGAATAACGAAGCCTTTACACTTTCGCTCGACGAGTTTCGTTCATGAGCACTCACCAAGCCCAAAACAGTATGCAGGCCGTCATTCTAGCGGGTGGCTTAGGGACCCGTATTTCTGAAGAAACGCACCTGCGTCCAAAGCCGATGATCGAAATTGGTGGACGTCCAATTCTTTGGCATATCATGAAGATATATGCGGCCTATGGGATCAATGATTTCATCATTTGCGCCGGATATAAGGGTTATATCATCAAAGAGTATTTCGCGAACTATTTCTTGCATATGTCGGATGTGACTTTCGATATGCAGCGAAATTCCATGGAGGTACATGCACGCAATGCGGAACCTTGGCGCGTAACCGTTGTCGATACCGGCGACACGACCCAAACCGGTGGACGATTGGCACGCGTTCGCTCGTATCTCCATCCGAGGCCGTTTTGCTTTACTTACGGGGATGGCGTTGCGGATATCAATATCGCAGACTTAGTTGCTCATCATCTCCAATCGAATCGACTAGCCACGATTACGGCGGTCCAGCCGCCTGGGAGATATGGGGCTTTAAGTTTTGATGAATCCGATGGCAATAGCGTTTCGGCTTTTCAGGAAAAACCCGCTGGCGATGGTGCCTGGATCAATGGTGGATTCTTCGTTCTGAATCCCGAATCCATCGACTATATTCAGGAGGGTGATGCCACCGTTTGGGAGCGAGGACCTTTGAATCAACTTGCGGCTGACCGACAATTGAATGCGTATCGGCACAAGGGATTCTGGCGGCCGATGGATACGCTACGCGACAAGCTTGAACTGGAGTCGCTTTGGCAATCTGATACAACGCCTTGGAAGTTGTGGAGATGATCTTAGGCAACCTACTTCGGTGGTTTTTCCCGCTATGAACTCAACTCCCTTTGCAGGCATCTTTACCAATCGGCGTGTTTTGATAACAGGTCATACTGGCTTTAAGGGAAGTTGGCTCAGTCACTGGCTTTTAAAACTGGGGGCAAGGGTACACGGTTACGCCCTCGATCCACAACCCGATCAACAACTCTTTGGTCTGCTCGGTTTAGACGAGCGACTGGATGCCGATTGCCGTGCCGACGTCCGAAACTTAGACGCGCTATTAAAAGTGGTAGACGAAATCAGGCCAGAGTTCATCTTTCATTTGGCAGCCCAACCAATCGTTCGGCTATCTTTTGAGCAACCTTCCGAAACCTTTGCTGTAAATGTAATGGGTACCGTCCATCTATTGGAGTCTGTACGCTTACTAAAGCATCCTTGTACGGTCGTGGTCGTTACCACCGATAAATGCTACGAGAACCGGGAGTGGCTGAGCGCGTATCGAGAAGATGATCCGATGGGAGGACACGATCCGTATAGTGCTTCGAAAGGATGTGCGGAACTGCTCACCGCCTCCTATCGAAAGTCCTTCTTTGCGTCCGATCATCACCAACGTATCGCAACGGCACGAGCTGGCAACGTTATCGGCGGAGGTGATTGGGCTAAAGACAGAATCGTCCCGGATGTTTTTCGAGCGATTCAAAATGGTAAACCGGTACCTGTTCGCAACAAAGCGGCAACTCGTCCGTGGCAGCATGTTCTCGAACCATTGTCAGGATATTTGTGGTTGGCGGCCAATTTATCGTTGCCCATTCCGAAAACGCAGGCCTCCAGCGAACAGTTGGCAGCCAGCTTCAATTTTGGGCCACCGTTGGAAAGCAATCGAACGGTTCTTGATGTCGTGGAATCCATCCTTGCGATAACGGGAGGACATTGGCTAGACGAATGCGATCCGAATGCTCCTCACGAAGCATCGAAACTCAATCTTGCGATAGAAAAGGCTTTTCACTTGCTTCAATGGCAACCCACCTGGAGTTTTCAGGATACTATCTTCCGCACAGTCGAGTGGTATTCGGGTGTAGCTCAGTCCAATGATCCAGTAGCCATCACGGATCTACAAATTGAGGCTTATGAGAAAGCTGCTCTCGAAAAGCATATCGGTTGGATAAATTGCGAGTCCATCGAGTTCGCCTAGATTTAGCTCGTTTTCAAGCCGAAGCTGTACTCACGTCCATTCGCAAAGTTGCGCAGTTCTAACCCAGTCACCGTACAATCGATGAATCAAAGACTATCCATTCTAAAAAAGCAAATTCTCGATCTTACAGCTGAATATTCGAATCTTGCCCATCGTAGTAATCTGCCTGGCTGGGATGAGCATATTGTCGAATTCGTACCAGGCGAGTCGCACATTCCGTATGCCGGACGTGTCTTCACGAAAGATGAGGTTGTTTCGGCTGTTTCCTCAACGCTCGATTTCTGGCTCACCTTAGGCGCAGAAGGCGAGGCTTTCGAACGGGAGCTCGCGAACTTCCTGGGTGTACGAAACTCAATTGTCGTCAATTCCGGGTCGAGCGCGAACCTTCTCGCCGTCTCTGCACTCACAAGCCATAAACTTCCGAAGGAGAAACGCCTTTTGCCGGGCGATGAAGTCATCACCGTCGCCGCTGGCTTTCCAACGACTGTTTCGCCAATAATTCAATGCGGCGCGACAGCCGTCTTCATCGACGCTAACCCGATCACCGGCAATCCATGTTGTGACCAATTAGAAGAAGCCTATAAGCCAGGGAAAACAAAAGCAGTCATGATGGCGCATGCGTTGGGTAATCCCTTCGATTTAGCGACCACACTCGAATTCTGTCGCAAGTATGATCTTTGGCTTATTGAAGACAACTGCGATGCGTTAGGATGTTCCTATACCATTCCATCTGACTCGCCTTTGCGTGAGCACTTTGCAAACGCTTTGGTTAACGATGATCGTACCATCACAAAGTTTACTGGGAGTTTTGGTGACCTCTCAACGCAAAGCTTTTATCCGCCTCATCATATGACGCTTGGCGAAGGTGGGGCTGTCAATATCGTTCGACAATCCGCTTTGAAAATTGTCGTCGAAAGCTTTCGCGATTGGGGAAGAGACTGCTGGTGTCCTTCTGGAAAAGACAATACTTGCAATAAACGATTTTCATGGCAGCTTGGTGAGTTGCCAGAAGGTTATGACCACAAATATATCTATAGCCATCTTGGCTATAATTTGAAACCACTGGACCCTCAGGCTGCGATCGGCCGTGAGCAGTTGAAGAAACTTCCAGCCTTTATCGAAGCACGAAAAAGCAATTGGCAAACGCTTCGTATCGGACTGGCTGATCTTGAAGAATACTTTGAATTCTCCCTACCCACACACGCTACCGGTTGGGACCCCGATCAAGGTTTTTCATGGGACCCGACGGGTTGTAAAACCGATTGCTCATGGTTCGGGTTCAAGCTTTCCGTTCGAGATACTGCTCCGTTCACGCGAACACATCTTGCGAAATTTCTTGATCAACGCAAGATTGGCAATCGAATGTTATTTGGAGGGAATCTTCTGCGACAACCTGCTTTCGTTCAACTCAAGAAGGACTCTCCGCAATCCATTCGTTGCATCAATAGTCTTCCTGGCGCCGATCGAATCATGAACGAGACAATCTTTATCGGGACTTATCCTGGTTTGACCGATCGGATGCTGAGTTATATGGTGGAATCCATGCACGATTTCGTTCGATCAGAAAAGTCGAGCTGATCTCAAAGATGTACTTATATTTCCCGAAGTTGAACTAGTATGACTTGGCAATTTCAAGAGTCATTGCCTGGGCTTTTTGTGGTCGATTGTCCTCGCAGTGCCGACCATCGTGGTGTTTTCACCAAAACGTTTCATCCCGATATGCTCGACAAAATGGGAGCTCATTTCGATTTGATCGAAGAGTTCTATTCGACCTCGAAAAGGAACGTTGTTCGGGGGATGCATTTTCAACTTCCTCCCGATGATCATCAGAAGATTGTGTATTGCATTCGCGGAAGGGTTCTCGATGTTGTTGTTGATCTAAGAACGGGTGGCGCAACCTATGGTCAATTCTTTTCCGCCGAATTATCGCAAAACGTACCTCGATTAATTGTTATTCCTCGCGGATTTGCCCATGGGTTCGTCTCGCTCGAAGACAACTCAACGCTCGTTTACAAGACAGATTTTCCCTACGCTCCATCAAGTGATTTTGGCTTTCATTGGGATAGTTTTGGCTTTCGTTGGCCGATTTCCGCTTCCGAAGCCGTCATGTCGATTCGCGATTTGCAGTTGCCTCCGTTGCAAGATTTTCGTTCGCCTTTTTGAGTTTAAAAAAAGAATGAGGTTGTTGGTAACGGGCGCTACGGGCTTTATTGGCTCACATTTTCTGGAATGCGCGCTCCGTCGTGGTTATGACGTCGTAGCTCAGAAACGCAGTGTTACAAGTCGCCCAAGAATTTCATTGGCGAAAGAACCGAGTTGGTTGGTCAAGCCACTGGATGAAATTGAAGCCGAAGATATCGAAGGCGTAGACGTCTTAGTCCATCTGGCAGCCCATTCCGCGAATGTACCTTACGATACGCTTGAAAATTGCCTCTACTGGAATCTGACAGCGACTGTTCGTCTTGTTCAGATCGCTCATTTGAAAGGCGTCCGCCGATTCGTGGTGGCTGGCTCATGCTTCGAATATGGATGCTCTGGCGAACGCTACGAATTCATACCAACGCATGCCCCACTTGAACCGACACAAAGTTATCCAACCTCAAAGGCAGCCGCATCCATAGCCCTGATTGGTTTTGCCGCGGAAGCAAAGGTTCAACTTAGTATTCATCGAATTTTTCAGGTTTTTGGACCAGGTGAACCGGAGGCACGGCTATGGCCTTCGATTCATTCGATGGCGCTGTCTGGAAAAGATATGCCTATGACCGCCGGCGAGCAGATACGAGATTTTATCCCTGTCGAAATCGTGGCCGAGCAATTGCTAAAAGCCTGCCACGACAAGTCGGTTGTTCCGGGAATTGCCAAGCTTGAAAATGTTGGAACCGGAAAGCCACAGACAGTGCGAGCCTTTGCTGAATATTGGTGGCGGCATTGGAATGCACAAGGCAAATTAGTGTTTGGTGAAATACCCTATCGAGCAGGCGAAGTCATGCGCTACGTTCCTGAAATCGCCCCTCAATGAAATCGCCCCTCGATCGCGTCGATAGTCAGTCCGACGCAATGTTATCGAACTCGTTAAACAACCTTTGACGAGTCGGTCTTGCCATTCTTTGATTAGAACTGATGTTGCCTAAGAAGAAATTAGCGATTTGCATTCCGACTTGGAACCGACGCCAAATGCTGCAGCAAGCCATTGAAAGTGTGCTGCCTCAGTTAACGAGTGATTGTTCGCTTATCGTGCTCGACAACGCGTCGACAGACGATACTTCGGACTACCTCCCAACCCTCGGTGATCGAGTTTCCGTTATTCGCCAGCCGGAGAACATTGGCTATTTCGGAAATTTTAATGCCTGTTTACGACAGTGCGAAGCATTTGAATGGGTTGCCATTCTTCACTCGGATGACCTTTATACCGAACATGCGGTCTCGCACATTCTCGATGGAATTCGAAAAAACCCACAAGCTGGTTTGATGTTTTCAAAGCAACATCAAATGGGGGCCAATGGAGCACGCTTTCTGAATGCAAATCCGCCAGAACAGTGTGTTCTGTTTCGACGCGGAGATGAAGCAGTAGCTTGTAGCCAACAACAAATCCCATGTTCTTCGACTGTTTTCAATAGTGTCGCAATCTTGTCGGCTGGCGAGCCATCGCCGCAATTCAAGTTTTGTGCTGATGAAGAATACAATTCGCGAATTGCAACGAAATGGGATTTCGTCGAGCTACCCGCCGTTCTTTCTGTTTACCGTCGTCATGAGGGTCATACGATGCGGGAGACCTGGCAGCACCAAGAATTTATAAGTACCTATATGGCGATGCGGGAAAGCATCAATGACTATCGGACACCAGCGGATCGAAAATCATTGAAGGAGGTTCGCTGGCAAGCTGCCTCTACTTTGCTTGGTCATTGTTCCTATCTGGACGCAGTTGGCGACCACCATATCGCCGAACGCTTCTATAAGAATGCAATCTCGGCCGGTCGAATTCAGTTCTTCACCAACTGGCGACTCGTGATTCGCTGGCTGATTCATAAAACACCCTACTTCAATCAGATGTTAGCGCGACGCCTTTCAAAAAACTATGCGTCTGCGGACGTTCATGAATCGGTTGTAAGCTAGCATGAATACAACTGCGGCCGGCGACTTGTTTCTCGTTCGGAAGAACGGATCTGTTTTCAAAACTTGTTTGAAATGCAGTCAGACCGTTGAGTGATTCCATTGGCAAAGTCGCGTCGCGAGGCACATTGGCAATGGTCATCCAAGTCATTGCGACTCGATTGATCGTGCTGGGAACGCAATTGATTTTAGCGATAAATCTTACCGAAGAGGACTTTGGAAAGATTGGTATCGCCCAAGCGGTCGCGGCTGTCGTTGGTACTCTCGTCGCGTTTAACCTGGAATCGGCATTAATTGCAAGAAAAAAGGATTTACCCGCTCTTGCGCAAACCGCCTTTTGGATGTCGTTCGCTTTGGGAATGATGGGCTGCCTCGCCGTTCTCTTGTCTGCCTGGATGGGGAAGCAAATAGATGGCAATAGTGAACTGTTGTGGCTAATCCTGATTCTCGCGTTTTCGTTCCCAATTCGAGCGATAGTCGCCGTTCCGAATGCAATCATCGCGTCGCAGCTTAAATTTCAATCCATCGCCGTTGTCGGCACTGCCTGCATCGTCCTTACTTCGGTATTGTCGATTGTTTTTTCTCTCATGCAGTTCGGAGCCGCAAGTCAAATTTGGCCCGTCCCAATCGTCGCTATTATCAACGTGTTGGTGCTGTCTTACTTGGCTAGATTCATCCCGAAATTTCCGCCGACCTGGGTCCGATGGCGTGAGCTCATTGGAGATGCCAGTAAATTCTGGGGCATTCAAGTGATATGGAGTCTCTTCGGACAAATTGACTACATTGTCCTAGCGTTCCTTTTGGCCAGTAGCGAAGTTGGTGAATACTACTTTGCTTATATGCTGGCTACCCAAGCCGTGAGAGTAGCCACGGGAAATCTATACTTTGTGATGTTTCCTTCATTGTCGAGCATGGGGCAGGATGCTGAACGCCAAGCGAAGGCAACCTTCCGAGTTTGCCAAGTGATTCCGCTGGCGTTAATACCCGCTTGCTTGGCTCAGGCGTTCCTGAGTGAACCACTATTGGATTGGATGTACCCGAATAAGTGGAAGTTTGCAAGCGAGTTGATCATGATACTGAGCTTGGGATTGGCGGTATATCCTGTCTCGATGGTTGCCGAGGCTCTTATGCATGCACAAAGTCGATTTCGCGAGTACTATCGTTTCATGCTTTTATCCATAGCGATCTTCGTTTGCTTTGTGGCGATCGGTGCCCTTTATTCGGGTTTGATTGGCGCGGCCTTCGGTGTCTCGATCCATTATTTTTTGATCTCGCCAATCATCGTTGCCATCGCACTTCGAGGTTATTACTCGTGGCATTCGACCATGAAGGAAATTTATCTTAAGCCAGTGATTATCGGAATTTCCGTCTTTGCTTTCTGTATTGGCTTACGCCATTACATGGTTATCGCAGGATCGCCCAACTTTAACTCGTCGATCGTTGTCGGCTTGCTCGCGCCACTCCTGTTTGTTGTTACCGCATATACACTGCTCCCAAGCCGCATTCATGGACTGATTGATGTCCTTCGCGGAAAAATGGTTGGTCAAGCAGCTTAGGTTGATGTCAGCCTTTATTTGCGATTCACATTGAACAAGCCTTTAGAAAACATCCACCTTAACTTCCCATTCCTTTTCATCGAAATGCGTTGCGATGCTTGAGAACCTTCGCCGGTCAATATACGAGAACGTACGCTGCTTTCGACATAACTTGAAGAGCTTACGGCGTTTTCGATTGACCTTTTCGAAAGGGCTGTGGCAAGTTACCGATGGTGTGGTTCAAATGCGATTCGAGCACTATCCGTATCTAGCTTTTCATGACATCGAGGGTTATTTTCGCGACAAGAACGATCGCTTGGAGCCTGGAATGACCGTTGTCGATGCCGGAGCGTGTCGAGGTGAATTCGCGCTGTACGCATCTTGTTGTGTTGGTCCAACCGGCAAAGTTATCGTGCTTGAACCGGATCCAGAAAATCTACAGTTAGCCAAACGGACTTTTGAATTAAATGGAAATCCCTCAAACATAGAAGTTTGCCAAGTTGGATTGTGGTCGTCGCGAGGAGCAGTAATGTTTTCAGCCGGCGATTCGGATACTAGCCAAGTCGTTGATTTGAAAGACGGCGATTCGATACCAAGTAACTCAATGAAGATTGAAACCGAATCCTTGACGAGTCTGGTCGAGCGATGTCGACTTTCGTCCTTGGATTTCGTTAAAATGGATATCGAGGGAGCAGAAATCGAAGCAATTCAGGGCGCAGCAAAACTTCCGTCCCCGTTTCGACCACGCTACGCGATTGCCAGCTATCACATCGTTAACGGTCAAAAAACAGCGGTAATCCTGCCTGGGCTTTTTTCCGATCTCGGATACGAGACTTATTCAGGCAATGAACGCCACCTTACCACGTACGCTTGGCCAGCGATCAATTCGTAGCGGTATTTTTTTCTAAGTCACTGCACATGATTCCCAAGCTAATTCATCAAACAGCCAAGACGAGCGAGCTTCCGATAGATTGCCTTGAGTATGTCGCGAAACTCAAATCCCTTCATCCTGATTGGGATTACAAACTTTGGACCGATGACGACAATCTCGCATTCGTGAAGGAAGAGTTCCCCGATTTTCTCGAAACCTTCGAAGGTTATCCTCGCAACATTATGCGAGCCGATGTGATCCGGTATCTGATTATGTATCGCCTTGGCGGCGTTTACTTGGACACGGATTATGAAATGCTCAAGCCATTTGATCTTTGTGACAACGAAATTGTGTTGTGCTGGGAGCCCAACCCGAAGTCCCCGGAAAAACCGTTGAAGGTTGCCAACGCCATTTTTGCATCGTCGCCCGAACATCCTTTTTTTGGCATGCTCATCGACCAGCTTAAGAAAGATTCTACTCCTTCGCAAACAGCCGATGTCGAGATGACGACCGGCCCAGGTTTTGTAACACGTGTTTATTGGGATGCCGTTCAAAATAAAAACATGCGTCTAGAACCGACAGCCCCTGTTCTCTTTAGTCCAATCACCCCTCGAAACGAAAAAGAATACCGAGCAATTGTTCAAAGCGGGAAGTCCTATGGAATCCATCACTGCTTTGGAACATGGCGTACTTTTAGTCTCGCTCAGAGAATCAAGCTGCTTCTCAAGTCTTTCATACGTCGACTCATCGGGCGTTGATCTTAAAGAGTACTTTGGTAGGAACACATCGGTTCAAGATTACCCCACGAAGCGAAACGGTCGTATCCGGATAACGGCTGTCGAGTCGCACTCCAAATACTTCGGCAAGAAATTCTCACGAGCATTTTCATTTTTCATATAGCCAGTCGTGAAACGCGCGATTCACGTAGACGAGTCTCTCCGAGATTCGTGTAAACCTCGTCAAAGTCGAGGTGTCAATGTTCTAGCCGCGAACGGCGTCGAAAATCAAAATGCGATCAATTGTGCTTTATGACTCGTCCGCTCACGGTCACCATGTCGACTATCTGCTGCATCTCGTCTTGTTCTGGAGCAAAAACTTTTGCGATTCTTCCGATCGTCTAACGATCGTCTCGACCGCCACTTTCCCGGAGATATGTTCGAAGTACCATCTTTCGATGGCAACGAATTTAGCACCGAACGTTGCATTTAAAGTTTTGGACGAAAAGCAGTTGAGCCGGATACGTCGATTGGGAGCGATACGCCGCTCAATGGAAGAATGGAAGCTCGTTAGAAGTTATTGCAATGAGATAAAGGCCACTGACCTTGTTTTGATGTACTTTGATATTTTTGTGATCGGACTCCTCTGTAAGAAGCTTAGGAATATTTCGGTACGAGGAATATACTTTCGAACTCCCGATCTCAATTCATCGCCATCATTTCGAGAACGGCTTCTCACATTAAGGAAGAATGTGATCATGCGATTTCTTCTAATGAGAAAGGTTGTTGATCATATATTTTGTTTAGACGACCGAGCCGCCGAATCCATTAATCAAATGGGTTTTGCTGCTGCGGCAACTTGGCTACCTGATCCCGTTGAGAAGTACCAAATTGATGCGTCGCAGATTTCAGAACTGAGGAAGTCTCTTGGTATCCCGCATGGCAGGAAGGTGCTTTTGATCTTTGGATTGCTCGATGAACGAAAAGGAATCGAAACAACGTTGGAGGCACTAAGCCTATTGAAAGATGCCGACCAAGAAAGACTTAGTCTGGTTCTAGCAGGCATCGTGGCGCATTCCTATGAAGATTCCATTCAAAAGGTCCTGAAATCGCATTCTTCAAAAGTCTATGTCGTTAAGTCACCGGGTGGTGTTTACGGGAAAGATATCCAAGCCTACTTCGAGATGTCTGATCTAATCGTGGCACTTTACAAGAATCATACCGGCTCGAGTAGCGTCATTGTTCGCGCGGCGATGAAAGGAAAGCCGCTGCTGGCTTCCGATTTTGGGTACATGGGGGATATCGTTCGACGAAGGAATTTGGGCCGAGTCGCAAATTCAAATTGTGCGTCGGCAATCACAACTCAGTTGGACGCATTTCTCAAAGGTGACTTTGATCAGCACACAAACGAGCTCAAGGAATTTGGGGAAGAAAACACCCCGGATCGTTTTGCAGCTACAATCTTCGACAACGTTTTTCGCAATCGACTGATAGCTTAACCGATTGTTTTTTGCCGGCTTTAGATCGTTGACGCATTTGAACAAAAATGACCAGGCGATAAATAGGTTGGGTTTTAGCGCGTGTTCGTATAGACCACAAAGCAATCGAGGAATATTGAATCCATGAACAGTGCAGTACAACAAGGCCTCCTACTCTTTGGGATCTTCATATGCATACTGATTCCCATCATGGTTTTTGGACCGTTTCTGACTGGGCGCGGTCATCTCATTACCTGCCGCAACATGATTATCGGTGGCTGTTTTCCATTCGTTGGTCTGTCCAGCATTGGGCTATCCAATTGGGAACGGCCTTATGCGATCTACGAGCTTGCTGACTTAGAGTATTTCGTTATTCTGTTTATGTTGTTTTTGATAGTCTTTAGCGTGGCTTACAAGCACTTCTCGCCGAGTCCCGCGGCCTTGCACTACTTCACTGGCGGTCGCGTCGTGATCAGCAAGAAGCTCACGTTAATTCTGGCTTTACTGGCTGTTACTCTTTCGCTTCTTGACTTTGGAATGAAGCGGATTACTTATTTTCCGTTTTTTACTGAGCTTTTGACCGGGTTAGCTCCTTCGTTCATGGCCTTTGCGGGAGTGTTTGCAATCGCCGTGTGGGCGAAGAACAAGAAGAATCCACTGGCTTTTCTCTCGCTCGCTGGCATTCTGGCCTTCAGCCTCGTCTACTCAGTTGTTGGAAGTGGCGGCGGTCGACGAGTCCTGCTCTCGGTTTTGTTGGCCAGTCCCATGTATCTTTACTGGACAAGCCGCATGAACAACGATCTTAGCTATCGATTGCAACAGCTAATCAGGATTGGTTCAGTCATCGTACCACTTACGCTTGTTATGCTTGCCTACAGTAACTTAAGGCACTTTGACCGAGGATATAAGTACGAGGAAGCTGGGGTCATTGTTAGGCGATCGATTGAGTCGTTTTCGGCCGTTCCAAGTGAGATCATGGCAATTTTGACTGGAAATCGCATGGATAGTATTTTTGTGCAAGTGGGGCAAGACGCAACGAATTGCAGTTTGCTTATGGTCAACTTGGTGCGTCGCGATGACACAACGGGATACTCAACCGCTTTCAAGATTCCGCAACCGTTCAACACATTGATTTTTGTGCTGGCTAATCCCATTCCTCGCTCGCGATGGGAAGGAAAGCCTCTCAGTCTCGGCTACATGCTCCCAATCGAAGTTCTTCGCGTTGGTGGTGTGAGTATGGGACCCGGGATCGTGGGACACTGCGTTCACGAAGGAGGGGTGTTTTTTATCATTTTATACGGGATACTCTTTGCGTACTTTGCAAAATTGTTTGATACGGCCCTGACGCTGGATTCATCGAATCTCTTCTTGTTAGGATTGGCTACTGCAACGTTTCCAAACATTCTTATGTTGGTACGAGGCGACCAGGGAATCGTCATCCTGACATGCCTGTTTTCTTATCTTTCGTTTGCAATTGCTTGGAGGATCGGTCGCAGGCTGTCGCCTTTTTTAAATTCTGGCGCTGTTTAATGCAGGCTCGGGTTCACGATATTGCGCCTAAATTTGCGGCCTTCTCGAATTGCTGACGTAAGTCAATCGCTTACGCCATAAATCAACTCTATAACGTTAGACACGCTGTCGTTTTCGTGAAACCCAAAATTGCTATCTCCTGGTCGGGACTTCCTTCCTATGGAGCGCGAAGTGTTCGAGAAGCCGTTAAGGTCTTCGGGGAAGGATTGGTCGTCGTGGCCACTCGGCCTTCCGTTCCCGTTGAAGGGGTCGAAGAACTAGCCGGAACAAGCGTTATCTGGCTGGAGCCGAATCAAACAATTCGATGGGAAGACTTGAATATTGCATGCCCCAACTTTTTTCTTCAATCGGGCTGGCAGGTTCCAGCCTTTAATCGCCTGGGAAATCAAGTACGCGCATCGGGTGGTAGAGTTGGTCTAATGGCTGATATGCCATGGTTTGGTTCGATAAAGCAACGGCTTCGAACGTCCGTATTCCGATGGTTGAACCGACGGAAATTCTGCGGAATCGTCGTTCCCGGGAAAGGTGGCCAGGATTACGCGAAACATCTTGGCTTCTCGGAGCATCAGATTCATTTAGGGCTTTATTCGGCGATCCCAGAACTATTTGATGCCGACTCCCCAACGAATTCAAGATCCAAGCGTTTTACATTCGTCGGCCAATACATTCATCGCAAAGGAATTGATCTCCTATTAGACGCCTTCCAAAAAATTCGCGTCCTTGATTCAAATTGGACACTCCACCTTTATGGCAATGGTCCCCTGAAACCGAACGAAGTCCCGGGTGTTTCGGTAAACCCGTTTCTTCAGGCCGATGAGATTGCAAGCGTAATGCAACAATCGAAAGTCATAGTCCTTCCGTCGCGGATTGATCATTGGGGCGTCGTCGTGCATGAAGCGGCGCTGGCTGGTTGCGTGCTGGTCGTTTCCGACACGACCGGAAGTCGACTCGATTTTTGTAGCGAACTGAACAGTATCATTGCGAAAGCAGGTGATTCGAGTTCACTCTTTAAAGCGATGCATGAAATTATCAGTTGGTCCGACGATCGGTTTTTAGTGGCGGAGAAAGAAAGTCGTCGAATGGGGAGGGCAATTGGTCCTTGCCTATTCCCTTTAGCGATTGAACGAATGTTGAATACCCCAAGATAGCTTCATTAGAATGACTCCGTACTTACCTCATGAATGACCCTCTTATCGCTCTCAACACGGTCGCTGATTTATCTGCTCGATACGGCGGGACTTCTGTTGTCATTCCCGCGTTGTGTCGCGCTGTACGAGATAATAACTCCGATGTTAATAGTTTCATTCTTTCGGCTAGAGTCGGTGACCTTGAGCCTAGCGAATGCTTGTATCGCGAATCAGAAGCGCTCGTTCGCTTTCCTCAAGGCCGCTCGTTTTATCAGGAACTCACGTCGTTGGTTCCAAAAGAGAGCACAAGCCGCACTTTGATTCACGATCACGGGATGTGGCTGTTATGTAATCATCAGTCGGCGAGCTTTGCAAAGCGGAAGGGTGTAGCGCACATTATTACCCCGCATGGAATGCTGACCCCTTGGACGCTTAAGTATAAACCGTGGAGAAAGAGACTCGCTTGGTATGCATACACAGGCCGTGATTTAGCGAATGCGAAGCTACTTCATGCGACCAGTGCTACCGAAGCAAGTGGTCTACGTCGTCTCGGACTGAAGCAGCCGATTGCTGTGATTCCGAACGGGGTCGACGACATAGAAAGTGCTAATATTGCAAGTGAAAAAAGCGCTCGCCCATACGCGTTGTTTCTTTCGCGCATTCATGAAGTTAAAGGCATCGCTGAACTTATCGAGGCATGGAAGTCAATTCATTCGACTGACTGGGAATTGGTCATCGCTGGACCGGATCAACAAGGATTGGTACGTGGTAAAAACTTGCCGGCGAATATTCGTTATGTTGGCGAGGTGAGTGGGCAAGCTAAGGTCAATTTGCTTCAAAACGCCGCGCTGTTTGTTCTCCCTAGCCATACCGAGAATTTTGGCTTGGTCGTTGCTGAGTCGCTGATGACGGGTGTGCCTGTTATCACCACCCACGGAACACCATGGAGCGGACTGGTCGAACACGATTGTGGATGGTGGATTCCGATTTCGCCTCGGGAGCTTCGCGAAACCATTGTTCATGCTATGTCACTTCCCTCGGAAACGCGAAGGCAAATGGGGATGAGAGGCCAAGCTTGGAT
Organism: Pirellulaceae bacterium; assembly: GCA_031411055.1. GTDB lineage: Bacteria > Planctomycetota > Planctomycetia > Pirellulales > Pirellulaceae > JAIYDQ01. The sequence goes on from JANOAI010000125.1 coordinate 39,890, forward strand.
GAAAAGGGACTTCACTTGGCAGGCCATCGGGAACAAAATGGCCGACGTTTATCGATGGGTACTCGGAACCACAAGCCAAACTCCATCCTCCATTCAGTCATAGCCTGTAAGGTTCAAAATTCAGTCAACTCATTCGATGCCGTGGGATTTTAAGAGGGAAGTTCGAATCCTAGCCTTGGCGGCACTCGCCAAAATGATTGACATCAAGATGATGCAATGAAATCAGTCGTAGCACCAATGATCGTTGGTACGTATTTCCCGATTTATCATGCCTATCCCTCTTTCAATTAGTCCTATGTCGAAAATCTACAACTTCCTAACGCGGCATTTTTCTTGGTTGGTCTACTTGAAGCGTCGATGGACGGGAGCTGCCTTACGCAAAAAGAATCTGACTCAAGTGTTTGATGAGATCTACCAGACGGGTGAGTGGGCTCGCGGCGATGGAAGTCTATCGGGACCGGGGTCTGATCGCGAAAACACAAAGAACATTCGAAAAATACTTCCTGAACTATGTCGTGAACTTTCCGTTTCGACTTTGTTGGACATTCCCTGCGGCGACCTCACTTGGATTTCCAGTATCGACCTTCCCCTTCGGGAGTATCACGGGGCAGATATTGTGAAAGCGTTGATTGACCGGAATAAAGAGTTGTACTCGAGCCCGACAAGACGTTTTTCATGCCTTGACATCGTGTCAGAAGCCATTCCTCAAGCTGATCTGGTGCTCGTTCGCGATTTATTCATCCATTTAACTTCCAAACAAATTCATGCTGCGCTTAAAAATGTTTGCAACAGCAAATCGACCTGGTTGCTAACAACCACCTATTCAAAACTTCGAAAGAATACGGAGATTGTTCATGGACAGTATCGACCGATTAATCTTTGCTTGCCACCATTCTCGTTACCAACTCCCTTGCGATTGATCGACGAAGACGTTGCCGTTCCCAATGATCTTGAAAACGGACGTTGTTTAGGGCTCTGGAAAGTGGATACGATTGAGCGCGTCTTGAAGGTCATGGGCTGAGCTTTGTCGAATCGTCAACGTTGTTTACCGAGCCGTAATAACGATTGGTTCCACACCAACAAATGATCAAGCTATTCTCGTTCTACTGTGTCGCTTCGACACGATAAGATTGTCAGCCGTTTAGGATTTGATAAGCCAGGCTATGCCATACCAAAACAAAAAAGTCCTCATTTGCGGTTTTCAATCGTTTGCTGCTCAAGGTCTACCTCAACGACTCTTGGAATCAGGTTGTCTCGTCGATGGATTCGCGCGTCGTAAAACAGGTCCTGTTTTCGGGCTACGACAGCAGATTTCAGGAAACGCCGATAAGCTCACAGAGAACGCTGAATTTGATCAGTCGTATGATATTGTTTTAAACTACTTGCTTTTAAAGAATGGATCGATTGCTGAGAACGAGCAGTATTTGCAGCAGTTGATCGATTTCTGCCTGCAGAAGGGAGTGAAGCATCTTATTCATATCTCTTCGGTCAGCGTCTATCCTGGTCGGCTTGTCGATGTCGATGAATCGAGTCCCATCGAAACCAATCCGAGCGCGAAAGGGGCCTACGGTGCGTTGAAGGTCGCATCGGACAACTATTTACTACACAACACCCCCGACTCGATCTGTCTATCGTTTGTTCGGCCTGGATTCATTCTCGGGAAAGGGTTGGTCGACCCCATTGTCGGGATGGCTTTCCGCACGCCGTTCAATCGCTTATTTCTTTTGGGCAATCGCAAAAACCATGTTCCGATTACGACGCGGGAGATCGTCAACCGAGCGGTGACGGTGCTAGCTCAAAAGGAAACGACTGCGTTGAAGAGTAAGCAATGCTACATCTTAGTTTCGCCGAATTCGCCGGATCGTCTTACCTATTTAAAGCAGCTATCCACCGATGCGGGGTACGGAAAATCTCCCCTTTGGTTGCCCAACCCGTTGTGGCAGGCAGCTGCCTCAATGCTTGGCATCTTAGAGCTTGGACTAAACAGCAAACGGAACCTGCGAAAGCCAATCTCAAACGCAACGCGAGCGCAGCGGTTCTCTTCGACAAAAACTGCTACCACTTTAGGCCTGGATCTCGAAGTCGACTGGCGACGTGAAATTATAGCTTCGATTGATGGGCAGGAAAGAAACTTTAGTCTTCCGCCGCCGATTGAACGTCCGATGACAGACCCTTCGAAAATTGGCTACATCGGATGGGGAAGGATCGTCCAACAGAAACACCTCCCCGCATTAAAGCGGCTTGGATTGAATCCGAAAATTGTTGCCTATGATTTATTTGAGCGAACCGACCCCAACGGACAAAAAATCGAACGCATCGATATTTCGCCACTTGTTCCGGCTAGCCTTTACGTCGTCGCGACTCCTGGGCCTCAGCACCATCAAGCCATCGAGCACTGTTCGAAGTTAACTTGTCCTGTTCTTATTGAGAAGCCTCTTGCATACAACGAGGAACAGTTGAATGCTTGGCTTGCCTTTTCGACAACTTACCCATCATCGCTTTCGGTTTGCCATAACTATCGCTTTAAGTCCAATGTTCTTCAAATGTGGGATTTCCTAAAACGATACAATTCGGGACCCATCAAACATGTCGACGTCTGGTTCCAGAGTCCGCCGGTCGCAAATGAATCGACGCCTTGGTTACGTGATGAGCACCGATCGAGGACTCTTTTGTATGACTATTCGATTCATTTTCTTGATCTCGCTTGTCAGCTGAATCCGGGCGAATGGAAACTAAACTTGGCGCGTGCCGAGAAAAACTATCGTGGTGAAACAGCCCTCATTCAGGGGCAAGCTACTAGCTCAAGCTATTCCGTATCGTTCTTATTGCGTCAGGGTTCAATTCCGAGGCGAGCTAAAATAAGATTTGTTTTTCAAAATTATGATGCAACCCTCGATTTTTTTCCTGAAACGTTCAGTGCGAGCATGAGTCCGGCAAGTCCAAATATTCTCAGACGGAACGCTTCGGATCTTGCGAAAATCACTCGTCAAAAAGTGTATGAAAAGCTTACCGGGAAGGATAGTGATCGTTCGCATGACTTGGCCATATTGAGCAGCCTTAGCCATTCGGAACAGCCTCTCCTAATCGATCGCCTCAGCAATTTTTATCGACTTCTATTTTGTTTGGGCGATTGCGTGTACGCATGACGAACCAGTCTTTAGATAACAAATGCAACAATGAGGAATTCCAGAATCCTCATTCGTTTCGCAATAAGCTCGGGAGAGTTCTCTGGACGATCGTATTCAATTTGCTCTATCGCTGGACCCCTCCACGATTGGGAATGGGATGGAGAAAAATTTTACTTCGAATCTTCGGCGCGAGGATTGGAAAATCGTGGATTCATCCGTCGACGCGTCTGTGGGCTCCGTGGCAATTAGAGATCGGTGACTCCGTTTATATTGACCAAGGTTGCTACCTCTATAATCCGTATCCTATTCGAATTCAGGATCGTGTGATTGTTTCCTTCGGGTGCGTGCTATGCACCCCTTCGCATGACTACACCCAATCCCGATACCCATTGATTGGCGATGAAATTGTAGTCGAATCGGACTGTTGGCTGATGGCGGAAGTGTTTATATGTCCAGGGGTTCATGTTCATTCAGGCAGCGTCATTGCGGCACGGGCAGTGGTAACGCGTGATGTCGAACCGCGAACGGTTGTCGGTGGCAACCCAGCGAGGTTCATTAAGCACCGAGAAATGTCAAATTCATCGTGATATGCACTATTCGTCTAGCACTTTCCATCGCACCGGTGCAGAAGACTCGTTCCATGCATTCTGTCATCGTGGGGCCGTGTGCATGGGTTGATTCCAGAAGCGTGCGTGTCATGACGAGCATCGTCCGAAATTGTTTGTTCGCAAGAATCGCTGATTGTGATGAATAAGAGCTCCCTACGAGACCTAGTGTCGCGTCTCCACGTTTGGGACTGGTTTGCATTGATACTGCCGTGTCTTGCCATGTCTCAATTGCTTTTCAGTCAAGCATTTTTCTTGCTTGAAAAAGAACATCTTCAGTTCTATCCGATCGCATTTGCAGCTGCGATATACTTTCTCTACCAAGAAGGGACGATTGATGCCCGGAAAATGCGGTCGTTAACCGTCGGGACTTTTTTGGGCTTTACGGCAGTTGCGTTTACCCTTGCCGCTTTGTTTCTGCATAGTTCGTGGCTTAGTCACCTCGTACTGGTGTTTTCAATTTGGGCCTGGGCAATAGGGCGTTTTGGCAATCTCTCCATCTTTAGGATCACTGGTATTTGTAGCTTGATGGCGATTACCGTCCCCGCACCGCTGGGTTGGGATCATAAACTGGTTCAGTTTCTTCAGTATTTTTCGTCGACGGTGTGCAGTCGACTCATGGATGTTGCTGGCATCATACACCTTAAGCATGGCAACATTATTGAACTCGTTTCAAAGCCTTTGTTTGTAGAAGAAGCCTGCAGTGGTGTTGATAGTCAATACGCGCTGATGGCTGTAGCAATGGTCCTTCTTCTTATCGGCCGCGCCAGTTTTTTGGTAAGTCTCATTACCGTCCTTACCGTTCCCATCTGGGCGATTCTTGGGAATTTGCTGCGAATTTTTTCCATCGTTATTGGGCTCGACTGGTTTGGAGTCGATCTTTCACATGGTACCCAACACACGCTTCTCGGATTGTTGGCCTTTATGTTGGCTGCCTGGGCACATTGGAGTTCCGTGCAGCTTCTGAATTTTGTGGAGATCTGTTGGATCAGCGGGGCAAAAGGGCCCGGGCTGACGTGGCCTTATTTGGGCCAAGCCAGCCGACCACCAACTCAAATATCGAGCGAGGTAAGCTTGGCCCGCTTTTCGCCTAAGTGGTGCGTGATTCCGGCGCTGGCTGTGATTTTCCTTCCGATTGATATTTGGAGTGTTCGACAAGCCAAACGACAGTTAATGCTGACATCGGTGAATCAAGCAGTCGCCAGTGAGTTGCTAGTCGAACGAGATCTGCCGCGTCGTGTTGGTAGTTGGATCATGGAAGAGTTTCAGGATGTCAATCGCGATCGTACTGATCAACTTGGAGAGTTTTCAAAGGTCTGGACATATCGGAGTGTCAAAGAGGATTCTGCCTTCGCTTCCTTCGACTTCCCCTTCCGCGGTTGGCATCCTCTTTGGGAGTGCTATATCAATGCCGGTTGGACCCGTTTGGACACCGTTGTTACCAAGGTTTTTTCCGAAGCCACGAAGCAAGAATGGCCGGTCTTTCAGATTGATATGCGAGATCAGGATGGCCGCTACGGGACGCTCTTCTTCGCAATGTTTGATGAAAAGGGACGTCCCTATCAATTTGATGGTTCATTGCAGCATCGTAAAGATGCCCCTCGACTGAATCGAAATATCTTCAAGACCATTTTTGAGTCGGTCGAAACATACAAACCCAATGAAGAACCTTTAACGTTTCAGTTTCAAATATTGGTCAATTCCGAAGTACCCACAACTTCCGCGATGGCCGAAGAGTACCGAAAACTCTTCGTTGATTTACTCGATAAAACGTACTTGAAAGTCCTGCCTAAGGTTGACCAGCTTGGAGAACGATAACACGATGCGAAGCGAACGGCGTTTTCGAAATAGACCCAAGGTCAAACGTACATGAATAGTCGCTTAAGAGAATATTATTGGCGAAAGTCGCGTCCTGCATTGTTATTAGCGCTGGTCACGTTTGGGGTTACCGTCGGGAGTGTCTGGTTCGTACAACCTAGATTGACCGAAAAATTGCGTCAGATTTGCACTCTTAATCTGAACACGCTGGGATTGACCGACGGGATTCCTGAGGATGGATACTTTCCGATTGCGAGTGTTGCTCAAAAGGACGAAGAGGTTGACTTTGAAAGCTACTATACATTGCTCAACAAGACCCGGATCTGTTTGCAGCGTTTACACTATGCAAATGAGGCCGACGCACAATGTGCGTTCCAACTTGCATCCGTCTACAACGCGATTGGTGACACGAAGCTTGCCGAGGCAAGGGGTATTGCGCAACGCGAAAATGCAATTGGTTCGACTGCCAAGCCGAGTGGACCAGGAAGTGGAAAATCGCTTGTTCGGGAAAATCGATTATTCCAAGAAGCAACGTTGTCTTTTAGAAAGATGGACGAGATTCTTCGTCGCATCGAACGACAAGGCGGCCCGGCCTCGCATCAAGCTTCGCTGCAATTGCTGAAACGTCAATTGCAGCGAACGGTTTCTCCGTCGCCCTCAGAACTACGAACCCTTTTTGAAAAGGCCAAGACCGACTTTTACCGGCTTATTGAGAATGAGCAAGCAAGTTCTTCGGTGAGATCTGATGCAAAGAATTTGATTCTCAAATTGGGTCTCCGTCTCGCCTTTTCTGCATCTTCAGGCACGACGGTGAAAGAACGCATTGAGTTCGCTGAACAGATTCGAGAATTGTATAGTAATCAAACGACAAGTTCGATCACGGCTCAAAGATTAGCTTCTGAGTCTCATTCGATCTTTGACGCGGAAAAAACAAGCCATTTCGCTTCTTTGGCGGCTCAGTCCTTTTGGGCTCGTCGTTCAACTGCTCCTGTTTCGCCCGCAATGATCGAGGCCACTTTTTATGCGTTGGTTACGCAGGGAAGTCTTGAGGAAGGTATGAGCTTTCTCGCATCGCAGCTCAAGAAAATTCCTTCCAGTGAGGATCGCCAGTTACGTGAGGCCTGTTCAGATATCTGCATTCGCCAAGTCATTTGTGAGCTTTTGCGATGCGAGATTGAACAAACGGATTCCCAAGCGAATCACTCCGATTTTCTGAAATTAGCGATTATGATTGCCCCAGAATCAGAGGAAGCTCTTTCCCTATTTGAACAAATGGCGTCCGTAGACAACAACCAGCATTTTTCCCAAAAACTCAAGATTGCGCTCGAACAGCGAGGTTCCCTGCCTTATAAGGAACTGAATGAAGTCATCAAGACGGCGACATCCGGTTCTTTGGATC
>JANOAI010000126.1:0-1835 GCA_031411055.1 Pirellulaceae bacterium
GTGAGTTCTGAAAAACCTAAGTAAGATGAGACGCCCTGCAATGAGGACTCATGAAGAGCCCCGATAGTCCTTCCAAGCATTCCCTCAGATAATCGCAGATGTAGCGACAATTAGTTTCGCTCGCAAAGACGTGCAATAGCAGGACTAGAAGTACGGTTGCTTATAAACTTCACGTCCAAGTCGGCGTTCTGAAAGATTCGGCAGGCCCTTTCGATCGCATCTGCAATCCAGTGCGGATCATTACCGAAAGCTCCGCCGCCAAGCGACGTAAGATAAAGACTTCGATTGCTCGAACGCGACGCGTTGATAAGTGCCGCACAAAAGGTCGCCTCGTAGAACGCTTCGAGAACCAGCCTTGCGAATCTTTCCCACATTAGCTCTGGGAGCGAGCTATACGCGACCGGCAGCGCCGACCAATAAGCTTGCGTTACTAGATGATCGCATCGACTGAGCGTCACTTGCGTGTCCCACTGTACGCCAATCTTGGGGAACGCCAGAGAGATTCAAGCTTTCTTCCTAGCAATGAATTGGACGACAGAGGCTAAACCGGTATGGTATTCCCCTTCGTTGACTTCACGCTCAATTTCTTGGGATAGGATCACGTCACAATTCGGGAACTCCGCCTCTAAATCCAAGCGAGACATCAGCAAATCTGGATCTTTGGGTCCGCCGGTATTTCGAGCCAGTTGATCTTTGGTATAGGCTTCGAGCAAAAAGATCCCACCCGGTTTCAAGCTCTGTTCCACAAGTGGATAAAGTCGCCGACGAATAACGCTTGGTAGATGGCAGGATATCGATACTACTGAACCGTAAAAGCTTTCGTTTGGTTCATAGGTTGAAAGGTCAAAAACCTCAGTTCGAATGACTACTCCTTTCGATGCCGCAAGGGCTCTAGCTTTTGCGAGGCCCATTTCTGATCCATCAACGCCAAGCACATCCAATCCGAGAGACGCAAGGTAGACCGCATTTCGTCCTTCACCTTCACCAAGGCTGAGTACGGGACCAGTAAGACGACTGGCATTTTCTGCCAGAAACGAATTCGGCTGAGTTCCGTAGATGTAGCCGTCACTGGCATATCGTTCATTCCACATGATTAATCCTTTTTCATTTCATCGGTATCCGTGGAAAGAATCGATTTGTTCTCGCCATGTAGACAAGGTATTGCTGACCAAATCGCTCAACCAACTTTTGTTCTTCCTTGGGGGTTCGAATGGCGAGCATAACCAAGACAACAATGCTTCCCATCCCAATCAGCCAATTTGCTGTAAGCAGCGTTACCGAAAACATGACCAACGCCGTTGTTACATAAAATGGATGTCGGACCCATCGATACGGTCCATGCGTTACCAACGTGGCATTTTTCCTCGTGACAACAGTATCCGTCAGATTTTTCCCCAGACTGTTGAGCGTCCAAAACATCAAAACGGAACACAGTATTCCTGCCACTGCCCCAACCCATCGAATCGGTCTTGGAACTGGCAACATCGACCATTGAACCGATTGTGGAGCGACTAAATAGGCAAGCGTAACAACGAAAAGTCCGAGACCAGCAAGTCGGAGTGCAATCGCAAAAAGATATCCCTCTTCTTTTCTGGATATCGCTTCCTTCGACGAAGCGGCTTGAATGCGATGGTAAGCCGTTACAACCGTCGTGAAGAGAATCACGACGATCAGAGCAATACGAAATGGCGTTTCAGCTTCCATCAAATCAACTCAATTATAAAACACCGCCAAGCAAATCGCAGGCTCATCTGGACTGGTCCATTCAACTCGATGCCTATGATGAGCTGGAATCAAAACATAATCGCCGACTTGGAGATGGACTGGTTCTTTGG
>JANOAI010000127.1:0-7232 GCA_031411055.1 Pirellulaceae bacterium
CATGCGATGCATGCGGATTTGAATGTCTTGAAGTGTGTTATTGAGAGCATGTCCTAGATGAAGCGCGCCCGTCACGTTGGGTGGCGGAATGACGATCGTGAATGGCTTTTTCGAAGGGTTGACTTCAGCCTTGAAGCAACCAGCCATTTCCCACGCCGCATAAATCGCGTCAGCTCGTTCCGTGAACTCAAATCGGGTCGGGATTTCGGGGGAAGGTGTGGTCATTTCGTCTTTACTATTTCTAAACTTCGTTCTTGTGCAGTTTATACTCGACAGCATCGATGAGAGCTAACCAGCTGGCCTCGATAATGTTCTCGCTCACACCGATGGTGCGCCAAGAGCCCGTTTCGTCGGTACTTTCGATGTTGACACGAATGCAGGCGGCCGTGCCGGCCTGGCCGTTGACGACCCGGACTTTGTAGTCCACCAGCCGCATCGTATCCAGGCAAGGATAGAAACTTGCGAGAGCCTTGCGAAGAGCAGCATCCAGCGCATTCACCGGTCCGTGGCCTTCGGCGGCCTCAAAACGGATTTCATCGCCGACTTGGACTTTCAGAATCGCCTCGGCATAGACCTGGCTTACCTCGGTCGAACCGCCAGAAACAATGTTGTTATCGCCAGCGACGATTTGATACTTAATCGGAGTAAAATGAGGCTGAAAACGGTCGCTGCAACGTCGCACCAGGAGATCGAAGGAGGCTTCGGCTGCCTCATATTGATAGCCTTGGTTCTCGCGCGTGACGACCTCGGAAAGGATCTTATCGAGGAGCCCCCGGTCATTTTGGAGGTTATGTTGGCTAGTTAAGGCGATGATATTCGAACGACCCGACAGCTCGCTGACGAGGATTCGGCGTTCGTTGCCAACAAGAGCAGGATCAAGATGTTCGTAGGTGTGGGCAGCTTTGTTGACTGCATGGACGTGCATTCCACCTTTGTGAGCAAACGCACTCTGGCCAACGAAAGGTTGGCCAGTCCTCAGTTGGAGATTGGCGATTTCGTAAACGTATCGCGATAGCTCGGTTAAGTGTTCCAGCGATCGGCCTCCAAGAACCTGGTAGCCTTGTTTCTTCAGCGCCAAGTTCGCCATGACGCATACCAAGTCAGCGTTACCACAACGCTCGCCAATACCGTTAATCGTTCCTTGGATTTGGTCGCAACCCGCATCAATTGCAGCCAACGAGTTGGCAGTCGCCAAATCTCCATCGTTATGACAATGGATACCCAAACGGGCTCCGGTTCCCTCGAGAACGCCTTTTGCAGCCGCGACCGTCGCGGCGACTTGTTCCGGGAGGGCTCCTCCGTTGGTATCGCATAGGACAATCCATTTTGCCCCCGCCAACGCGGCCGTACGGATTGCTTTCAGGGCATATTCGGCGTTTGCTCGATAGCCATCAAAGAAGTGTTCCGCGTCGTAGACAACTTCGGCACTTTGCGCGAGAAAGTGGGTGCTCTCGCCGATCATGTCCAGATTTTCCTGCAACGAAACGCCCAAGATTTCGGTGGCGTGGAAATCCCATGACTTACCGACCAGCGTGATCAGCGGGGACTGAGCGGCGACGAGGGCTTGCATGCCAGGGTCGTCAGCTGCTTTCATTCCACGCCGACGCGTCATCCCAAAGGCCGAGATCTTGGAATGACCAAGATCAAACTTTCGAATTTGCTGAAAGAACTGAACATCCTTTTCATTCGAAAGAGGATATCCCCCTTCGATCATGTCGATTCCCATTTCGGATAATCGAACAGCAATGTTCAGTTTGTCTTGCAGCGAAAGCGAAACGCCTTCACCTTGGGTGCCATCGCGAAGGGTCGTGTCGTAGACTAGGATTGGTCGCATCATTGGGACTATGGCTATGGGAAATAAACAAAAAAACCCCTGAAGCGTCAGCTTCAGGGGTTAGGATTTAGTCGGTTTGACGAATTCCCCTAAGCAGACACCTTTCGGCGACGGCTGGTAATAATAATCACGGGAATCGTTCTTGGCATTATGGGACTCATTGATACCTTATAGTATTGTGCTCGCTTCCGCCTGTCAATCAAAGAGACGTCATGCGTCATTCAATAATCCAAAGCTCGCTTTACGCAGCTCTCGACTTGTTTCTCGATGAAGATGAAGAAATCCTGACCGACCCCGAATTTGTCGTTGCGGTCTCGGATGAAATCGAAGCCGAATTGCCAAATCGACCAGCCTCGGGAGCTCAATGGTGGGGCTCGGCAAAAGCGGCTTCCATGAACGATATCCGCAGCCAATTGGCGACTTTTCGAGGGACCGCGTCCGAATCCTATTTGAGTTTGGCTCCCTGGTCCTTCGGGGAGGTGGAGCAGTTCGGAATCGTAGAAAGTCTCAATTTCTATCTCAGTCCACGTAATTTTATTGCTCATTCTCGCGGCGTTTCGCTTTCCGCAAAAACCATCGGGGTTCAGCACGGCAACATCGGCAAGTCGATTCCACTTCTCGAAGTTTCGGGCGAAGGCGATCTCTTTTTCGCTGGACAGGGGGAACTCATCAAACGAGAACTGGGCGTGGATGAAACGCTCACGCTCGCTTCGCGAAGTTTGGTCGGTTTTCACGGGATGGTTACCATCGAATGGACGCGTGCAAACCGAGAGGGATCAAATGGATTCCTCGGCGCGAGCAGCCCAACCCTTCGCATGACTGGCCCGGGGCTGATAATCTATCAAACGCGAGGAACGCCTTTCGGCGGAACGGCTTGGTAACCGAACGAAAAGCACGGGTTCCAACCCACGCACCCTTTCACTCGTTTGCGCACCTTTCCCGACTCAACGACCTTGCCGAAGTAAAAAATTGGAAACGGTCTTTTTTGGAACGGAAAACAATTGATCCGTTCAAGACCTTTTTGCAACAACAACGACACAGAATGAACTCGATACCCAACCATGCACAACGACGCTGAACTCAACGATTTGCTCAAAGGTTCATTAGAAACTTTCAAAGACCCGGAAACGGGGCGACCGCTTTCTAAAACGAATCAAGTAACCGACTGGCAAATCAGCAACGGCCATGTGAAGTGCCGACTACTCCTGGCAACTCACTCGCAGCCGATTGCACAAGAAGTCGTCGATGCCTTGCGCGATCATTTTCTTGCGCAAAGCCCTTCGATAACCGGCGTTGAGATCGGCCTCGGGATCTTGAATCGCCCACCCGCGACGATTGGCCAGATCGGCTTGAAGGTAAAAAGCGTAATTGCCGTCGGGGCCGGGAAAGGCGGTGTTGGCAAAAGCACCCTGTCTGCGTCGTTGGCGATTATGCTCGAAAGGCTCGGCGCCAAAGTCGGGCTTATGGACGCTGACGTTTACGGTCCAAGTATTCCCCATTTAATGGGGCTGAGTGGCCGTCCTGAAATTCACGATGGAAAGATTCGTCCGATCTTGAGTGGTTCGATGCCGGTGATGTCGATGGGCTTTCTCGTGGAACGAAACCAAGCCGTTGTATGGCGTGGACCCATGCTCCACGGTTCTATCCAACAGTTCTTGCGCGATACATCTTGGGGAGAGCTCGACTATCTCATTATTGATATGCCGCCGGGCACCGGCGACGTCGCTCTGACTTTATCTCAGATGCTTCCCTTGGCCGGAGCAGTCATCGTCTGCACACCGCAGGAAGTCGCTTTGCTTGACGCGGGCAAAGCGATTGCCATGTTCGAAAAAACCAAAGTACCGATCCTTGGGGTTGTGGAGAACATGAGTGGCTTCCTGTGCCCAGATAATGGCAAAACGTACGATATCTTTGGGCGCGGGGGAGCGAGGAAGATGGCAGAAGATCTAGGACATCCGTTTCTCGGTGACATCCCGATCACAATTCCGATGCGAGAACAGTCCGATGAAGGACGCTTGCGAAACGTACTCGAGGATCCGATGACATCGCAACCCTTTGAAAAAATCGCCCGCGCGCTGACCCGTTCGTTGGCTGCACGAGCAGCCGAGCAAGGAACTTCGGCCGCACCATTGCCCGTCCTGGGCTAAATGTACCGCGACGCTCCACCGTCGCGACTTATTCCCCTTCTTCGCGACTCTCCCAACAAAAGACGTGGACCTGGAGCAAAAGCCAACGTCGGTTCTTTTGTAGGGTGGGCTGAGTCTTCGAGACCCACCAGATTTAGTAGATCGTAGGCCGGGCGCCATCTACAGTCGGAGGTAAAGCTTTCGTCGATGCATCCAATAAAGGATGAGCCACACTACGGTTAACACAACGAATCCGAGGATGTGCGGCGCGTAGATGCCTGTGCTTTTCCAGAGGAAACCCAACCAGCTATCGATCCGACTGCGCAGGAACGGGACGGTTGCGTAGCTCATGATATAGGCGGCAATCGAATTCGCTCCGATAACCGTGAGCGGGAAGGCCCAGCCTTTGAAACCACCAACGTCGCAGATCAAGTGGAAAACATAAAGGAAGGCCAAGCAAATCCCGCCACTCCACAAAACCCATGTCGGCGTCCAAATGCGTTTGACAATCGGACAAAAGCCCAAGTAGCTAATCAGCCAAGCGAGTCCTAGGCACAGGATGATACCGACAAGAAAGCGACTCGTTCGCGCGCCGAACGTAAATGATGGACTAAACCAACTCCCGGCGATCAAGCCAAGCAACATCGTGGCGAGGGTCGGAACAAAGTTGAGCGTACAATAGCCTCCGGTGTTGGCGGTAAAAGGTTTATTGCGAGGAAACTGATTCAAAAACCAACGATCGAAATTGGAAGCAAGATTGGCATTCTTGTTCCAATGGGCAGCAAGCCCGGTCTTATGGTGCGGCCAGTCGGTGCTTACCCCTACTGATGCATAGTCAAAATCGGCTGGCGGAACCGGATAGCTTACAAAGGCGATCCACCATCCGATGACAATCGCACCGAACATCGCATAGTGCCAAAACTTCGGCAACGTCGCGATTACGAACAGAAAAGCATATCCAAAACCTATTTGGCAAAGTGTGTCGGCAAATTCATAGTTGATCCTTTCCGTCTTCAGGTTGCGCAACAACACACCCAACGCCACCAAGGCCACGCTTCGCAAGATGGCGTGCAGGAACATCCGCAGCCAGGACTGCCCATGGTTGCGACGATTGACGAGCGAGAAGGCCAACGCTGCTCCCACGAGGAAGGAAAAGCCTGGCTGAATCATATCGTGGAGCGAGCCACCTTCCCATTCAACATGCTCCGTGTGATGTTGGATCACTTTCCAAACACTGCTTTCCGGTTCCGTCTTCAGTTTTTCACCCGCCAGATCATGCATCCTGACGACCTGAAAAAGCATTAAGAACATGACCAGCCCGCGGAATACATCGACACTTGCGATTCGGATCCGGGGAGAGGGGTCAACTGCCACGTTGGGTTTCAAGGCAGGCGTGTTCACAACGTTCATGGGTTTGTGCCTAACAGATTGGGCTAGTAGGCCGGTAGGAAGGAGAGCGATTCTAACAGATCGAATCGAAGGCTGCTGGCAGCGTTTCCGTTCGCTTTGTTCCGATTGTAGGGATTAGGAAAACGATTCGACCCAAATGAAGCCTGCATCCAACGCGTCAAACTTGCCTTGTTGCGTTTTTGCAACCTAGCGTTCAGGAAGTATGACACGCCGGCGAACGACCGGTCGACTTGGTTTAACTTTCGGAACAGCCATGAAAAACGCTTCCAACTCGCCTCACCTATTGCTCATTGATGACGATCGATGGTTGCTTGAATCGATGTCGGACTGGTTGCGTTCGGAAGGCTTTCGAACCCAAACCGCAGCCGGGATTCCCGAAGCTAAAAAGAGGTTTGAAGAGCACGACTTCAGTCTCGTTCTTTGCGACATTCGACTGGAAGATGGCGACGGGATGGACCTGCTACGTTGGATGAAGAAACGCCAACCACAGACCCCCGTTCTGATGATGACAGGCTACGCGGGCCCTGAAGCGGGGAGCGAAGCGGTTGCGGCTGGAGCCTTTGATCTTTTGACAAAACCACTCATCGATCAAGAGCTCCTTTTATCGATGAAACGGGCCATGGAGCAGAACTCGATTTCACGTGAGAACGAACGACTCAAAAAAGAACTCGACCGACGGTTTGGTTTAGAAAACATTCTGGGCCATGACCCTCGCATGATCCGAATCTTCGACGTCATTGATAGCGTTGCCGACGCTCGAGCATCGATTCTGATTACAGGAGAAAACGGGACTGGCAAGAGCATGATCGCACGAGCCATTCATCAGCGGTCGAATCGAAGAAGTCGACCTTTCATCGAAGTCGCCTGCGGTGCATTACCCGACAATCTCCTCGAAAGTGAACTCTTTGGTCACGTTGCGGGCGCTTTCACAGGGGCTACGTCCAACAAGCCCGGCAAGTTTAAACTCGCCGATACTGGTACTTTGTTTCTCGATGAAATCGGAACAGCTAGCCAAGCGTTGCAAGTCAAGCTGCTACGCGTTCTTCAAGAACTAAAATTTGAACAACTCGGTGGCAATGAAACGATCGACGTCGACACACGGGTTGTCCTGGCGACCAATGATAATCTTGAAAAGTCCGTGGCCGACGGAACCTTCCGTCAAGATCTTTTCTACCGCGTCAACGTGATTCGGCTCGAACTGCCACCCCTTCGTGAGCGACGCGACGATATTCCTCTCCTGGTCGAACATTTCCTTCAACAGGCAGCCGTTGAATTCAAACGCGAAATTGAAGGTTGCACCCCCAGCGCCATCGAGGCCCTCTGCGAGCATACCTGGCCAGGGAACATTCGAGAGCTTGAGAATGTCGTTCAAAGGGCTGTATTGCTCGCGAAAACACCGATCATCGACACAGACTTACTACCATCATCTGTCCGCCACGTGAATGCTTCTGCAAGCGGCGTTTCCCTTGCCGGCGATTCAAACGGGGCGAACCATCTTGGTCTTGCACCTGCTTATAGTCCGGCCGTTTCGAACTCGCATACCGCTGGAACATCATCGCAGACAGGGCGCACCGTAACGCTGGACGAAGCCCTCGAAGAGCCCGAGCGTCGAATCATTATGGATGCGCTTCGATCGAGAAATTGGAATCGGAATGAGACAGCCGCCGCCCTCGGCATCAACCGCACGACGCTTTACAAGAAGATCAAAAAACTAGGGATTGAAGCCTTAATCCCTGCCTAGCCTTCGTCGAGACTCTGCATTTTCGCCATTCGTTCCTTTGAACGATGCGCTATCAGTGTCGCCGTTCTTAAGTGTCGCCGTTCTCTCCGAGAACGATGCGGGCGTGCCAGCGTAGGTTTTG
>JANOAI010000128.1:0-2073 GCA_031411055.1 Pirellulaceae bacterium
CCGTAAGGATTTGGGACAGTCGAACTAGCCAAATGGTTTCTAAGACGCCATCGCGATGCAAAAGAAATCCATCGCCCCCGTGCAGCGGAACTCAAAGCATCCAAAGAGAATGCAAACCGATACGCAATCTGTTCCGAGCGCCGGTTTACAATTGCTTATCGAAATGCGGAGCGTTTGTAAACCGCCTGCCAGCTACCGACGGACACGGACACAGTTGCAGCTACGACAGCGACGGCGACGGCGCAACCGCTTTGGTGGGTGTGCTACCGAACGTAACCGGCGTGTAAGCTGGCTTTTGCTCTTTGATTACTGGCGTCCGACGATAGCCAAAGAATCCGCGATTCTGAATCACTTCGGCGACTTCAGCCGGAACATGATCAATCCAACTCGCATCTCCCGATTGGATCTTTTGCAGTATCTCTCGTGAAAACGTATTGAGATTTTGCGTTTCGATGTTGTCAAGTTGTTCAATAAAATCGTTGTCGACTAAGTGTTGATAGAGCTGGCGCAACTCGGCCGTAACTTCCAAGTTATCAACAGTAATCAGCTCGCCAGTTTCGCGATCAAGCAGAGGATAGATGTATAATTTGAGGTCGTTCTTAAATAGTCGACCGAAGGATTCAAGAATTCCACCGTCCAATTTCGTATAGTATTTTTCATTGAAGAGATCGCACAAACTGCCCGCTCCCATGGTGATGCCGATCTTCTTCTTGGTGTAACGAGCTAAGTAGGCGGCCAAACGGTAGTATTCGAAGTAGTCAGAAATCAAAACCGTCATGCCGCAAGCAGCCATGACGTCCACTCTGGCGAGGAAATCTTTGAGATCGATCTGGCCGTTCGCTTGCAAGTTATGCATCGTGATTTCTGCGAGCGTGACAACTTGATCGGACGCTACATCGGGTTCATGGCAGAATTTTTCATGGGCCGAGCGTAGCATGTCGAGGTTGACGTTCGTAAGCGGACGAAAGCTTCCGCGTTCGACGAGAATGGGCTTCTTGTAGAGCACTTCCGAAGGCTGGAGCACTTCGCCTTTTGCAGAGAACATCGCAGCGCTACTCAAGCCAAGCTGCACCAATCGAAGACTCATAACTCGGTTGTCGACATTGCGAAAAGCGATACCGGAGAATTCGATCATGTCGATTTCGATACGTCGCGTACTCAAATTATCGAGCAGGGATTCAATGAGCTTGTCTGGTTCATGATTCAGGAAGAATGCACCATAAAGAAGATTCACACCGACAATGCCGAGCGCTTCTTGTTGAAGTGCATTCTCGGTATCCAGCATGCGGACGTGGATAATGATTTGACTGTCTTGATCCCGAGGATGTGCCTGAAAACGGACGCCCATCCAACCATGACATTCGTTTGTCCCTTTAAAGTTACGAGCCGAGACCGTATCTGCGAAAACGAAGAAAGCTGTCGTGTCACCACGACTTTCTCGCAAGCGTTCCAGATTGAGTGTGTGTTCATGATTCAGCATGTCTTCCAGACGTTTGCGGCAGACATACCGTTCGCAGTGCCCGTAGATCGCATCACTCACCGACATATCGTAAGCAGACATGCTTTTGGCGATTGTTCCGGCTGCTCCGCCAACGCGAAAAAACCATCTTACAACTTCCTGACCGGCACCGATCTCCGCAAACGAACCATATCGCCGCTGATCAAGATTGACCGCCAAGGCTTTGCCTTCGGTATTAGGGCGTTCCGTTACGGTTCGGTCGTTAGGGATCTGTGCGTTAAACATGGCGAGACGTTATCCTGAGAAAAGTCATACAATTTCCGGGCTTGGAAATGTGCGTCGTTCTTAGGGAAGAGAAAAGCTTGAAGAAAGGGTTTAGGCAAAGTTTGCAGAATCGTCGACGTTGCAATCGCTACAACCCGATCAAAGTGAACGCCATCCCTGATTTAACTTGCAGGACTGGCGTGGACTAAGCACGTAGGTCCGTCTCAGGTAGGTCCTCTCCGAGACGGACATCGCGACATTGGTCGCGATTCGCGTGTCTCGGAGAGACACGCCTACGTGCGAATTGCCTTATGTCCACGCCATTCCGGTTAGAGTCTGTATTTCGTCGT
>JANOAI010000129.1:0-7761 GCA_031411055.1 Pirellulaceae bacterium
CCTTGCCCTTAGCGTTTTACAACGGGACACTACCATCAAAGATACAATCCGAGGCAAACGCAAACGTTGCGGATGGGACGACCAAGCGTTTGACCGTCTCATCGCAGCTTTTTAAGGGTTCGTTGTGCGATTGCCCTGCCAAAGTATCTATACTGCGGTCGATTGATCTAAGACTAATCGCGCACGTCGAACTTGCCGAAACTGAAAGAAACGTTGCTTGCAGCGGTAAAATCGCCAGAAGACCATCGGGCTTGGGAAGATTTTGTCGTGATCTATCGCCCTGTAATTAACAGGATGGCGAGGCATGCAGGATGCGGATGCTCAGGATGGGACTCAGAACATTCTCGTTCGTATTGCAAGAGCGATCGGACATTACGAATCACAAACCGGAATCAGGTTCCGCCACTGGCTTTCTCGGGTTGCTCGAAGCGTGCCTGGGTCACGTGCAGCAGCCAGACGCGATTCAACTGCCGGACATTGGCTTGAGTTGAGCGGACTCGAGGAAATTTCCCAAGAAGTTGCTCAAGAACTAGGGCATTCACAACGCGCGTTGAATCTTCCAAGCCCATCGACAGATCGTTGCGTAAGTACACAAATCGACGCAGTCTCCCTGCTCGGCTATTTCCCCCAGGCCTTACTGTTTGCCAAATCGCTACAAAAAGACTTGCTTGATATGCAGATGATGCGGATTCGTCTGATTGCATCATGAGTGCGTTTTCTCCTGACGAAACGAATAGAAGTAAACGTTTTGTGAGATTGGGCCCGCCATGCTTAAAGGAAAAATATAATGACTGCGCGATCAACCATCGTCATTCTCCTAATGGCTTGGAATGCAGTTTCATTGCCTACCTTGGCCCAGTTGCCCTCAGAAGCGTTGGTAAATGAGCATGATCAGCGGATCACGGACCTCGAGTCTGAATTGGCTCAGCTTCGTCGCTCCATCTACCACAAACCAACTACCGATTGCAGTTGCGCTTCTTGGACGGCCGGTTATTCGTTCTTATTTACAAAGCTGCACTACAAAGAGTCGTTTCAAGCGATTGTATCCGACTTAGGGACCGGCACCCAAAACTTGATCCCGTTTGACAACGACTACGAGTCAACGCCTCGCGTTTGGATGGGCTATCAGACGAAAAGTGGACTTGGTGTTCGCGGAACCTATTGGAACTTTGATCATGCAAGTCGTCCATTCAACGCGACGAGCAATGGAGTTCAGATCCCGTCAGCGACATCCACATCGGTCATTTTTCCAGCGCTGATCGTTGCGCCGTTTCCGGGCGACGAACTGTCGGTAAATCAGTCAATGCGTGCGACCACGGTTGATCTCGAAGCAACCTACAATTTACGAATCCAACGTTTTGAAGCAAACATTGGGGGCGGGCTTCGCTACGCCCACACGGATCAGCGATTCAACGCGAGCGTCACACCGGGTCCCGTAATCTTTGCCTCCCCAGCAGCGCTCCAATGGCAACGAGAATTTGAAGGAATCGGGCCATTGCTTTCGGCTCAAGGCAGATTGCCTTTGGGATGTAGCGGTTTCTACGGATTGGGTGGTGTAAACCTCTCCTTTCTTTTTGGAGACAAGAATCTGACGCGCATCGTAGCCAACGATGCGACCCCGCCTCCCAACCGTGGTCTTCCTGTTTTGGTATTTGATGGCAGCGACGAGATCACCGGCGTTTACGGCGCTTCGATTGGCACTGGTTGGAGGCGCCAGACTCCAGTAGGCCGAACCTTTATTGAAGGGGCCTATGAAAGTCAATTGTGGACTGACGGTGGAGCTCCGACGATGACTTTTGCGGGATTCAACGGATTCAGCGTATCGCTTGGTATTATGCGATAACCTAGCTGAACAGCGCCACTCTGAATCAAATTCCCAATGATTCGTGACGTTTTCGAAACCATTAGCCGTGTTGTTGTTAGCCACGGTTTTCAGTGCAAGAACTGCGGCGAATGCCCGATGCGATCTACTTTAGCGGTGCGGCGCGAGCCGCCCGGTTCTTGGTTGGCCGTATAACCAAGCAAAATACGAAATACGCCGGACAGCTTGCGCTGTTCCGCTACAAAAGTAGATGGCATTGGGCTAACGCCATTCGGCTGATTCAATGTGGCACTATGCAACTAGGATCGGAAATCGTCTCGATCGATCTTGGGATAATGCGGCGGCTAAGTCCCAAATCTTCGCCAGCGATCCATCTTTCGCCACGGGAAATGAAATAGCCGACTATCGATCCTCACGATGGTCTTCTGCAGTGGCCATGAGCATATTTTAGAGCTTCAGTCACACAAGAACGCATCCTGGATTCTGTTTGGGGGAGCGATAAAGTGTCTACGGAGCGATATGATAGGATAGACGAACGACGCAAGTGCATTCCCTATCCTTGAATTTGGTTTTGGTCTGGGGTAGCCGGTAGTGAAGGTCGTCAAGACTTGCGGCGTCGGTCGAAACTCATAACGATTTTCGTTTCCCTAGCATTAGGCTTGAAGAACAACTAGTGTTTCGTCACCGCAAATTTTTAGGGTACGACGGACTTCCAGTCCGTTGACAAAGGTTGGCACCGACGGACTGGAAGTCCGTCGTACAGGTTCAGCTCAACCCTCATTTTTGGGTGTGAAAAAGTACTAGCATGCTTTTGTACGGCGACAGAATTGTTGAGTAGGTTCCATGAATCTGATTTTCGCACAAACTCATTTTTCGTTCTGGACGGACGGTTCGATTGTCGGGTTCTATTTGCTGGCGACCATGTGGGCAGGGTTGTATGTTCGCAAGTATGTTCATCGAGTAGAAGACTTTCTCATTGCGGGCCGTGAAATGAATCTTTAGCTCGGTATTGCTTCGCTGGCAGCTACCGAGTTCGGCATTATTACTTGTATGTATACCGCCCAGTCGGGCTATCAATACGGTTTTGCCGGCGTGATGCCTGGATTGTGTCAAGCAACGGCCATGTTTTTAATCGGTGTCACCGGCTTTTGTGTGAAACCGCTTCGTGATTCAGGCGCGATGACGCTTCCCGAACTCTTCGAGCGGCGATTCGGACCTTTCGTTCGATGGTTGGCAGGTGTCGTGATCGTGATGGGAGGCTTGCTGAATATGGGAGTCTTTCTCAAGATTGGTGGAGATTTTCTTTGTCTTGTTTGTGGCTTTGATATCAGCAACCTTGTCTGGATCATGACGGCTTTACTGCTGCTTGTCATGGTCTACACAGTTCTTGGCGGGATGCTTTCTGTACTCGTTACCGATTTCCTTCAGTTCGTTGTAATGAGTCTCGGATTGTTGGCTGTAACCATCATGGTCTTGTATCAAATCGGCTGGGAGAAGCTTGTCGATACCGTCGAGCAGCATCATGGCGTGGGCGGTTTCAATGCCTTCATCCATCCAAGTCTTGGTTGGGATTATGTCCTCTTCCAAATCATTGGGACGACGGCCTCGACACTTACGTGGCAAACAACGGTTGCGAGACTTTTGGCGTCGAAGGACAGTGCAACCGGTCGAAAAATTTTTACCCAAACAAGCTTCTTTTTCGTTTGCCGATGGTTGATCCCTGGAATTTGGGGGATTGCGGCCCTCGCAACTTTGGGGTGGATGCCCTTGGGGCAGCTTTCGAAAGAAGAACTCGCCAACGTGCCTATTGCATTGCAAGAGAAGATTGCCGAATCACCCATTGGAAAGCCTCTGGATTCGCTTTCGCAAGAGGAAAGAACGGGACTTGATCCAAGCGTTGTGGGCAAACTCAATGATGCTTCGCTTCATGCGATGCCGAAGTTTTTGAGCGGTTTCTTGCCGATTGGACTGATGGGATTATTAATTGCAGCCATGCTAGCCGCTGACATGTCGACAGACTCAAGTTACATGTTAAGTTGGGGAAGCGTTATTTACAACGACATCATGGCGCCATTTCGAAAGCGACCATGGTCCGATCGCACGGCGATTCTGTGGAACCGTTGTATCGTCGGCTTGATCGGTGTTTATCTTTTAGTCTTTGGATTATTTTACAAGCTTGAAGGGAACGTTTGGTCGTTCATGCTCCTGACCGGTTCAATCTACCTTTCAAGTATGTCGGTCCTTTTGGTAGCTTGTTGCTACTGGCCACATGCGAATAACTGGGGAGCTTTAGACGCGATTATTTTGGGTGCGGCGGTTCCAATCGTTCAGTTGACGATGGAGAAACTTCCCAGTTTGAAAGGATATGCGGCCATGATCGGCCCAGATATTGCCGGCATTGCAGCCTTCGTTGCAGCCGGCCTCGGCATGATTATCGGTTCTTTGATTAAACCTCGAAGCTTGAGTAAATCATGACACACGGACATTGGTTTTGGTTCTTTTTGACGGTCAGTAGCGTTGTCTGGTATTGCACGATTACGATTTACGTTACCTTCAAAGGCTACGCTGATATCTGGAACATGTTGCGTGAGCTGCGACAACAGAGCGAAACAGCTCAGGGCAAGGAAGCTAGCGAACGACCTGATCGCGAATCGCACTCAGCCAACGGGAACGGAAATTCAAGGCCATGATTCCGTCAAGGTGTCTCCATTTTGCCTGGTGTATATCCATTTTAGTTGTTATATCGGATCCATTCGAATCGGGACCTTTGACGAGCGATTTCGGAATGGAATCCATTCCACGTTTTGATCGCTGACGAAGCCGTAGCAGAGTCTTGGGCTACGTGGAGACACCCCCGCTTGCCGTCCGATGAGACGGTTGGCTTCCGAGTGTCTGAGCCTCAATGGGCGATTGTTAGACTTTTTTGTGAGTGTCATCTTCAATCGAATTGGCCATATGCGTGCAATTTGGTCCAGATCGACGGCACCTCAACGCTATTGTATTTTCGCCCGCGGTGACTTGTCTATTGTTAGGGCTTATAGCACTTGCGGATTTTGTCATAATCATTCTCGCATTTCTGAGTGCTCAATGAGAATCCGTTATCTTTTTACGTGCTGTTTCGTTTCATTCGACCTAGCGGTCTCCACAACCATCTATGATTAATTCGCTGGAAAAATTGGATGTTATGTTAGAGGGGTTTCAAGGAAGCAACCCCTTTAACATTCAAAAAACATGTATGTTTTGCGGTGGAACGCTGGTCGGGATTCTTAAGGTTCCCTCCATCAATCCTTACATCCATGTGATCCTTGACCTTTGCCGGTGCTCCAAATGTGGTCACGGAACCATTTCGCCTTTGCCGTCACAAGATCTGTTGAACCACTTGTATCGTTGTGGTTCTCCATCGGTGATCGCGGTTGGATGGGAAAAGGAGGTGAAAGTTGAATTGACGGAACCCGAAGCGTTTGCGTGGAATCGAATTCAAAAAGCGAACTCGCCAGGCCGATGTTTAGAAATCGGGGTTGGAAAAGGTTTGCTTTATTCCAAGATGATGGCTGCTGGTTGGAAATGTCGTGGTATTGATCCGGGCGATTGGGGGCAATCGCTTCCCGGGGTGGTACGGTCAATCGACCAACTCGCTACCGACGAAAAATTTGATTGCATCATTGCTTTTGACGTATTCGAACACATGTCCAATCCGATGCAGCAACTAACTCAGATTGCGACGCACGCCGAACCCGGAACTGAGTTGTGGTTGGCGTTTCCGAGGATTAGTAGTTTTCGTTTTGCGATTCAGCGATTGAAATGGCGAATGCTCAGGCCAATCGGACACGTCCATTTTTTCTCTCGGCGCTCCATTGAGGCCATGCTTTCCGCAAATGGTTTTGAACTCGTTAGTTTGCGTTCAACAGATCTTGTGGGTCGCCGATGGCCATGGAGTTATGTAGTGCAGCAAATTCTGTTTTTTACGGTCCAGCTCTGTGGCTTCGGTGATCAATGGATTGTTCAAGCGAAGAAGAGTGAATCGAGAATCGGAACAAGAAATAATTCTTGCCAATAGCCTAACGAGAATTTAGCCAGAAATACAGGATCGCCTCGAAAGCTATACCCTGTAAAGGATCGCATCGAGCGGAGTATTGAGAAGATACGATTCTCGTTTCGGATAGCTTGTTTCGAATACGAGCTCAAATCCACTGGCCGGGCTGGATCGCAATTCCGGCTCACCCAAACGGTCAAAACCCTGGATCAGGGGGAATGATTCATTCATATTCGTGATTTCTATTGTCGAAGCCAACGTAGGATGATTGTTCGACGCTTCATCCTGGATCGCTCTTATTCGTTGGCTTGATCGCACTTATACAGTCTGCGAAGTTGTATTGAGCGATCAGCTTCTGAACGTGGTCGCGTTTCTCGAGCGGCGAGACATCCGTACGACGGAGATACCGATGGACATCGTGCTCGAACGCGCGATTCCTCACCGCCGCCGACGCTAATTGATCGGCGCACGATTGCGGAATTCGGATGACGCCTTCCGACCATCGATCATTAAATATTCACGGGCAACGCGTTTTCGAAAAATCGCAACCAATTCCCGAAGAAGATGCCGTCGATATCGTCGCCGGAATAACCGCGTCGTTCTAAGATTGCTTCTAATTTGTGGATATCGGTGATCGTATCGAGATCGTGTGGCGTTTGTTCTGTGCCATAGCCGCCGTCGAGATCGGTTCCGATAGCACAATGTCGAGCGGATCCTGCGAGCTGACTAATGTGGTCGATGTGGTCAGCGGCAGCTTCAATCCCGACAACTGAAGGCTGAGTAACACCGCGTTGCCAACCGGGGAACATCATCCAAGCATCAAAAGCGGTCCCGATCACCGCGTCACGCTCGATGAGCAATTTGATTTGTTCATCCGACAACTGCCGATCACCCGGCACCAGTGCTCGGCAATTGTGATGGCTCGCGAGAATGGGCCCGTCGTAAACGTTTAAGGCATCGAAGAACGAACGATCGCAGAGATGAGTAACATCCAAGATCATTCCAATCCGCATAAACTCTTTCAGTAACTCGACGCCGAGCTCGCTAAGCGGACCGTCTGTCGCAGTTCCATAAGCATAATGACTTCGTCCGTAGTGAACCGGTCCGACAGCTCGCAAGCCTAGATCCCACCATGCTTGTGCTTGTTCAGGTGAGACGATCGGATCCGCCCCCTCCATACTCAAGATAATCCCCAAAGGTGTCGTCTCAGGATTCTCTTCCCATGCCTTCCAATGGTTGATGAGTTCATTGCGCGTCGTAATGAAACGAAGGACGTTTTGTTCCTCAAGCAGTCGGTAGTAAGCCAGCTGACCGCGAGCATGACCGTAGGCGATCGCTTGGCTGACGTAATCGAGATCCGTTCGCTTTGTGCCGTTGACTCGCGGTTGATCAGGGCCGCTCCGGGCCATCAACGTTGCGACACAGATCGGCATATTCGCGCGACGAAGTTCCGGAAACGTGAGCGTGTTCTTGCCGCGAGCCAGCTCGTCATCCATGTCGCGTTCATGTCTACGAACTTCAGCAACGCCCACCAACATATCGCGATTGAACGAGAGCGCGTTCCAGGCAAGATCAAGATGGGAGTCGATGAGAGGTCGCATGTGATTTTAGATTTTAGATTTTTCGTTCCGAACTTGCGTCTTATTGGCGATGGGTGAATTCTAACAACCGGCAACCTCTTGCGCGGGGCGTTGCCCACGCGGTTAAACGCAATACCGTTCAATCTTTTAGCGGAACGGCGCGAGCCGTCCGGTGAAGTGCGAGAAAACTCAACTAAACCGGCCGGCTTGCGCCGATCCGCTACAATTTTGGCCACAAAATTGAATGGTATTGCGGTTTGACGAAAATCGACATCGTCTATCCCTTCTTAACGAGTACGCTAATCGCGTCATCGATTGCATTTAAA
>JANOAI010000130.1:0-6038 GCA_031411055.1 Pirellulaceae bacterium
GTAAACATGAATTTCGTAAACGAATCAACCCACAGATTCTGCGGAAGAGCCATGTAAATAGAAGAGCAAATCGGCACCAATGTGGTTATGACAATCAATGAGCATCGTTACTGCCGCCGGTTGCCTGGCTCACTCCATCGAAGGTGATTTCAACTTCAGCACGCTTGAGGAAATCGAAGCCCTCGTCAACTGAAACTCGGCGGGTCGATTGAAACGTTAAAAAAATCAAGTCGGAGTTCGATAGCTCCCTCGATCGAGAATCAACGCAACGGACCAAACACTTAGGATTTCAGAATCGCCAAAAACCTCGGTCCGCTGCTCACTTTTCAATTCCCCAAAGTGTGAAGTCTTATGAAAGGCTTTCTGCGGCGGCTAAGTCGCGCTCGATGAAACGCATATGCTCTTTCATGGCGGCGCGAGCAGCGATGGGATTTCTTTTCTTTACGGTCTCGTAGATCCGGACGTGTTCTTGGTGGGCGAATGAAACGCTGGAAGTCGCGAGGGTTCGGCGGCGAGATTCTCGTGAAAGCTGCGCAACTGTTTCCAGTAACAGAACAAAAAGCGGATTGTTTGTCGCCTTAGCCAACGCTCGGTGGAACGCGATGTCGGCATCGATCGCCGCTTCCAAATCTTTGGCGGCAGCCAAATGCCGATTGGCAGCATCTAGTGCTACAAGTTGATCGTCGGTCGCACGCTCGGCAGCCAGCCCAGCGATCTCGAGCTCCAGGGGCAATCTTACTTCTGTTAGATGTCGCAAAGAATCGCTTCCACGGCTGAGCATGGCATCGAGGCTGATAATCGCAGCTTGCGAATCGGCCGCCTTCACGCGCGGGCGTCGTCCCTGTGATATTTCGACTAGCCCTTGCGTGCAGAGAATCCGCATCGCCTCGCGAATGACCGTTCGGGAAACGCGAAGCGATGTCGCTAGCTCCCCTTCCGACGGAAGCGATTCGCCAGCTTCCATCCGACCGCTTACGATTTCGATTCGCAGTCGTTGAACCACTTCGTCGACACGATTCGAAAGTCCGAGCAAGTCTCGTGTGCTTCGACCTTTGATTTTTGGCGAAAGCGGCATAGCAAATAGTTAGAGTTTTTAGCGAAGCGATGCGACTCTGGTCTTTAATTCCCCACAAGTCTATTGAAAACGCCCTCCTGCCAGCGAGCAGGCTGTTGATTTAGAACGAATTTCTGAAGTTACGTTTGTAGGACTGACTTCCAAGTCCTTGCAGGGACGGATCGACGGACTAGGAAGTCCGTCGTACGACAAAATTAACAGCCGGCAAACATGCGGGAATCGGAGGTAAAATGTGGGGCAAAAGAGGCTTTGGAACGACCTATCATACAAGTGGGCTATTTTTGCTGTCAACACAATCTGGACATGTAATCGAAAAAAAACAACCTAAATTGGATAAACCGTTGTATTGACCGTTCAAGCCAAAGGGCTTAACATTCTACTTGTCATACAAGTTGGCTCGCACGGTTTCTGCAATGCGTTTACCCATCTGCACGGTTGTTCTCTTGATTGGCGTCTTCACCGCATGTGGTGGCACAGCGGACGAGCGTCGTTTTGACTCGGTCGCGAACCTCTTCGAAAAGCGATGTGTGAGCTGCCACAATGCGAGCGAAGCGAAGGGTGGCTTTGCGATCGATTCACGCGATGCGTTTCGCGCTGGGGGTGAAAGCGGCGAAACGATCGTGGCTGGCCGCCCCGATAAATCGCTGCTTATCGAAATGATTTCGGGTGAAGAGCCGGAAATGCCCAAAGGCGCTGACAACCTGTCCGCTGATGAGATCGAAGTTATTCGGCAATGGATCACGACAGGCGCCGAATGGCCTGAAGGGAGAAAGCTCAAAGACGGCAGCTTAGCTGACAAAGATTGGTGGTCATTGCGACTGCTATCGGCCGTTGCACTACCCGCTAGCGATCGAGAGATCGTCGCGAATCCGATCGATCTTTTCATCGAAGCAAAACTCCGAGAACGCAGACTTAAAGCGTCGCCACCGGCGGATCGGCGAACTTTGATTCGACGGGTTGCATTCGATCTGACGGGGCTTCCGCCGACAGCCGATGAAGTCGATGCTTTCTGCGTTGACGATGATCCGAGCGCCTATTTGAAACTCGTCGATCGCTTGCTGGATAGTCCGCGTTACGGCGAGCGTTGGGCGCGGCATTGGCTTGACGTGGTTCATTATGGCGAAACGCATGGCTATGACAAAGACAAACCGCGTCCCAATGCATGGCCTTATCGCGACTACGTGATCCGTGCCTTCAACGAAGACAAACCCTATAACCGATTCATTCAGGAGCAGATCGCAGGCGATATTCTCTTTCCCGAGAGTATCGACGGGGTCGTCGCGCTCGGTTTCATCGCTGCGGGGCCGTGGGACTTTATTGGTCACGCCGAAGTGCCGGAGTCGAAGACGGACGGCAAGATCGCACGCCATCTGGATCGAGACGACATGATCAGCAACGCGATCAGCACTTTTCAGTCCGTAACAGTTCACTGCGCGCAATGCCACAATCACAAGTTCGATTCCATCCCACAAGAAGACTACTTCGCGCTGCAAGCCAATTTCGCCGCCCTCGATCGGGCTGATCGCAAGTACTTTGCGGATGCCGTTACAACACGCCGCTTCCATGAGCTCGATTCCCGGCAGCAAACATTGGCTGAACGTAAGAAGGCCATCGAGAAGGAAGCCGCCGGAGAAGAGCTCAAAGCAATCGATAAGAAGATCACGGATGCTGCCAAGAAACCGGTCGCAACGAAACCGGAGTTCGGTTATCACAGCGCCGTTTCTCTAACGCAAGATGCAATCAAATGGGTTCAAATCGATTTGGGGCGGAGCGAAGTCGTCGACCAAGTGGTGCTGAAACCAACGCACGATACTTTCAACAATATCGGAGCAGGATTCGGGTTTCCGCTCCGTTATAGAATCGAAATTAGCGATGATCCAGAGTTCAAAACCAACAATTCGACGGTGGTTTCGAATGAAGAAAGCGATGTTCCCAGCCCAGGTACGAAGCCCCAGACGTTCGCTGCAAATGATTCAACTGGGCGCTTCGTTCGTGTTACCGCTACCAAATTGGCCCCGCGCAAAGGCGATTTCATCTTTGCATTAGCCGAGATGCAGGTCATCACGGCGTCGGGCGAGAACATTGCAGCCGGCGCCGTGGTTACGGCGCTCGACTCCATCGAGTTGTTGCCCCGATGGAGCAAGAAAAATCTCGTCGATGCGATTGCACCAGAGCAAGACAGCGAACTGACGGAACTGCGTTCCCAGCGCGCGGACTTGTTGAAGCGAACGATGACGGAGGAGCAGCGTGTCGAGTTCAAAGCGATCGACCGTGAGTTGACGGATTTGAAAAAAGAGTTGAGCAGTTTTCCTTCGCCCGATATTGTCTACGCGGGAACCGTCTATACCGGCAGCGGCAACTTTATGGGTACCGGCGCTAATGGTGGCAAGCCTCGTCCCATCCACGTGCTCGCCCGTGGCGATGTGACTCGACCAGTGAAAGAGGTAACGCCTGGCGCGCTGAGTTGCCTTTCGTCGTTGCCCGCTCGTTTTGAGCTACCTGCAGATGCTAGCGAAGGTGAGCGACGGGCCGCTTTCGCGAGGTGGTTATCTGACGAAAAGAACCCGCTGACCTGGCGGAGCATCGTCAATCGTGTGTGGCAGTTTCATTTTGGTCGTGGCATTGTCGAAACCCCCAACGATTTTGGCCGCATGGGTGCCAGTCCAACACACCCTGAGCTGCTCGACTGCCTGGCCCTATGGTTTCGCGATGAAGCCCAAGGCTCACTCAAGAAGCTGCACAAGCTGATCGTCACCAGCGAAACCTATCGCCAGACTTCATCGCCCGACATAGTTCAGACGGCAAACGCAATGGAGATTGATAGCTCGAACGAACTCCTTTGGCGACAGAATCGACGCAAGCTCGAAGCCGAAGCGATTCGCGATAGTATTCTCTTGGCGGCAGGAAAACTCGATCTCACCATGGGTGGGCCAAGTTTCCAAGACTTTGTTATCACCCACCCAGAACACTCGCCACATTACGAGTACCATCTGGCCGATCCTGAAGACACGAAGATTCACCGACGCTCGATTTATCGTTTCATTGTGCGAAGCCAGCAGCAGCCCTGGATGTCGACGATGGATTGTGCCGATCCATCGATGCTGGTCGACAAAAGGAATCAAACCATCACGCCCCTTCAGGCGCTTGCGCAATTGAACAACGATCTTTCGATCGCGATGGCGATGCATTTTTCAACGCGGGTCTTGAACGTGTCCAATTCGGTCGACGAACAAATCGATGCTGCATTTCAGATCGCACTTCAGCGGACACCGACGGGAGTAGAACGCGAAGAGACTGTACGCTTCGCAAAAGAACACGGACTCGCGAACGCATGTCGTTTGATTATGAATCTTAACGAATTCGTTTTTGTGGATTAGCTGGACATGGCAACTTTCGAACCGACTTTCAAACCGATCCTCGTGCATCTCGAAGGGACGCTACCCCGAATCATTAATAGCTCGTAGCTACGTTCGCCAGAACGTAGCTACGACAGGCTGTTTCACGAATTTCGACTTAAATCATCGCGTGACGTTATGAACCGGTGGGACAAGACCTTCCATTCAAAATCGCTCTGACGCTTCAGGTCAAACCATGAAATCACCATACCATCAAACTGTTGCTTCAATGCCGAATTGTCGTCGTGACTTTCTCCGGCAATACGGCGGCGGGCTCGGTGCGATTGCGTTGGCGGCGATGCTTGATTCCGAGCCAATCTCGGCTGGTGAATTTCCGGGTATCCTTGGTGGCAAACTTCATCATCCTCCAAAAGCGAAGCGCGTCGTGCAACTCTTCATGGCTGGCGCGGCGAGCCATCTCGATCTCTTCGACTTCAAGCCCGAGCTAGTCAAGCTTGATGGCAAGCCAAGTGACTTTAATGAACCGGTCGAAGCCTTTCAAGATGGACTTGGACCTTGGAAGAAACCGGTGTGGGACTTTCATCCGTACGGCGAGAGCGGAAAGATGATGGGCGAAGTTGTTGCAGATCTCGGTTCGGTCGTTGACGAAATCGCTTGGATCCATAATCTCGTCGGCAAAACCGGTGTTCATTCGCAAGGGACGCTTCTTCAAACGACGGGCTTCAACCGTCCGGGGTTTCCAAGTGCGGGTTCATGGGTCAGCTATGGCCTAGGCTCGATGAACGATAATCTCCCGACGTTTGTTGTCCTTCCCGACCATCGAGGGCTAGCGTCGAACGGCACGAAGAATTGGGATGCGGCATTTCTGCCAGCTCAACATCAAGGGACCGTCATTTATCCCGGCAACGAGGAACCGATTGTCGATCTCTTTCCGGATCGGCGATTCGACTTCATTAGCAAGGCGAGCGAACAGGATGGAAAACAAGTTCTCGAGAGACTGAATACACTTCACGCGCAGGCTCATCCAGGCGACGAACGATTGGAGGCTCGCATTCGCAGTTACGAGCTAGCGGCAAAAATGCAACTCGCTGCCCCGGAAGCACTGGATATCTCGAATGAGACAGCTCAAACCTTGGAGATGTATGGAATTAGATCGGATGGCAAGAATTGGCCTGCGGAGATCAACGCAGAAGAAGAGATCGATATCTTCGGTAGAAAGTGCTTAGCCGCGCGACGTTTGCTGGAGCGCGGAGTTCGATTCGTTCAAGTGTGGAGCGGTAATGACAACGGCTTTCCACGACGCAACTGGGATTCGCATGAAGACATCGAGCGCGACCATGGTCCACTAGCTCGTGGTTTTGCCCGCGGAGCCAGCGCGCTGATTCGCGATCTCAAGCAACGCGGCCTGTTGGAAGACACGATTGTTCTTTGGACCACCGAATTCGGACGTATGCCGAGTACCCAAGGAGGTAAGGGACGTGATCACAATCCCTACTGCTTTACGAATTGGCTGTGCGGCGGCGGGATCAAAGGTGGCCTGACCGCCGGAGAGAGCGATCAGTGGGGCTACAAACCGCTCGATCGTCTCAAGGCTACCGAAGTCTACG
>JANOAI010000131.1:0-5208 GCA_031411055.1 Pirellulaceae bacterium
CGGCTTTTGGTACCTGACCCCGTTTTCCAAGCCTACGTCGTTCATGAAAATGCTCTAGTGCAGAATATCAAAATGCTCGACATAAAGAACACAATACCGGCTTCAGTCGCGCTCGACTTGCGAGTGGTTCCTGTACGCGAGATCGGGGGCACGCTCGCTCGCTGCAAAAGCACTGTGGGAAACCGTGTGATCACCTGACAGTTTCAAACAGCTTGAGCGACTCCATCTTCGAAACGCGAGAGAACTTAAAAGAGAGTTCCTTTTTAGGGGAATCTCGATAGCGAACTACAAGCGACACCGGATCAACTTGTTGCTTAGAAATGGCCCGAATCGTCAAAATCTCTTCCCAGGCTCCCTTTTTGCACCGACGTTTCGATACGTATATAATTGATCTAACGATATCGACTACAATAGAATGAGCATGGGCGAAGTCGACAGTCGCTATATGTGCACACCATGAGGAACGGAAACGCGATCCGTAACTCATTGGCCCCTCCCGACGATCCCCCCACCCACAATCGCTCACATGACTACCTTCCCTCCATCGACCGTGCGCTGTGTTGGTCCGTGTGCCTTCAGGCGCAGTTTCATGCAAATTGGTCTCACCGGGATGGCAACGCTGAGTTGGCCCGGTTTGCTTAAATTGCGAGCGGAAAACGCATCCAGTCCGAAGAGTGAGCGAAAATCCATCATCATGGTCTGGCTGCCAGGTGGGCTATCGCATGTCGATACCTACGATCCGAAACCGGATGCCAGTAGCGAGTATCGCGGACCTTTTAAGACGATCAAAACCAAAGTGTCCGGAACGATATTTACTGAACTATTGCCGATGAACGCGAAGATCGCCGATAAGTTTACGTTGGTCCGATCGATGAACCAGACCGCCGGCGGCCACCCCGCTGGTACGATGCAAATGTTCTCAGGTGATCCCGATACGCGTGATAAACCCAAGCCGCGGTTTCCCGATTGGATGTCGGTGGCTCACTACCTGCGTTCCAAGGAGGGTGGTCGCGACAATCCTCTTCCAAACTATATCGGTGTCCCAGCCGCTTCGCCGGAGTACTCGAGTGCTGCGTATCTCGGTGACGCTTATGCGCCGTTTGCGGTCAGCGACGATCCGAACCGACCGAATTTCCAGGTACCCAACATTGGTCTTACCGACACCTCCGAAGCGAGGCGTCTCAGCGACCGACTCGCCTTGCGGCGCAGCTTGGATACTTTGGAGCGCGCGTTTGATCTCGAAGGAGAACTTGGCGCGCTGGACGAGTTTGAGGCTCAGGCGGCCACATTGCTGACCAATCCGAAGACTCGAGATGCTTTTGATTTGAGCAAGGAAGATGCGGCTACGCGAGATCGTTATGGTCGCAACCGCTGGGGACAACAGCTCCTCCTGGCGCGTCGTCTCGTCGAAGCCGGCGTAGAGATCGTCACTAGCAACCTTAACGGTCCGCTTTGCGGTCGCGTGCAGAACTGGGATGACCACGCGGTGAATCACCATCAGTTCGAAGCCCTCCGTTTCCGAATGCCGACCTATGATCGGTGCGTTTCGGCTTTAATTGAAGATATCTACAGTCGCGGGCTCGATAAAAAGGTCCTTGTGATTGTAACGGGAGAGTTTGGCCGCACGCCGAAGATCAGCTTCGACCGAAGCACAGGCCCCGGTGATGCGAGTGGCCCCACGGGTACATTGCAACCCGGACGCGATCACTGGCCACGCGCCTTCACCAGTTTGTGGGCTGGTGGCGGGATTCAAACAGGTGGCGTGATCGGTGCGAGTGACAAACGTGGCGAAGATGTCGTCGAACGTCCTTGCAACGCGAACGATTTCTTGGCGACGATCTATCATCACCTTGGCATCGACTACACCAAGACAACTATCAACGATCTGAATGGTCGTCCTGTTCACATCGTGGCGAACGGTCGAGCGATTCCGGAGCTCGTTTCATGAGTCGGTTCCTCCTCATTCCTTGTGTGTGGTTGCTGTTATGTTTAAGGCTGCACGCTGAAGATCCTTTAAGCTTCGTTCGTGACATCCAGCCGATCTTGACCAAGTCGGGTTGCAATGCAGGTGCATGCCATGCCAAAGCGATTACCGGCCAGCGAGGATTTCGACTCAGCGTACTTGGATTTGAGCCGGAGGAAGACTACGAAGCGATTGTCAAGCAATGCAAGGGTCGTCGCGTCTTTCCGCCTGCGCCGGAAGAAAGTCTGATCGTCACCAAAGCGACTGCCATCCTACCGCATACCGGCGGAAAAAAACTGGAGCCCGATTCGGAGATGTATCAGACCCTGGTCCGATGGATCGCCGAAGGGACGCCCTATACGCAGCCGGATGAGCCAACGCTGGTCCAGATCGTAACCGAGCCTTCACGGATCTCGATGAAGCCGAATTCGGATCTGCAGCTCAAAGTCACAGCCCGCTACTCCGACGGTAGTCTTCGCGACGTCACCAAGCTCGCATTGTTCGAGGCAAACGACTCCGCCATGGCTTCTGCATCCGAGAACGGCCTCGTCAAGTCGCTTGACTTGCCGGGGAACGTTGCCGTCATGATTCGCTATGGGGGGCAGGTGAGCGTCTGCAGCATTACCATTCCACTCGGTGCCCCTACGGATCAGATGCCTCCAGAGAAGAACTTTATCGATCAGCATGTCTTCGCCAATTTAAAGCAGATCGGTATCCCACCGTCGACCATCTGCGATGATAGCACTTTCCTTCGACGAGTTTCGCTCGACATCGCCGGTCGACTTCCCACCATCGATGAAACAAAGGCATTCCTCGCCGATAAATCGTCGGAGAAACGCGACCGAGCCGTCGAGCAGATTCTCCATTCACCCGACTACGCCGACTACTTCGCCAACAAGTGGACGGCGCTTCTGAAGAACCAACGCGCCGACGCAGCTGACATCACCGCCAACTTCGCGTTTCATGCTTGGATGCGCGATAACTTACTTGCCAACACCCCGTACGACCAACTCGTCCGTGAAATCCTCGCAAGCACCGGGACGATCGTTTCGAATCCACCGGTAGCCTGGTTCAAACGCGTCAAAGAATCGACGACGCAGGTAGAAGATGTCGCGCAGCTCTTCCTCGGAGTTCGCATGCAATGCGCGCAGTGTCATCATCATCCCTTCGAGCGTTGGACGCAGGCCGAGTACTATCACCTAGCCGCATTCTTCAGCCAGATCGGTCGTAAAGCAACTACCGTCGCCGGTGAAGACCTTATCTATCACAAGCGCGGTATCGCGCAGACCGAACATCGCAAGACGCGAGTTATGCTAAAGCCAGCAGGTCTCGGCGAACCGCCACTCGACATCGCACCCGACGACGATCCTCGCCTCGCATTAGCCGATTGGATGTCTAAAAAAGACAATCCATTTTTTGCGAAAGCTCTCGTAAATCGCTACTGGAAGCACTTCTTCAAACGTGGCCTTATCGAACCCGAGGATGACCTGCGCGATACGAACCCACCCACAAATCCTGAACTTCTCGACGCGTTAGCGAAGCATTTCATCGACAGCGATTATGATCTCAAGTCGATAGTACGAGTCATCGCGCAGAGCCACACTTACCAGTTCAGCGCCGTGCCGAACGAGCACAACGCGATCGATCGCCAAGCCTTCTCGCATTTTTATCCGAAACGGCTCACCGCCGAAGAGTTGCTCGACAGTATCGACATGACCACCGCGTCCAAGACCGATTTCGCCGACCTTCCGCCTGGTACGCGCGCCATTTCGCTCCCCGACAACAGCTACACCAAGGCATCGCCATTTCTCAAGGTCTTCGGCCGCCCCGACAATGCAAGCGTCTGCGAATGTGAGCGGGTGCAGAGTGCTAGCCTCGCACAGAGCTTGCACCTTATGAACGCTGCCGACGTCAAGGCCAAGCTGACTGCAAACAACGGTCGTGCCGAAAGGCTCTCCAAGGCTGAGGCGCCTACCGTGGAAGGAATACGCGAAGTGTACCTCGCGGCGTTTAGTCGCGAACCAACCGAAGAAGAACGCCGTATCGCCGAAGAGTTTATCGGTAGACCTCGCATCGACGCGCAAGACAAACCGATTGAAGCGGCCCTAGCAAAACGGATGGCCTTCGAGGATTTCCTCTGGGCAATCGTAAACACGAAGGAGTTTTTATTCAATCATTAGAGGTGAAAGTAGTTGGCACACTCGATAAACCATCACTTACGACGAATTGTCTCTATTTCTAAACGACCAGAATGTCGCCTTTCACTCCGCGAAAGGCGACTATCTTCAACAGCAATCTTCAACAAAACACGTTGTCTGCAATGAATGGTGGTACCATGTTTTCAAAATCGATCCTTGCCTTAACGGCAAGCCTTGTTCTTGCCAGCCACGCGATCGCTCAGAGTGTTACGTTGCCGCTGCCGCGATTGCTCACGATGATGCCTATGGGCGGGGAGGCTGGGAAAAGTGTCGAAGTATCGATTACGGGCGAATATCTTGACGACGTGACCGAACTGAGCTTTTCGTCACCGAAGATTACCGCCAAGCCGGTTCCAGACGCGGTGAACAAGTTCAGCGTCACCATCGATGCCGATGTTCCCGCAGGCGTTTACGACGCGCGAGTTATGTCGAGGCTTGGCGTGTCGTCCGTGCGTGCCTTTTCCGTGAATAAACTGCCCGAAGTCGTTCGCTCGAAGCCGAACATCACACTCGAAACAGCCATGCCACTCGATGTCGGTTCCATCTGCAACGCGACAACGACGAAGCGAGCGATCGATTTTTATTCGTTCCAAGGTGGAAAGGACGAACCCGTTGCCATCGATTGTGCAGCGATCGGGATCGATTCGCGACTCACGCCGGTACTCATCCTCGCGGATGCGAGAGGAAATGATTTGAAAGTGAGCCGCACAGGTGGCATGATCAACTTCACGCCACCTGCCGACGGAACCTTTATCATCAAAATAAGCGACCTGACCTACCAAGGAGGCGATCGACATTTCTATCGGCTTGCTTTGCAGAAAGGCCCTACACAGCCACAACCGCAGACACAAACAGTTAGTGCCATGTCTTGGCCTCCAACCGGTTTATCGGAGTCGGCATCTTTGGCAGAAGTCGAGCCGAACAACAAGGAGTCGCAGAAAATCGCAATTCCTTTCGATATCAGCGGTAGCTTCTTTCAATTTCTTGAAACAATTGAGATGCGTGGAATTATTACTCCTTTCAAAAGTGAAAACCAAATAAATGAAG
>JANOAI010000132.1:0-10711 GCA_031411055.1 Pirellulaceae bacterium
AGCCTGAAGCCTGAAGCCTGAAGCCTGAAGCCTGAAGCCTGAAGCCTGAAGCCTGAAGCCTGAAGCCTGAAGCCTGAAGCCTGAAGCCTGCTCTCACGCCATGTCGGAATACTTGACCCGAATTTGAATGGCTTCGTCGAAAGCGATCATGAAGGCATCCAACACCTTGGGATCAAAATGCTTTCCCCGACCTTCCGATAGAATCTCGCGACACTTGTCCGGCGAAAAAGCAGGCTTGTACGGACGAATGCTGCTCAGTGCGTCGAATACGTCCGCAACGGCTGTGATTCTTCCTTCCAATGGAATCTGCTCACCTGCTAATCCAAATGGATAGCCACTTCCATCCCACTTTTCGTGGTGTG
Organism: Pirellulaceae bacterium; assembly: GCA_031411055.1. GTDB lineage: Bacteria > Planctomycetota > Planctomycetia > Pirellulales > Pirellulaceae > JAIYDQ01. Next base: position 363 of record JANOAI010000132.1, read on the forward strand.
TGAGTGCAATCTGAGCTGCCATGGACAAGACGGGCGAATCGTCCATCTCCAAGATACTGGCTCCCATTTGAACATGTTTCCGGTTAGCCACCGACTCCTGCTCGTCGTTCAGACTTGTAATCACATGCAACCCGAGATCGCAATGCGTCTTCATGTGATACATTTCTTGGTCGTCGAGTTTGCCAGGTTTATGGAGAATCGCGTCGGGAATTCCAATCTTCCCAACATCATGCAATTTGGCTGCTTGTTCGATGGTTTGCACATACTCTTCATCCAGCCCAAGCTTTCTCGCAATCATGGCGGCATAAGCTCCCACGCGAATGATATGGTGCCCGGTGTCGTTGTCACGATACTCCGAAGCACGGGCTAAACAGTGAATCACTTGGTGCTGTGCGGCGACCAGCGACTCCGTTCGACGTTTCACTTCAGCTTCCAATCGAACTGATGTTTCTTCGAGCCATCGCTGATGAACGCTCAAATGAAGCAAGTTTCGGACGCGAGGTTGCAGTTCGAGAGGGTCGATGGGTTTGCTCAAAAAGTCGTTGGCACCGAGCTCTAACGCTTCGTGCTTGACCGAATCTTCGATATGAGCCGTTAAAATCACGATCGGAAGATGCTTGGTTTCTTCGAGCGCGCGTAGCTGAGCCAATAATTCCAAACCACTGACTTCGGGCATCATGACATCGAGCAAAACCAAATGCGGATCGGCTTGTCGAATCCGATGAACCGCTTCCGTGGGCTGATTCGTCGATTCGATTTTTTCGTATCCCCAACTTCGCAAATATTTTCGCGCCACACGAATATTCAGGTCCTCATCGTCGACGATAAAGATCCGTTGGTCTTTCAATTCGATGTTTGGTTTCGCCCATGTCGCATCGGGAAGATTCACCGATTTGATGGCAATTCCAGCACGAATCGTGGTTGTCGGCAGTGGAAAGGGATGATTGGATACAATAGGGGTTGAGGTTTGCATGATGGTTTACTGCTTATCTTCTAAACTTGGCGAAATCATACGGGTAAGGAGGCCTTCGATTGCAGAGAGTTGGCATTCAACCTGATCCCATTCTTGGGTCTTGGCGGCTTGTGTCAATTGAATCGAAGGCGCTGTAAGGCATGGGAAGCCAGCCGTTCCACCCGATCCTTTCATCCAATGCGCAATCTGAGATGTCTTGATTGCATCGCGATCCTGAACCGCTTCGCGAAGTTTCTCGGTCTCTCGTCCAAGAGCGGCGATGAAATCAACCACGATCTCAGCGAATTCCGGATCCTCGATCGGCAATTGCGATTCGATGGCCGAAGCCATCGCGGGTTGCGATGGACGAGGTTGCTCGGGGAGAAGCGAATTAAAGATTAGCTTCATCTGAGCAAGCAACTCTTCAGCGTTGATTGGCTTGGTAAGGTAATCGCTACATCCAGCGTCCAGACAAAGCTGTTTATCACCTGTCATCGCATGGGCTGTAAGCGCGAAGATTGGAATCGTGATGCCAGCTTCACGAAGCTTGCGAGTCGCTCCGTAGCCGTCGAGCACGGGCATCTGCATATCCATCAGGACGACATCAAAGTTTCCATGTTGAAGCACCATGTCGCAGGCTTCTTTCCCGTTCTCTGCCAGCGAAACGACCGCTCCGCCGCGACGCAATACTAAGGAGGCCAGTTTGCGATTGGTTGCTCCATCGTCCACAACCAAAACCCGGAGTCCGGGTATCGAGGCCGTAGACGAGTCTGTGGTGGACTGTCCTTCTTCTTTTGGAAGGATGTCTCCAATGGCTCCTGACGGGACGACTTCAATTGAATCGTAGCTACCCGCGTTGAGTGTCAGTTTGAAACAACTTCCGCGGCCTATTTCGCTGTCGACGGTCAGGTCACCACCCATCATCCGGGCTAGTTGTCGACTGATCGCGAGTCCAAGTCCCGTTCCGCCAAACTTACGCGTCACCGAGGTATCGGCTTGCACGAATGCTTCGAAAATTTGATCCTGACTGTCTTTTGGAATCCCAATTCCGGTATCGATCACTTCAACCGAAAGCACGGCTTTCGCTTGTTCCTGCAAGAATTTCGCTATGATTTGCACGCCACCTTGCTTGGTGAATTTTTTGGCGTTTCCAAGCAAATTAATCAAAATTTGACGCAGTCGGGATCCATCCAGCTCTACCTGTTTCGGTACGGCGCCAATCCAGTTGTATTCCAACTCAAGATTCTTTTCGCGAAACGGGACGCGCATCAACGAAACCACTTCGGACAAGACACGGTGCGGCGATTCACTTCGGACTTCCAATTCCAAGCGGCGCGATTCGATCTTGGATATATCTAAGATGTCATTGATAACGGTCATCAAGTGCTTGCCACTCGAATGGACCGTCTTGAGCATGTCTTCACGCTCTTCCGGGGATTCGTCCCAGCCGCGTCGTAATAGATCCGCGTAGCCCATGATCGCATTGAGCGGCGTTCGAATCTCATGACTCATGTTGGCCAAGAAATCGCTCTTGGCTCGACTGGCTGATTCGGCTGCATCCCGGGCCGCTTCGAGCTCGGATGTACGTTGTGAGACGCGTTCTTCAAGATGGTCCTTTGCCTCTTGTAACTGCTTTTTCGAGTTTTCAATCTTGGCCAGCATATCGTTAAAGGCTGTGTTGAGTTGTCCAACTTCGCCGTCCGTTTTCCCATCGACACGAACACTAAAATCGCCTTCGACCGTTATCTTCCTGGCTATCTCTGCTAAACGAAGAATGGGTGTACAAATACTTCGCTGAAGGAAACTTGCAACGGCCATCGCCACGAGCCACGAGCCAAGTCCTACAATCACGGTGAGCGTCGCATAATTGACGATCGCTTCTCTTACGGAACTGACATCGGTACACAAACGAAGCTCGCCAATAACTTCTCCGTCCGACAAAATAGGGTGGGTAACGATATGATTCGATCGTGACCGAGCGATAGTCGAGGAAAGTATCGTCTTTGCCTCGGCTTGATTCGGATACGTCCCAATAAACTTACCTTCGCTCCCGAGAATGGCCGCGGCCGTGATCGACGACTCGGCTTTGAGAGCCCCCAACAAACGGTCAGCTTGCTGAGAGTCTTGAAACTCAACGGCTGCAGCGCTGTTGTGCGAAAGCAGTTCCGCTTGGGTTTTAACCTGCTGAATTTTTGAACTTCGAAGACTCATCACGCTGTACGTGATGAATGCGATACAGGTCAATCCAACCGCGAAAGCAACACAACTTCCGGCAAGAAATTGGAGCTTTCGTTGAATCGATCGTGGCAAGAATTTTCTTGGAATTGCTAACATAATACTACTACTTGAATGTCGACAAATAACTTCGTATTCAAATTCCTAGGGACTAGTTTTCACAACGCGCACTAAATTAAGGCTCATCAATCTTCCGTCAGGGGATAACTTGGCACGCTGCATTTCCGCAGGATTGATTTCGATAATGAGGCTCTCGCCTTGGCGAACAAAGTTGCATGCGGCCAGCGCCGGAGTTTTCGAATCGGTTTGTTCGCGCCACACTAGCACCGGTTGTTTGTCGATCTTGCGCAGAATCTGCTCTACCAAGATCGCGTTCGCGTTAGATGGAACGAACAGTATTTGGCAACTTAAAAACTCGTCGACCGTATTCACGACTTTGGTTTCGATCGGGCGATCTTTCAGTTTGCGGCCGTCGAGCTTTGAAAGCCCGCCCGCGAACGGGTCCGGCGCGATTACGGCAATGACAAAGGGACTCTGGGCCTTCGCCTCCCCATCAGGCCAATTAATAAACTTGGCAGTGGCATAAAGCCTGGCAAGCTTCAAGTTGTATTCGTTGGCCATCACGGCATTCTGTTCGGCTTGAAGCGGTTGTATCGAGACTCCGGCAACAAAAACGTTTCCAACCAGACACAGCGCGACGATCCACCAGGGACCTCGCTTGTCTTTGAAAACGTTCTTAATAGCTGGAAAAGTGACCATTTGGCACATACACATGGAAGAATACACGCCGAGTAAACAACACGGCATAGGACCCTAGGTTGAGGATTTGGTCCAATTGACACTTCACGTTGGATTTGCGTACCTACGCAGCTCCCCCCCGCCACTCTTTGACGACTATGCCGATTAATCCGATGTTTATGGTTCGTCGCATTTCCAGTTCAACTCAGGACGAAAGACGATGTGGCGAGTTACGTAATCGCCCGATTCAGGTCAATTCAATATTGTGATGGAAATGCGAAACGGATTTCGCAAAAACGAATTACGCGCCACGTTTTTTTCAGGAACGCCAATCGCGTTGGTGGTTGCGGTTGCCTTGAACTCATTGCACGCTCGCCTGATCGCAGAGGAAAATCTGCCATCGGATGCGTGGCGATTGACTGCCGTTCAAGTCCCGGAATCTCAAGTCGCGCCAGGGGATCTCCCGATAGCGGACATCGCCAAGGACGTGGCGGAAGCGCCGCCGAGAGAGGCCGATCTTGATTCGCTTTTGGACATGGCGGAGAAAGATCCGTCCCAGCTGGACTCCGTTCAAATGCAGTCAGCTTCCAATTCTGCCGCAACTCCATCCAATTCCAATATCGCCGAAACCGATTTTGATCCGAATCAGAGCGCAAGTGCGGCAGCCAGTGCTTCCACGGGCGGGTTACTTTCGAATGCTCCGAGTGTCATTACGCGTCGCACTTCGGCGGTGAATCAGGATGTGCGCATTCGTGGGTACTCTGGCTCTCAGATCGTTGGCGTGGCCAATGGGATGAACCAGATCAAATCGCGACTCGATATCGACTCGCTGTTTAGTCAGCTTGATCCAAGCCTTATTGATGGGATCGCAGTGATCGCGGGTCCTTATTCTGTTCAATACGGCCCGGGCTTTGCTTTCTTTGACGCGACGTTGATCCAACCCGGTCGATCATCGGTGCCCATTTTTCAGTCGAAGTCCATTCTCGGATACAACCAGAATGGTCAGCAATTCTCGACGCGCGAAACACTGACTTATGCAACCCAACGAGGCGGCGTGATCGCGAGTATCGGACAACGAGCGGGAAATGACTATCGGGCGGGTTCCGATTTTGGATCGCTCCGCATTCCTGCCAGTTACGACGTTTATGATGTATTCACCTCAGTTAGCCGTGATATAGGCTCTCATCATCGAATCGACGCTTGGTACGTACATCAAGGGATGCAAAATGTCGAACTTCCCGGAGTTGTCTATGACATTAATGACCAAAATTCGGATCAAATCAATTTCCGTTGGACTGTCAAAGATGATTTCGGAAAGGACGCTTGGCAAAACCAGTTTTGGTGGAACCAATCGACGTACAATGGAGATTCCAGTCGAAGTGCAAAACGCTCGACCTTCTTTGATCGACTGATCGGCGACGCTTATCCCGATTTGGTGACCGGAAACTTAGTCGGACGCGGGCTATCTGATAATTGGGGGGCGAGGAGCCAGCTTTTTGTCGGTGACCGCGATGAATCGCATGGGGGGATCGGTCTCGATTGGCGTCGAGTCCGGCAACTCTACCAAGAAAACAGCTTCTTGGCGGATGGGAGTCCTTTCTTCAACAATGACACTTTTGGGCTTCCGGATTCGTCGATCGATGATGCTGGAATATTCGCTCATGCCGAAAGCGTGGTTACCGATCGCCTGAGCATTGGTGCAGGTCAACGACTCGATTGGATTCGCTATTCGGTAGATGAAAACGACCCCGTTGCGGCAGGGCCACAATCCACTCCCAGCGGCGATTTCTATCCTGGTTTGAGCGAACCAAGTCGAACACTGAGTACAACCTATCTGACCTCGAACTATCGACTCTCAGAAACGACGCGGCTCAATTTAGGAGCCGCCTATGCGATGCGTCACGCCAATCTTTCGGAAGCATATTCCGATCAGCCGTACACACCACTCGTTCGCTTTGGAAATAGCTTTGCTTTTGGCGATTCGAATCTTGCACCGGAAAAGAATCTGCAGTTCGATCTCGGATTGATTCGAAAGGATGACAAATCGACCTATGGATTCCGTCTCTTCCATTCGTCCATCCGTGACTATATCGGATTAGCATCCACGAACTACACGACCTTCCCAGAAATTGGGGTGAACCCTCCGGGTTCTCTCAACCGAGGCATCTCGGCGATGGCCGATCCCTTGATTCCGAATCCGGATATCACTTCCGATACAGCACAGATATCGTATGCCTATCGCAACATCGACCGAGTCACTTTATACGGCGCAGATTTACTGGCTGAACGGCAATTCCTCCCGTGGTTTGAAGTCGCTAGCTCAACAAGCTTTACCGAAGGCATCAATCACGAGCCAGTTCTCGTTGACATAAACTCGGGCTTAACAACTCGTTTGTCCAGTCGCGAAGGGTTGTCAGGCATCTACCCGCTCAATTCCGGCCTGACTTTTCGTTTCTTCCAACCAGAACGACGCCGCTGGACATTCGAGTGGCAAAGTCGGTTCGTTCGCCATCAAGAATACCTGGCGACGACGTTGGGTGAAGTTGGAACTCCAGGATTTGCAGTCCACAATCTTCACGGAACCTACCAGTGGACTCCCAATTTGAAGCTCCGTTCATCGATCCTCAATCTATTCGATCGAAACTACTTCGAGCACAATTCGCTCGCGATCATTAATCGCGAGGGGAACGTTACTTTCGTGCGAGAGCCTGGCTTTTCCTTTTTCTCAAGCCTTGAATACCTTTTTTAAATGATAGACCCCAAGGCTTCAGTCGAATTCGACAGTCCCAAATCCTTCAGGACGTCACAATCTCATTGATAACACGAAGCGCAAGCGAGTGGTTTTCTTGAGGTTTCGATCGCCAAGCCACTCGCTTGCGCTTCGTGCTAGAGGATTTGAGACAGTCGAACTAACGCTTAGTTGCTGGAAGCAACTTCATGAAGATATTCCCGCGAATCCTCAACGATGACATCGCCGATGACTTCACGAGCCAACTGTCGATAGTCTTCGGAACCATGCGAGGTGGGGGCATAATCGAAGATGGATTGGCCAAAGCTGGGAGCTTCGGCAAGGCGTATATTGCGGCGAATTCGGGTCTTAAAGAATTTGGCACCGGACCAAACGCCCACGTTTGAGGCATGGCTACTAAAAAAGTCTTCTACATCACGCGTGACTTCCGCTGCCAGGCGCGTGCTCGTTTCGTACATACACAAAACGATGCCGGAAAGACGTAGCGTTGGGTTCAATCGTTTGGCAACCACTTCGATCGTCCGAAGGAGCTTGCTGAGCCCGTGCAAGGCCAAGAAGTGAGGCTGCAATGGCAAGAAGACTTCATGAACGACGGTCAGCGCGTTGAGGGTTAAGACATTCAGCGATGGTGGGCAGTCGAGGATAATGAAGTCAAACTCTTCGGTGTCGACTTCGAGCGCTTCTTTCAGAATGATTTCGCGACCCACTTCGCTGGCCAGTTCGAGTTCGGCGGCTGCCAAATCAAGCGTGGCAGGAACGACAGCCAAGTTTGGAGTCACCCATTTCCGGACGTCGGCTAGCGTGGCATTCCCGCAGAAGACGTCGTAGATGCTGGGTTGTTCATCGTTGGCAGAGACCCCCAAGTGCAAGGAGGCGTGCGCCTGAGGATCGAGATCGATCAAACAAACGCGATAGCCGGCTTCAGCAATACCTGCGGCTAGATTCACGGCGGTGGTGGTTTTACCAACTCCACCCTTTTGATTCAAAACTGCGATCCGTCGCATTTGTGTTTCCTTTTAAGTAGTTACGAGGCTTTCAATGCTTGACGTTGATACAGATACGGGTTCATCGTGGGGTCGTTGTACATTTTGAACTGGCGATAGGTTCGATGACGAATGCGGCCGGAAACCAGTTCTTCGGTCAGGTCAGAAAGACACTGTCCAAGTTCTGCCTGCTGAAGTTGACAAATCGCAATTCGCTGTTGAACTTTTTCAATATGCGACGGCTCGACATCGCTTCGCTCAAGCTGTTCCAAAAGGTGGTAGATTCGAATCGCGACGATGGAGAGTCGATCGATCATCGAACCGGGCGTTTCCGAGTTTTGCTTAGCATCGGCTGGTGCCACGATCTGATGTTCTTCAAGATAACGCGTGATCCAGTCATCGATACGTTCGATCCAGTCGTTGCGAAGCTGATTTAGCCGGTCGATTGCTCGTTTGACAGTTGCGATCTGAGCATCTGAAACCTCGGGACTGCGCGCGATATCTTCTTGATGCCACAATTGGTAATTGAACTGATGTTGCTGGCAAACGAGTCCTAGTAAATCGGAATGCGGATTTTCCAAGGGCGCGCGATGCCACTCCGCGACACAAGAAATTTGCAGGTCCAGAATTTCAGCAACGTTAATCATGGTTGAAACGGCTTGGAGCTTGGGGTTGATCGCGAGCTTCACGCGAATGGCTGGTACAACTGAGCGGGTCAACAATCCCGATCATCTCAAATAAGGTTATGTTCCTTTTCTAGCTTTCCTAAGGCCCCAACGACAAGATCATTCAGCCAGCTTTCTAAGCCAAGGCGACATCAGTGCTAGCGTTTTTTGACGATCCACCATGGGATTGTAGCCGAGAAACTGCCTCGCTGCATCGATCGAAAAATAATGATCGACCCCAAGTTGTGCGGCAATAAAGCGAGTCATCGGCGGCTCTTTCGAGATCCGAAATAGTCGATAACTCAGCTCCAAAAAATGCCCAATCCGATAGGCCGCGGCCGTCGATATCCGACGGGAGGGAGGCGTTAGACCTGCATTCTCAAGAAGCAAACCTATCCATTGCCAGCACTCAAGGGGAGCTCCATCGGTTATGAAATAGGCTCGGCCGGCCGCTTGCTCATTGCCATCCAAAAGTGCCTTCATGGCTAAAAGGTGAGCGTGAGCCGCCGATTCTACGTGAACGATATCGATCAAATTCTTTCCATCGCCGACACAGCGCAGTCGATTCGATTTGCACTTTTGGATAACACGAGGAATGAGATGTGGATCGCCTTCACCCCAAATTAAATGCGGTCGCAAGGCACACGTTAAGAACGTTCTTGCCTCGTTAGCGGCAAGCACCTTCTGCTCCGCGATCGCTTTCGTTCGCGGATAATCGCATAGCCAGCGAGTGGGGTAAGGAGCCGACTCATCGACGCCGGACTGCGGTCGACCATCAAACGTCACGCTTGGACTACTACAATAAACGAAAGCTTGAACTCCATTTTCCTTGGCTACTTGTAGAAGATTCTCGGTCGCTCGGACATTGATCGATTCAAACAGCGAGCGCTTGCCCCACACACCTGCCAAGGCCGCTGTGTGTATCACGATGTCGATGTTCTCGATCGCGTTGCGGCAATCGGCCATAGACGAGGCGTCACCGACGATCGCGTCGACCCCGATTTGTCGCATCTTTGGATACGCGTTTCTTGCAATGCCGCGTACCGAGTGCCCAGCCGCCAGTAGCTGGCGGCAAATGCTTTGCCCGAGGAATCCTCCGTAACCGGTAACTAGGACGTGAGGCATCTTGCAATCTCAAACTTGGTGGAAAGTAAACTGGCCAAAGCCGATGGGCGTTCTAAAGTACTTGGTTCTTGTCGACACCCGTTACCTGTTCACCTGTGATCGACAAAAAAGGGGGCTCGAGCACCATCGATCGAGTCCTAGAGAGGAGTCGTTGCATCGCGAACTCATCACTTTCCAATTTCACTTTCTACTTTCATCGATGGGAAGCGTCTCACTTCGAGTATTCCATCCCGCGAAGGCATATGCGAGACCAAACCCAGCCAACGCTCCAAAGAGATGTCCGTCCCACGAAATATTCTTGCCAGCAGTGGGAAGCACACCCCAAAACATTGTCGCGCCATAAAGAAAGCCAACGAGAATAGCGACCAACAGTGGGATCGGTCGGCCTTCGAGAAATCCCGATGCGATCAAGAACGCCACCAGACCATAAACCAGTCCACTTGCCCCAATATGAATACTCGCCCTTCCAAATAGCCAGAGCAAGACACCACCTGTGACGATGAGACCTACGACAATCGCAATAGAATTTGCTCTCGAGCCAGCCAGCAAGGTCAACAGAATAACGAGCGGTATCGAATTGCTTAACAGGTGCCCCCAACTACCGTGCAAAAATGGCATCAAGGGCACACCAATAAGTCCCCCAAAATCACGCGGGCGAAGTCCAAACTGATTGAATTCAATCGGTATAATCGCATCCAATCCAGCAACGAACCATAAACTTGCAACAAAGAGAAAAACCCAGTGAATTTCCTCGCGGATCGAGTGCTGCATTTTTTTGTTCGTTTGGATTTCAATTCGGTGGCATCGAAATGAGGCAAATCGACACGGACTGACTTTTAAAATACTAGAGCATTTTCATGAACGACGTAGGCTTGGAAAACGGGGTCAGGTACCAAAAGCCG
>JANOAI010000133.1:0-3459 GCA_031411055.1 Pirellulaceae bacterium
GCTCTTATCGGCCGCCTAACGAACGATTAGCTTTTCCGAACTAACCTAGCCCACCGAAATAACGATAACCTATTGGAGTAAATACAATGGTCACCAAAACCAACAAAGGACTGTCCATCCTATTTGCCGATGACGAACCATCGCTTCAGGAATTGATGCGGCTTGAGCTACCGCAAATGGGACATCGGGTTACCGTCTGTCCAGATGGTTTTACCGCCGTCGCCGCTTTGGAAAAGGATTCGTTTGACTGCCTGCTCGTTGATCTGGACATGCCAGGTATGAACGGCATTCAGGTCATTAAGCGAGCGCATACACTTTCCCCATCCACCGAGGCGATTGTCCTGACCGGAAAACAATCGTTAGAAACAGCCGTCGAAGCCCTTCGGTTTGGCGTCGTAGATTATTTGTCGAAGCCATGTCGACTTTCCGAACTTGAACAGCTTTTGAACCGCGTTTCGGCTCGTCGCGAAATGAAACGTGAGTATGTCGCATTGCAGCGTCAATCGAAAAATGGACGGGCCGCTCCGAGTTTGATCGGCAATCATATTTCGATGCAAAGCGTGCAGAAGCTAATCAACAAAGTTGCTCCAACCAGCAGTACCGTCCTTATTCGCGGTGAGACGGGTTGCGGCAAAGAACTGGTCGCTCGGGCAGTCCATTTGCAAAGTGTTCGACGTGACAAACCGTTTGTGGCGATCAACTGCGGAGCACTACCAGAAAACCTGATCGAAAGCGAACTGTTCGGGCATCGCAAAGGCGCCTTCACGGGTGCCGACTCGCAGCGCGAGGGGCTTTTTGAAATTGCAAACGGAGGCACCATTTTTTTAGATGAGATTGGTGAACTCCCGTTGGCCATGCAAGCCAAGCTTCTGCGTGTTTTGGAGAGTGGCGACATCCGGCGGGTGGGAGATAATGAGTCGCTCAAAGTGGATGTCCGGGTCGTTTGTGCGACCCATCGGGATTTGGATCAAATGGTCCAAGATGGACAATTCCGAGAAGACCTCATGTTTCGAATCAATACTTTCGAGATCATGGTCCCTTCCTTGCGAGACCGGATCGACGACGTTCCCGAACTTGCAAGACATCTCTATCTGCGATTTCGGCCGGAGCACGCATCGATCGAAAGTCTTTTCAGCGACGCAACCCTCCAAGTTCTCGAGTCACACACCTGGCCAGGGAATGTCCGAGAACTCGCCAACGTAATTGAACATGCGACTATTCTTTGTGATGCACCCCCGATTTTACCGGAGCATTTGCCTCGGCATTTTGCGGACCGCCGACTCCGGAAGGAACTACGCACCCTGGGGCCGATGAGTCTTCGCGAAGTGGAAGCGCTAGCGATCCAGGAAGCCGTCGCGCGACATGAAGGGAATAAGATCGCGGCTGCCGAAGAGCTTGGGATTAGCTTGAAAACACTTTACAATAAGCTGAATCAGTCAGACTCTGTCGGAAAGAAAGCTGCTTAATGATCCCCAACACCCCGCTTCGCTTCGCACCGATTTTTCGATCGTACATTTGGGGCGGTCGACGGTTAGAATCGATGCTTGGCAAACCTATTCCTAGCGAAGGGATTTGGGCTGAAAGCTGGGAAATTGTCGATCATGGACGCGATCAAAGCTTCGTGGTTCATGGCCCCTGGAACAATTGGTCGCTTCGAAAGCTCATCGAAAATTTTCCGACTGCCATGCTGGGCGAAAAAGCTCAATCTTCGGATGGCTTTCCACTTCTCTTGAAATATCTCGATTGCAATCGCGTTCTGAGTGTTCAAGTTCATCCCGACGATGAATATGCCAAGAAGATGCCCAAGCCCGATTTAGGTAAAACCGAAGCCTGGTATGTAATCAAAGCGGACCCAGGGGCCCTTGTCTATGCGGGACTGAAGCCGGGCGTAGATCGCAAAACTTTGGCCCAAGCCATAGAAGCTGGCGCCTCGGAGGATTGTTTGCAAACGCTTGAACCGAAGCCGGGTGATTGCATTTTCATTCCGGCTGGAACAGTCCATGCGTTGGGAGCTGGCCTCGTTGTCGCCGAGATCCAGCAGGCGAGCGACACGACGTTTCGACTCTATGATTGGAATCGCTTAGGTGATGATGGAAAACCACGTCCTTTGCACATCGAACAAGCGTTGGATGTGATCGACTATGATTCATCCAATCTCGGATTTTCTGAGCGAAAAGTCCATTCGCAGGGATTCGGCTCTCTCATCGTGGATTGTGATAAATTTCAACTTATTGAAGTCACCGAGTCGTGCTCCATGGCTACACAGGGCGGATTTGCCGTCGTTAGCATCGTAAGCGGTACGGCTAAAGCGGTGTCGGCAACCCAAGAAGATTTATTGCAGACGGGCAATTCCATGTTACTGCCGGCTGCATGCGAAGGGATTACCTTAGAACTCGCTCGTGGTTCGCGGGCTCTTGTCGCCGTCCCGCCGCGAAAAGCAATTTGATGACTGAAATTATTCGCAGCCTTCAAAACCCGAGAATTAAACAGGCAGTACAGCTTCGCAATGCTCGGAAACGTCGTGAGTTGGACTTGATGGTCATCGACGGCGTGCGCGAAATTCAGCAGGCTATCCAGGCTGGTATTGAAATCAAGGAAATCTTTGCCCTCGAAGAACAAGACTCGAGCGAGAACGAACATCGAAAGGCATTCACTCAACTCAACATGACTTTCGTGAGTGAACCGGTCATGGAGCGGTTGGCCTACGGCGAACGCAATGTGCCTTACGTAGCAATTGCCAAACAGCCGTCCTTGCTTCTTAGGACCCTCAAGCCGAGAGACCGCCGCTCGAATTCTGTTCTCGAATCCGAACCAGGTTTAATACTCGTGATTGATCGAGTTGAAAAACCCGGCAATCTTGGAGCCATGCTCCGTACGGCCGATGCCGTTGGCGTTTCCGCGGTATTGCTGAGCGACCCCATCTGCGAGGTCTGGAATCCGAATGCGATTCGTTCAAGCCTTGGAGCCATCTTTCAGGTCCCCATCGCGACGGCATCCTCGGAAGCGGTCATTGATTGGCTTCGCGAACAAAAGTTTCAAATCTTGGCGGCTCGGCTCCAGGCGTCGGAAACGTACCGCAAGGTCTCGCTACAAAACAAGGTTGCCATTGTGGTTGGGAGTGAAGCGGAAGGTCTGGGTTCCAAATGGATTCAGGATTCGATCGAAGGAATTCGATTGCCGATGCAAGGTTCGGTCGATAGCCTCAACGTTTCCGTCTCGGCCGCCATCTTGTTGTACGATGCAGCCAACCGAATGGATTGGTTTACGACTGAACGCTGAAGAATCGCGAGCGTTTCTTCACAGCTTAAGTGGTTGTGCAGCCTAACCTCTCCCGCTTGCGGGAGAGGTAACGCGTAAGCTGCACGACCTCTTAGTTGACGCTCTCGGCAGCCGTTCTTTTACTAGAGCATTTTCATGAACGACGTAGGCTTGGAAAACGGGGTCAGGTACCAAAAGCCG
>JANOAI010000134.1:0-5436 GCA_031411055.1 Pirellulaceae bacterium
ATTATTGCGCATGTTAAAGACGGCGCCGACTTAGCAAGACAACATCGTTTGCCGACACCGATTGTCGACTTTATCGAGCAACATCACGGAACAACGCTCGTCGAATTCTTTTATCGCAAAGAAACAAAGAAAGCCGAAAACGATCCTGACGCGGATGAAGTATCTGAAATTACTTTCCGCTATCCTGGCCCCAAACCACAAACGCACGAATCAGCCATTCTCATGTTGGCAGACGCCGTCGAAAGTGCCAGCCGAACGCTGGTCGAACCCACGCCCACTCGGCTTCAGAATCTCATTGACCAGATCGCCATGAAACGCCTCACCGATGGCCAGTTCGATGAATGCGGACTCACACTGTCTCAGCTCACGACGGTCAAGCACAGTCTGCTCAAGAGTCTCACCGCGATCTATCACGGTCGTATTAAGTACTCAGAGCAATCGGCTTAGCTGGACATCGTCATTGTGAATCAGCCGAACGGCGTTAGCCCAATGCCATCTACTTTCCTAACTTCACCCTCCCGCTCTTCGCGGGAGCGAACGGCGAAAAAATGCGAACCCATTATCGTGGTCGCTGAAGAGGATTGTTGAGTCGCGGATTAGAAATCGAATTCGTTGGGCTGCCTGACGACGGAATGCCGTAGCCGCCACCAAACGCCGGTGCTGGATTAGGAGCTCCAATTCCCGGATTCCTATCCCGATTTTGAATTCCATTGAGGCTTCCCTGTGCAGAAACACCCTTCAATTCGGCATCGCCCGTTTTCAAATTGATCACGCCATAGTTCATCTTCGTCTGAAAGGGTTCCGCTCCGTTTTGGTTTTGACGAATCTCCGCCGGCATCTGCTCGTTCCCTTCTACCCGCAAGATGTTATGTAAAGCGACATACTGAAGTAGATTGGCGTTCACCGACAAAGAGCCCTTTTCGTTTACGCTATCGACGACAACTCGGCCAGCACCCGTGACAACCCAACTCGCATCTCGTTTGAGCTGCTGATTTTGAATTTGAGTTTGGATCCAACTTAGTTGCGCTTCATTGTGGAGATTTAATTGATCACAGGTCATCGTCGTTTGTCCGACCTTCAATCGATCGACCTTAAGGATGTCGGGAGATTCATCCCAACTTAAGATGGGTTGAAGGAGCGACTCAACGCGATCATAGAAGGTCATGGTTTGCGATTGCATATTCCCTTCCATCTTGCCTCCAAAGCGAAGATGCAAACACTGCAGCTCTGCTTCGGGGTTCGCGACCTGAGCGGATGGTGCCGTCGATGGAAAGCCGCTCAGAATGGATTGAGGCGATCCGGGATTCGCATTGCCAATACGTCGGCTACGAAGCGAGCCTGGCCCCATTCCGAGCCAATTTTGCTGCTGAGCCAAAAAGGTGAGCTCCGGGACTTCGAGGTGTTCAAGTGATCGACGATTCCCCTGCATATCCGTTTGGGTCGCTTTTAAGTCTACCTTGTCGAGCAGTTTTACGAAGGCGATCGTCGCTCGCGAACTGCCTTGACCAGACATTTCAATCGGCTGTTCAAGTTCAATGTGGAGTTCTTGCGATCGGCCGTCGAGATGCCAAACACTATCATCTTGAGTCGCCATTCGACCCGTGATCTGAATGCCGCCATCCATTCTGGCTGTCCGGCCATCGAAAACCATCCGGCCTTTCCATTTGACTTCAGGTGCTTGAATCCAAGTGGTTCCGCGATGTTCGTTGCCGATTTTGGAACCGTTTCCAATAAAGCCAGGGGCGGCGAAAGAGTCCTTCGGCGGCGGAGCATTGCGTCCTGGCGTACCGGTAACAGCCATCTTGGTTTGTAACGAATTCATTGCCTCCGGTGGGATGCGAAAACTGCCTGGCTGGTCCATCCAGACCAACTGACGTCGCTGATTAAAATGAATTTCGGTGCTTTCCATGGCTCCAGAACCAACCGAAAACTTGGCTGGCTCGCCAAGAATCGTAATGTCCATATTTTGTTCATCCGAAGAATCCATGCGTAGCTGATTGCCGAAGATCGCGAGTGGCAATTCGGAGGATGAAGATACTTGGTCTCGCGTGATGGTAACGTTCTTGTTCAGCGCCAAATCGTCGATGACGAGACCCTTCGATGTTTGCGATAGTTTCGCAATCAGTGTTTCGCCAGTCACATTCAATGGCAGGGGCGGAGCTTGCTGCTGTGGACTTTGGTTACTCCCATTGAGTGTTGGAATCGACATCGGTGACGAGGCTAACTGACCAGGGCCCGGAATAGTGGTCGAGGAATTTATCGACGGATTGTTGGATTGGGCCACACCATTGGCCATCGTCGTCAAGTTTGAAAAGGCGGTTGCAAGCGGCGAAGCATCCGCCTTCGTCGAAGGAACGTCCTTCGTCGGTTGTTGTGTGAATTGTCGAGGTGCATCGACAAGTTGTAGAGGCTGTGGACTACCAGGTAACTGTTTCAAGCTTTGAATGGCAAGTTCGATTTCCGGATATTGAAACCAAGCTTGCAAGTCGGCAACTTGGGCTCGCAAAAGTGGCGAATGAACAATAACCGTGCCAGCTGCATGAAGACGTTCGGTTACAACCGCCGACGGCTCATAGCCTCCTGTCTGTTCACGAACGCGATTGATCACTTGGGTTGAAATACTTCGCAACCAGATGTCGACCGTTTCAGCGTAGAAGCGACCCTGATGCTCACTGGAAGCATTCGCGCTTCCGTCAATCGTCAGTCGATCGACCGCCCCTTCTGGCTTGAGATCGAGTGACTTGGCCCACGATAGCTTCCATGTATCTCCATCCTCCGCGACGACAGAAGCGTTGCCTGGTCCCGCGGCCCAAATGCGGCCTAGACTAGGATTACCATCTGACGCAAGGTTCTTCGGCGAAGCAGGACGAAGTCGTTGACTTTCGTATTCAATTTCTGGGGACCGAATGAGCATCGTGTCACGCTGAAGATATACTTGGGCGGGTTCACTTGGATTTTGCCCAGGCAAATGATTTGCCATCGATACACGACCATGCGAAAGATCGAATCGCATCCATCGACTCCCTCCGCGTGAACGAATGCTCGGCGCCTCCAATCTCACCCATCGCGTTGGATCGTCTGGATCCATCCCCTGCGATCCGATGGCTTCGATACGATCGATGGACCAATCGCGATTCGTAGGATCGAGCTGGGCGCCGACCGCTTGTTTCCAACCAAAATGGAGATCCAAACGATCACTTTCGAACGTGTCGGGAATCGGAAAGTCTTCCACCACGTGCTTGAGTTCGACTTTGGATGAGAGTCGAGCCATCGATTCGTGGAAGAAGAATTGGAACGATCCTCGGCACTTCGCTTGGGCGTAGGCTTTGCCGCGACCGCTCACGTTTTTCGAATCAGCCAGTCGCTCGGCAAAAAGCCCTCCATCCGGAAGATCAATATGCACCTTATCGACGTAGACGAGTTCAAGATTGTCTAATCCGTTAAAGGGGGAATCCTTTTCATTCGATACCGGTTCCTTGGAAGAAAGCAGGTCTTGATCGAGATAGATCGACAAGTCGCGACCTTCGACGTAGCTTCGACCAAGTCGCATGGTAATCGGTTTCGTTGTCCATATATGGCGGCGATCAATGCGAAGATCACTTGTGGCAATATGGAGCGAATCGGTCGAGGCACTTCCCTCGCTTGGCGGCGAATCGATTTCGATTTTGCCATTGAGCTGACCACCGATTACTGGCGGCGGACGACCGCTTGTCCAGTCGATGGCCTCACGAAATTGGATCTCAGCTCCCTGAGGACTATCAATCCGCATGGCTCGCTTGCGAGTAATGCTCAATGCATTCGGATCCTTAGCAGCGTGGTCGTCGTCTTGTGGGATGAGAATCGTCAGTGGGTACAATTTCCACCGGTCAGGCGAGAGTTTGTCCCACTTCTCGAAAAGAAAGATTCCTTGCGTCGTTTCAAGAATCTTCGGTTGATTCCGTTGCCACGAATTTTCGGCGAACAAATAGTTCCACCAGGGTGCTGCAGCTTGCGAAATTCCACCTGGACCAATCGGGGCCGGTCCAACGCGGGTCGGTTCAATAAATGGAAGCGCGACAATCCGGTAAATAGCTAACAAGCAAGCTAGTGGAATCAGAACGCGTAGATAGTCTCGCAAAAACATGCCGGGAGACTAGCAAATAGACTCTCTGAGTGCCAATCCAATTGGAAAAACCGCTCTGGGGTTGGCGGTGATGAATTGATACAGTTCGTGCGTTGTGAAATATCCTCGAGTCCTCTTAGGTTCGTGCACTATGCGAAACTATCGTATTTGTCTGATTGGTTGTTTTGCTGCTATTTATTTCCTGATTGCTCTGGTTGAATTGAGTTTTGGGCAAAACGTTGGCAATGCCATCATGCAACCGAATACTCAAGCAGCGCAACAGCAAGCGGCACAACCGATGACTGCGCAACCACAGGCAGCTTTGCAAAACCAACAACCCGGAGCGAACCCCGCCGGAGCCATTCCGAATGGTCCGCCGCAGGCTCAAATGGGGAATGCGCCCTTCCCACCGCTCGAGCCCGCGTTTCAGAAGTACTTAGACGATGTCCTCGGATTCTGGCAGCTCAATACCTCCAAGATCGAACGCTTTACATGCAAGTTTAAGCGTTGGGAATACAATCCAACCAACACCAAAGATCCCAACGTGTTCTACTCGGCATCTTACGGAACGATTCGTTACATGAAGCCTGATAAGGGGATGTATCAAGTTGAAGAGATTCAGTATCTCGTTACGAAACCCGATGGATCGACAAAGTATGAAGCGACACCAGGACAATTCGGTGACTGGTGGATTTGCGACGGAGAAAAAGTTCACGAATACGACCGTACCATGAAAAAGGTAACCAAGTATCCGCTCCCTCCAAACATGCGTGGCACCGAGGTCTTCAATTCGCCGTTGCCTTTCGTATTCGGTGTCGAAGTAGAAAAGGTGAAGCAACGTTTCTGGATGCGTCCGCTACCTCCGCCGGTCGGCAAGGATGGCAAGCCCAATGAGAACCTCATTCTCATCGAAGCTTACCCCAAGTTTGCAGCCGATGCGGTCAATTACCATCACGTCACGATCTATTTGGATAAGAAGGAATTTCTTCCGCAAGCCATCGAGATCGCATTAACACAATGGACGCCCGAAGTTCCGCATCGAGAATTCTTTGAATTCATGGAGCGTGAGAAGGACAATAGTCTACTGGCTAAGATCAAGGAAAACGTCTTTCGACAAGCTTTTATTCCTGAGGATCCTCCGAAAGATTGGACGGTTCAAGAACGCGCCATGGACGCGGTTCCGGTCAACAACCCCGAGCCAGCCAATCCGAATGATCTTCGTGCAGCCAATCCAGGTAACCAACCCACCAATGGCGTGCAGAGATAATCAGTTCCTTTAGAGCATTTTCATGAACGACGTAGGCTTGGAAAACGGGGTCAGGTACCAAAAGCCG
>JANOAI010000135.1:0-11377 GCA_031411055.1 Pirellulaceae bacterium
GTTGCCAGCTAGGCGGAGATTGATTCCGAACTCAAGTTCCGCCGCCGGCGTATTCAGTGGATTTGAGATCGTGACCTCGACATCGCGGAAATCAGCGACCTCGGACGAGTTAGCTACGTTGGGATCGTCATGGTAGAGTCGATTCAGCGATAGAATATTTGCGCCGGCGGGACCGAGGCCGTTAAATATTGTTGACTGTATTTGCCCTTTAAGCGCGTCGATCGAACCTGTTGCTCCGTTGATCAGCGATTCCAGTTGGTTGACCATCGTCTTGAGCTTGCCAAGGAAGCTGTTGTTCAGATCGATGCCATTTCCAATCAGCGGTAGCTTTTCGAGCAAATCGGATTTGAGTCCCGATTCGACCATCGAAATGACTGCTCGTACGCCGGTGATGATCTGCGAAAGGTTAATCTTGCTTAGATCGGAGAAGCTAGCGAGGTAATTCTTGACACCATCGAATCGCAGATCGAGGCTGCCCGGTTGATTGAGGCTTACAACGACAGTAATCGCATCATCGATACTCGCTCCGGCAATGTTTCCGTCGAGCGATGCCGTGGCCAATCCGTTGAGGTTGAAATCGAACTTGTTGGCAACTGGAATGGAAGTCGAGAGTATCTGAGTGAACGGAATACCGCCAATGGTATTCGCGTCGCTTGGCACCAAAGTCGGATCGATCACAAAACCGACGCTTGCGTCCGCTGGACTAGCCGACGAAGAATATTCGACTTGGGTCCCAGTCGTTGTAGCGACTTTGAACTGAATAGTCGGAGGTGATGCTGTCGTTTTGAGGATATAGTCGATGTTGGCATCGGAAATCAGGTTGCCTCGTTTGAGAACCGTTCCGTTGCGCGATACTACAACTAAATTGTCGGTTGGAGCATTCGCCAACTGAAACGTTGTTAAAGCGTTTCCAATGTTCTGAACGGTGGAACCTTTGAGCTGAAGCTTTCCACTCAGGCTGCCAGAAATACCGCCGATTCCTGCGGTGACCCCGATGTTCGAATTGATGGAACTCGTAAGATCAACGTTGGTTGTATTGAGCAGGTACGGCGTGAACGTCCCGAATCGGAATCCGAAGTCGAGATCGAGATGGCCACCGACGGTGAAGTCGACGTTGGCTCCTGTAGTAACGGTAACTGGTCCAAGGTCGGGCAAATTAAAATCAAAGCCAACCGATTTGGTGATCGATTTGTCGATGTCGATCTTGACGATGGCTGTCGCTTGGAAACCCGCAACGTTCGCGTCGGCATCTTGGAAATCGATCGTTAAAGTGAATGCGTCCGCAGGTAAGCCAAGTTCTTGCTTGATCGCATCGCCGAGAATCTTACCGATACTGCTAGTCGAAGCGATTGAATCTTGTAGCTCTGTGATCTTAGCTAACATCGCTGTACGGGCCGTGCCGGCAAGGTCCGCTCCGACAGGGAGTGCCGTGACGGCGTTTCGAAGCGCAGTTCCTGCAGCCACGAGCTGACCGGTCGCAACAAAAGTCAGCAATTGTACTTCTGACGTGATACCGGTTACGCCTTGAGTTAGCGTGCGAGTTTGTACGGTCAGCCCGGTTGTGCTCTTGCCAGCGAATTCATTGACGTTCCCTCGAGCCGCTTCGAAGGTAACGGTGTACGGTCCGCTACGGCTACCGGTGACACTCTTGATCACACCCGGTCCGTAGATACGATTCAGTTCATCGAAGAGATCGGCGGCGGGAGAGTCGAGCGGAATATCGATTGGAACCACGTTTGCGAGCGGCGTGAGACCCGCGATGCTCAATTTGTAAGCGTGATTCGGATTAGCGGCCGATTTGAGGGCGGTTATCAGGTCTCGCACTGCGTCGTTCTGCGAAGGAGTCCCTGCGAGCTTCGTAAAGAGCGTTTCGAGTTCTGAAATCTTGGTATTGAGCGCGTCGAGATCGGGGCCAGCGAGCAGTTCCTCCGCCGCCTTAGCCAAACCGCCTACCACACTCAGAATGTCATTCGGCGTTTGATTGATAACGGGTATCGGAGTATTGAGTCCTTGGATATCGCTGCTCTTGAGTAAATCGACAACTTTTTGGATTACTTGGACAAGGTCGGTCACGGAGAAATTCTTGAAACTCGATAGAACGGTATCAAAGTTGTTAAACGCATATGCCAACGTCGGCTTGTTAAATCCACTGCCGCTGATCGATGCCGTGACGCTAATTGGAAGCGATCGAACGCTGGCTGGAAGAAGCGTTAGCAAACTACCATCGACCGGAAAGAGAGCCGATCCTGAATAAGTAAAACTCGGTGTAATGCTGGTTTGCAGTTGGCTGATACTAAAATCACCCAGTCGCAGTTTTCCATCGGTGCTTTCGTTGATCGCTGACGTATCTGGATCATCGACATCGACTAAGCCGATCTGCGCGTTCGCTTGGAAATTCATGTTCCCGTTGACGATCCCAAGATCGAGAATGCCAAGCGAGGCCGTTAAGTCGATGTCGGTCGAATTAATCGTCACATTGGCAAACGCTTTGCTACCAGAAGTCAAAACATAAAACTGATCCGTGGTAAAACGTTTGAGAAGCGAAGCTCCGAAGAGTTCCGTTCCATCTGTTGCGTCGTTCTGCGGCGTGTTCGGATCGTCCGCGGTCGCAGATATTTCTTGGATGATACCGAGCAGCGAACCGATCGGACTGACACCGTTGTTGTCACCGACGGCAGTGACTTTCAATTTGTTGGTTCCGCTTAATATCGTTTTATCCTTCAATTTGATCTGGTCGTTGACGAAGGTCACTTCGAGGACAGAGGAACCACCGACGACTGCGCGTTCAATTTTGTCCTTGATATCGAAAAGCGTTTCCGAGAAATCGAGATCGACGTTGAACGAAGTTCCGTTTCGCAATCGGATCGTCAAATCAGGAATGTTACTTAGCTGATTTACCGCAAATCCGAGGAATGCCGACGTTCCCGACGTGACCGTGAGGCCGTTAATCTTGTTGGAATTCGCAACGATATAAAGCTTGCCGTCACTGACTTGTACTTCGATGGCTGGAATATCATCGACGGCCGGCATTCCTGCCGACGTGGCGGCAATCTTGAGAGCACTTGTAAGTTCCGCGGCCAGATCGTTGAGGCTCGAATTATCGGCGACGGTCGCTGCAGGTACCGTTACGTTGACGTTGGTCGCGGCAAGCCCAAATCGTTTTACCGCGAGATTGAGCGTCAGATCGGTTGCAGGCGAATTTTTTCCGCTCGAGTTAACGTTGCTACCGAGCACACCAACCTTTACTTGAGCACCACGACCTTTATCGAGGCTGCTGAGAAGAGTCGCTGCCGACACAGTCCCCGCGCCGATCGGATCGAGATCGATCCCAACGGTCAGTTCGACACCGGCGTTTGCGGTGAGCGTTGCGGTCGCTCCGCCGACAATGTTAAGCTGAGCAAAACCCACATCCATTCCTGCGCCGAAATCGAGATCGATCGACTTGGTAAAGGTCGTCCCTAGCGCAATATTAAAGGTCACTGAACGAGGAGAGGGATTGTAGTTCAACGATGCATTGAATGGCTGACCGGCAAACTGTTGTTGGATCATGCCATTGAGGACATGCACCAAATCTTGAATCGTGTTCGCTCGGAATCGTGGACTGGCCAGCATTCCATCGCGGAACCCAGCTACGTTGCCTGGTTCAACCGTCGCAGCGCCAAGTCCGAGTTCGGTTCGGGCGGTATTCGCATCTTTCGATTGACTGCTCGCAAAGCCGAGGATCGAGGCGCCCGTAATCGTAAGCGAATTCGAAATGCTATCGATGGCGAAAAAGCGAACGTTTGAACTTTCGAGACGAGCTCCTATCTTTTGATTCAGCTTGCCACCTCCAAACGTCGTTTCGGCAAAGCTCCTATTGATGCTGGCCACCATATCCGAAGGTTGACCGTTATTGGCCGTCGAGGCGGCTCGGATAGTGACTGGCGTTGTCACGTTATCGATAACAACGTTAAAACTCAGATCGGATGGGATCTGACTTGGAAGATCGCCGGCGGCCGTAACTTGAACGGTGTTCAATTCCAGCGAAATGCCGGCGGTGGGGTTCGTCGTCCTAATCGATAGTTTGTTTGCATTGTCTGTTCCAAACAAAGCGATTGTACGAGCCGTCGTTCCTAGTTCCGGCAGCGCTTGTTTCGCATTATTGAAGCGGAATGCGAGCGATGCTAGCGACATCTCGTCGACGTTCGCTTTTTGATAGAACCCAGCGGAGTCTCTATATTCGATCACGTCTCCGACACGAAGTCCGAGATTGAACAAATTGATAGAACTAGGAAAAGTAGCACGGAATCGCGAGTAACCACTGGGGAGCGGCTGAACCGATGCCGGTAGTGCTCCAGCCGTAATATTCGTGAACGCTGAAATGTTCGCTCCGGAATAGGGCAACTGGCGTTCTGCAATGAGCTTACTACCGAACCCCTGAGCGGCGAAAGCGTCGTTGATGTCGGCGTAGAGATCATCGATCGAGTTATTCGTGGAAGTGCTACTGGCGGGGATCGTAATGAACGAGGGCTCGCCTCCTTCGATGCGAATCGCAAAGGTCGCATCGCTGCTCAGAACACCGGAGGTAACGGCGATATCATTGGCACCGATGAGTTGTGGGTTGAAGTAGAGCTGCCGAGCAAAATCTTGCGTTGTCTTGCTAAAGTTGATGATGCCGCTGATCGCATCTTTGACGAACGGGATCCCTTCGGGAACGTCGAGCTTTCCGGCGACCGACTGGATCGAATTGCCCAATTGGACCATCATCGTTGCGACCGCTTCGGGAGTCAGGGCATCCGTCGTTCCGATCGTGTTCGTGACGGTGACTTTGTTGTAGAGAGTGCCAAGTTCGGTGAGGTCAGCGAACGTCGCGTTGCCGCGAGTCGTGCCGTTGGTCGTCGTAAAGATCGCAATCTGTCCAGGAATAACCGCTCCTGCCACTTCAGGCTTCACGCGTAAACCATCTATATCAAACGATCCCATAAAGGTCGGTTGAAATGACGTCGCCAGATTTGCTGGAGTGGTCAGTTCCGTAATGGTCGCGCGTTGATTGGCGTTGGCTAACGTGCCAGGATCTTTAACGTTAATGCCTAATGTCGTACTGAACTTGATACCATCGTTCGTTGTAATCGCAGGGTCTTCGGCCAATACGGCACTGATGAAGCCAAGCGACGCTCGGGCTTGCGGGTCATCGAGTTGTGCCGTGACCGTAAGACTGACTTCTGGCGTCGTGTCATCGATGATCGAAACGCGATTGCCGGGTGTAAGTCCGCTGTTGGAATCCAAATTGATTTCCAACGGCAATCGAATCGTCGGAGCTGCGCTGACAAGAAACTCACCCGACGCATTGAACTCGAGACCAGCGATCTTGTTTCCAAAATCGAGCTTGGTCGTGTACTGAATCGGACGAGGGGCGAAGGTTGGGGTCAACGTCAATAGCTTCGTCGTGTTGTTGTAGGCGATCCCCGACACGCTGATACCGAGCGGTTCGGCGAGTTCATTGAAAAGCTGTCCAAGCTTCGGAGCGACAACGCCTGGTTTGTTGTAGTTCGCCAAGGCGGCTCGCAGATTATCGCCGAGTGTGCCACCGATCTGGAAAGTCAACGATGGATTGGTGATATCGGGCGAATCCGAGCGTGAGTCTGCATATCGAATCGTCACCGATTCACCGACAACCGTATCGATGATCCCTTCGAAGCGTTCGCCGTTGGTTGCCAAGAATCGCATCATATCGTTCGGTTTGATACCGAACGAAGCCGCTGTTTTGCCACCGAGATTGAGCTGGGCAGTGAATCGCTTGAAACCGCCGGATGTTTGTGGGCTGGTGATCGAAACGATTTGATAACGGTCAAAAGTTCGCGGCTCAGCTTGCGTCGCGAGTACTTCACCGATCGTTTTGTTGAGGAGAGGGATTTTCGTACTGAGTGCGCTGCTGTTGGTGGCACTGTTGAGCCAATCGGCAAGTCCGAGAAGGCCACTGACAATGGCTTCCGAGGAAAGATTGAGTGTGAGCGCGTTGAGATTCACGCTCGGCAGTGGGATGTTTGAATCGAAGATGTTGTTGTCGACAAACGTCACCTGTGGTGTCGCGTTCGGAGCAGGGAAGAGGTTGGTTCCATACAGATTCGCGTCGAAGATGAATCCGAGATTGATGGAGCCTGAGGGAGTCAAACCGATTCGGTCTTTGATGGCTCCGGCCGTGTTTGCAACAGCAATCGAAGCACCTGCGTTGATCGCGAGCGTCGTTGCCGTGATCGTGCCACCGATCGTTCCATTGCCAATAGTGAATCCTAGCTGTGATCCGTTTGCATTAACGATTGAATTTAAATTGAATCGGTTGAGCGTAAAGAACGGATCGACACCGGTGGCTTGGCTGAGTCCAATTCCGAATTGCAATCCAAGATCGACCGTTGTTGCAACGTTCACTTTCGCATTCGCATTGAAGTTGACGCCGATGTTATTCCACTGCGAACCGAGCGAATCGAGTTTAAGATCGACGGCCTTGGTAAAGTTACCGTTGACGACCAAGTCAAACATCAGTTTGTTCGTGGCGAGATCGACGCCACCTTGGATGGCGATCGGCGATGCGCCACCGGAACTGCTGAAAAGTCCCTTGGTCATTTCATCGATTTTCGCAGCCAACGCGTTCTTCAGACCGACTGCAGTTGGTTTCTTGCCAACGTTGGCGATGTTGTAGACGAGGCTGGTCGGTTCGAAGCTGCCGAAATAGTTTTCGGCGGCTTTTTCCAATTTAATCAGATCGCCCCAGCGTCGGTTGGTCGTGCTACCGGTCTCGTTGAGAATTCCATTGAGCGATTTACCGATACCTGGAATTTCTTGATTGAGCGCGCTCCGGCTCGATACGTCATCGGCGGCCGCATCGAGCGAAGCGAGAAGCGATAACACTTGGTCTTGAAGGGCGTCCCCCAGTTCGATATCAACAATCACGTCGGGCGTGCCGGCAAAGAGATTCTGCGACGAGGCAGAAATCACGGGTCGGCCAAAGTTCGCGAGGCTAAAGTTTGTGGCGGTATTCGTAATGTTCAGTGGCAATCGGAGATTCAAAGCAGCCGTTGGCGTGATCGTCACCATGTCGGTGAACTGGGGCAGCCCGTTCACGATTTGCTTGATCGTCACTTGGCTGCCACCGTTTGGGTTTTTGATCCCGACGGCGGCCGAAGCATTCAGACTAAAACTGCCGCCTTCGATGGCTGCCGTGAGCGAACCGATCGTGACGTTCGCATTCAAGTTATTGATCGCCCCGGTCGTGCCCATGACCAAATTCAAATCGCGTACGAAAAGACCGCTTCCATAATCGTCGCCCTGAAGCATATCCAAACCAAGGACGCCCGAGAGCGTGAGATTGCCGGTGAGTGTATAGGCTCCACCCGCACTGAGGGCATATCCCGAGCCAAGATTAAGAATACCGCTGGCCGTTGGTGCGCTGCCTGCAACATTCGTAAAATTGGCTGCGTTCAAGTTAAAACGAAGCGATTTTTCGGAGGTCGTGTCGGCTTCAACGGTAAAGGCAGCAACAGGCAGACCAGTGTTGAGGGCCGTCGCGATCTGAGCCATCGTTGCGTTGGGGTTGGTCGTCAAAAGAGTTGTCAACGGACCAATAACACGATTTTGCCACAGACTATCGACCGGCAACAATGTCCCAAGTTTGGTCGAAGTATATGACACAACCGTATCGAGTACATCGCGAGCACTCGTGGTCGTCAACAATTCTTTGAATCTTGTAGCAGCTTCGCCAATTGCGTCGGCAGGTCTGAGCAGACCGAGCGAGGTAGCTTTCGCGACCGAGCGAGCCTTGGAAAAGGCGAGCGTCGTTTCAAGATCCGCATTGGTAAAGTTGGTTGCGCCAACAGCCTTGAGAATTTGTGTCTGAGCGTAGGGGTTGACCACCAGTTCGGTATGGCTGACCGACGTCACACCGGCGGCAGCGCCGGTGATCGGGAGCAGATTGAGCTTGGAGCCAATTCGAGCATCGCCAAGGAACGGATCGACCGATGAGAACGTTGCGACTGTACCATCACCGCCATGCCCGGAGACAGTATCTTCGTACCAAACTTCGCTCGTGCCGGGGCGACGACCGATAAAGTTCTGGAACGAAAGGATTTCGTCGGTCAGGAAACCGCTTGGCGATGGGCCAGTTCTCGAAATCAGACGGTCACGGGTATTGACTTCCGTACTGTAAACAACATTAGACTTGCCAACGCTATTAAGCCAAGCATTTTTGACACCTGCGTTGAGGTCCGTCAACAACGCGTTGACGCGCGAAGTGCCAACGGGATTGGTCGTTGGCAACTTTTCGAATACACCATCTCCATTAGTATCAATCGATTCATAGGTAGGGAGCAAGTTCGCCAGTGACCCTACGTACTGCTGCACAAATGCATTCGTGGAAGCGACGCCGCCTTCGCGATCGGTTGCTTGAACGGAAACAGGGAGCCCCGTTGTCAGTCCACTGATATTGATGGTTGCTTGAGGTTGATTGAGTCCGGCTTTCGCGCCGATAAACGTAATCTTAAAGATACGATCCTGAGTTCCGTTGGGTGCATTCCAAAGTTCGACCTGAACATTTCCCGCACCAACGCTCGAGAGGCCTTCGAGTGCGACTCTCACATTTGCGGCGGTTGCAACCGAAGCAATAGACGCGGTAGTTGCACCGTTAAACGAAAGAGTGAATGTACCCGTGGTACCCAAGGCCGACGTCCAGCCTACGCGCTGAACCTCGTTCGTTAGCGGTAACGCGGGAATAGAGCCACTGGGACCATTGATCGTTGTGCCAAAGCTATACAAATCGTACGCACGATCGACCATTTGCGCCGCGGCCCGTGACGCTGCCTTCGCTGCCCAGTCATCGCCAGAAAGATTAAACGGGTCGGAAACGCCTTCGTTTGGGACACCGGCCAAGACGAGATCATCGATCGTTGGTAGTCCCGATTGCCCATAGGCTGCGCTTTGAATGTAGCTGCGCGCGATCAAGCCACCGGTGCTATGGGCAATGACGTCGACATTGGTGAGCGACGGATACTTGACTTTGATATCGGCCAGGACTTTGCCAAAGTAGTCGAGTCCTGTTTCGTAGACGGTATTGGAGATACTTGCTGCGGTAACGCTAGAGATCGTTCCGTCAGGAGCCGTCAACGCGTTCGGATCCGAAGGTGCGGCTGGAACTCGCCAATCCCAATTAACCACGAAGAGGTTTTGAAGATTTGGTCCATCATCGGCGAGACGGTAGCCAACGTTCTCAAGCGACTTGACGATATTCTGATAGACGCCGCCGAAAGGTTCGAGCTTCAAATTGCTCGGTGGCAGTCCCCGCGTGGTCAACCAAGCGTTGACGCCGGCTGGAGTTTCGTCGGCGGCGAACGTCCCGCCAAACCCTGGAATGAAAACGACCGGGTCCAGTCCGGGCGTCGCCGTCAACATCTCTCGGCGTTCTAATGCTTCGAAGCAGTACTGACGCATCAGTCGCTGCTTGGCTAGTTTCGAACGGGTTTTGGATGTACGTTTTTTGAAGTGAATGTTCATTTTTAGCGATTCGAAAGGCAAGGTATTCGAGAAAACGTCAGCGGAACGCAGGAGTTTCCGCCCATGGACGATCACCCTAGATACTCACGCCAGGCATGGTTTAGCCCGCACGGAAACGAAAGAAATCTGGAGTTTTCCGGGTTTTGAATGAAGTTTCCCGGGTATAGGACGCCAAAGCGGCAGCCGACGGGGGCAAGCCCCGGTCGGCTGGTTGGGCGTGGGGAGTCGTGGTGCGGGCGCGTCGGTAGGACGCCAAAGCGGCGTGTGTCGGGGACAAGCCCCGAACACACGAACCGAAACCCCGAAAAACCACCCAGACAAAAACCCAGTTGACAAGTTGAGTTTACTGGTTGAGTTTACAATTTTACAATTGTAAGATCACGAATTAATTAAGCCTCGCACGAACGATTACCTTTCGTGCGATCAGGGCTTGCCCCTGACGCACTTTGCTTTGGCGTCCTACGAACTTTGGCGTAGAAGAATTCCTACTTAATTTTTTTCGCTCCGGGCGTACGGGGCTTGTCCCCGACGCACGAAGCTCGGGCGTCCTATGGTAGCGATTCAGCCACTCTACACGCCGTTGAACTGCAAATTTGCGTTCCAACTCCGCTGGGGAGTCACCGTCCACTGGCGTGAAAGGGTCGACGTATCTGTTTGGCTCGAACCTCTCCAAGACTCGCTCCTCAAAGACGAAATCAAAATTCTGTCGTGTCGTCAGCCAACCGAATTAATGACTCAGTTTGCTCTCAGCACACTCCCTTCGCATAGCCCGCTATTCATCATTCAGCGACTCAAAGGGCGGTTGCAATACGCCGTTCGCGAGCAATGTCCTAAAGCACTTCGACCACACTATGCGATTCGTAGCTTTGGCACGCAAGAACGGGAGGTAATTGAAGCTTACATTGCAAAGCAACCAACCAAACATCCTATGGCGACCGAACGCGCTCAACAGATTTTTGAAGACTTGTTGTATTGTGATCCAACAGTTGATCTTAGCGTGGCTCGTTCGACAGCCCATGGGACATATTGGCATAACTTGCATGTTGTCTTGGTGCACGAAGATCGCTGGCGCGATGTTCACATCGAACGATTGAAGAAGATGCACGAGATTATTCTAAAAACGGCGGCCAAACATGAATGCCGTATAAGTCGCTTCGCGATTTTGGCGGATCATTTGCATGTCGCGATGAGTTGTTCGTTGGAATCGTCACCGGAAGAGATTGTGTTGGCGATGATGAACAATGTAGCTTGGGTTTATGGGATGAAACCTGTTTTGTGCTATAGCACATTTATGGGGACTTTCGGAGAATATGATCAACGAGTTGTGGCGGGGAGCGGTTAGTTGGTCCGTAGGACGCCAAAGCGGCAGCCGACGGGGGCAAGCCCCGGTCGACTGGTTGCGCGCGGGGAGTCGTGGTGCGGGCGCGTCGATAGGACGCCAAAGCTGCGTGTGTCGGGGACAAGCCCCGAACACACGAGCGACCAGTTCTTGCCTGATCAGGGGCTGTGCGATCAGGGCTTGTGCGAACAGAGCTTGTGCAATCAGGGCTTGTGCGAACAGGGCTTCTCCCCTTCGCACACCGCTTTGGCGTACTACGGAAAAACGTTTTTCTTCAACACGCGTCGAATCATCCAAATATCCGCTTTGCCGTAGCCGCCTATGCGTTTGCCATCGAAGTAAAGAACTCGACCATCGTGACTCGGCCAAACATGACTGAGCCCCAGCGATTTAGGAATGGACGCAACAACATTCCATGTTCCGTTCTGAGCTTTTACAGCAATTTTTTCGGTTCCGTCACCGAAATACAGGAGGTGCGAACTATCGCCGATGAAACGACCGCACGATTGTCGACCCGCA
>JANOAI010000136.1:0-6102 GCA_031411055.1 Pirellulaceae bacterium
AAACATCGCTTCCGTCGGGTTCATCCCGACGGAGCGACAACTGAGCGGCTACACGAAATTCACACCCAACCTTCCGCATTCCTCCGATTCGCCTATGGCGAATCGGAGGAATGCGGAAGGAGGGATCGTATTGCATTTTTAGTAGCTGCTCAGTTGTGTTCCCGACCGGGGCAAGCCCGTCGGAAAACAGAAAAAGCATTCTCGACGGAACGCAATATGGCGCTGTCCAGTTAGGCTTTGTTTCTAATGTCGTCTTCCGCTCCACGTAAGATTGGAAAGGACAGAACTTTCGCGGATAGGCTGTGATTTTATTAACCACGAGACAAATAAGGGGAACGGATATAGCCATATTCTCTCGTTACGCACGCTACCGCCGCGGAGCGACGGGCGACACTGAAAAACTCACAGCCTCGGAGCGAAAGTGGACTATGTGATCGGCTGTTTGATCGTTTAGAAGCAGCGCCTAATTCGATTTTACGACGATCGTGGTATCGGAAACGCTGACTTTGCGTCCAAGCAGTTCTCGGTCAAAAAACGATTTCACACGGCTTTCTATTTCTTCGCCTCCAAGACCATGGCCTGCACCTTCCATTTTGATGTACGTCGAATTCATTCCAGCTTCGAGTTGTCGTTGGTGAAAGGATGCAGCTTGATCGATAGGGACAAGTGGATCGAGTGTTCCATGGACGATCAGAAATGGAGGGTCATCTTTGGAGACATGGGTTGCTGGCGAAGCTTGCTTTGCGAGTTCCATCTTTTCTTTGATCGGACCGCCCAGAAGTTTATAGACCGTTTCATCGGGGTTGTTCAATTTAGGCAAGTCGGGACTTAATCGCAGGAAGTCGCTCGGACCACAATAGTCAACAACGCAAGTAACCCGACTGCTCACGCCTGTGACTCCAAGTGAACCTTCTAACTCGGCAATATCACCGGATGTTCCAAGCATACTGACCAAATGCCCACCGGCCGAGCCGCCCCAAACTCCAACACGATCCGGGTCGATGCCGAGCTCCTTGGCATTGGCTCGCAGATAGCGTATTGCCGCTTTGCAATCGTGAATTTGAGCTGGCCAACTTGCCTTGTCTGTCAGGCGGTAACCAACGCTTACTCCAACATAGTCTCCGGTGGCCACCAGTTTGCCGAGCCGAGCCAATCCACTCGACTTATCACCTTTTTGCCAACCACCGCCGTGGATCCAGACAATACAAGGCCTCGCGGTATTGCTTGACGCTTTGGGCGCGTAGATATCCAGTTTTAAACTCAGATCACCAACGGTCGCATATTCCTTATTGAGATGGATAGTCAGCTTCTCTTGAAGTGCGGTCAACTCCGTCGCTTTCTTTTTATTTTTGGCTTCTTGCGCTAGCCCTTGGATCGAGCCACTGAATGTTAGAAAGACAACGAGACATTGCGCGATCCGCATGTGAAACTTCTCCATGACAATGAGGCGGGGAAATGGAGGCCTTATCATAACATGAAGGGGCCTGTTCTGTTTGATGCTGCTATACTTTTAAAGGAGAGGAGGCGATTTACTCCGTCCATGGAATCGTGCAATTACAGTTTTTTCGTGGCATATTGCGATAGGTAATAGTTCATGCGATACGTCTGGCTTTGTCTACTTCTTTCGGTGATTGAATTGGGGTGCTTGGCCGCAGAAGTTCCGAAATATGAAGTTCTCGAAACGCGATTCATTAGTTGGAAACCGCCCCTTTATCATGGCTGGCCAACTTTAGCTCGACGGGCTGACGGCGAATTGTTGCTAGGTTTTTCAGGAGGTCGCGAATCGCACGTTTGTCCATTTGGTCGAATGGAATGGATGCGATCGAAAGATGGTGGGAAGAACTGGGGTTGGCCGCAGGTTCTTTACGACAGCCCGATTGATGATCGCGATGTGGGGGTCGTGGAAACACAAGAGGGGACGATTCTTGTAACGAATTTCACATCGCTTGATTACAAACCGATTCTTGCCAAGGCGGACGCGGCCAAACCCGGCCAACCCGGCGCGTTCAAAGATGCGAAACTGCTTGAGGAGTGGCGAGCCATCGATCGGCGCACAACTGCCGAGCAGCAAAAAGAGGAGCTAGGATGTTATCTCATTCGCTCGACCGATGGAGGTATCACCTGGAGCAGCCGAATTCGGGTTCCGGTAAACAGTCCACACGGTCCGATCGTCTTGCAAAGTGGTCGACTGCTGTATCCTGGGATTGCGTTGTGGGCTGATCGACGCGTTGGCGCGTGTGAATCGACCGACGATGGAAGAACATGGACTTGGTTGTCTTCGATTCCAGTTCGACCAGGCGATGATTTGAATGACTATCATGAGTTACATGGGGTTGAATGTTCGGATGGAACATTGCTATGCCATATCCGAACACATTCTAAGGCCAATCATCGCGAAACGCTTCAATCGGAATCGAGCGATGGTGGTAAGAGTTGGTCGATCCCGCATCCGATTGGCGTTTGGGGTTTGCCGTCGCATCTCCTTCGATTGCGGGATGGTCAGCTCTTGATGAGTTACGGGCATCGTCGAGCTCCATTAGGAATCCATACGCGACTGAGTAGTGATCATGGGAAAACGTGGAGCGACGCCATGATCCTGACTCAGGATGGGACTTCCGGAGACCTCGGTTATCCGTCGACCGTCGAATGCGATGACGGAACGCTTGTTACGGTTTGGTATGAAGCGACCAAAGAACAACCTTTGGCTCAACTTCGCCAAGCCCGTTGGCGATTGCTTGAAACGACGAAATGAAGCGCAGGAGCATTTCCTCGTCGCGGTTAACGAAAATGGAGTAATCGACTCATCTCAGTAGCTCATCCAATTGCTCGACAAGCGATGAAAAATGGGTGAGGGCTGTTTCGATGGGCTGTGGTTGCGTCATGTCGACGCCAGCACCTTTGAGAAGATCGAGTGGATCTTTGGAGCAACCTCCTTTAAGAAATCCGAGATAGTCCTTTAGCTCGGCCGGGCCACCTTCGAGCACGCGACGCGATAACGCAATCGCGGCCGCTAGTCCAGTTGCATATTTGTAGACGTAGAATGCACGATAAAAGTGCGGGATACGGAAGCATTCAAGTGAAAGGTGGTCATCAATCTCGAATTTCGGGCCGAAATAGGCTTCGAGGAGTTCGCGATACGTTGCTTTAAAGCTCGCCACCGTCATCGGTTGTCCGCTTTCCGCCATCTCGTGAATTCGTTTTTCGAATTCAGCAAACATCGTTTGTCGGACGATGGTCGCTCGGATCGAATCGACTTCATGATTGATGAGCGCGGCTAGTGCTTCTCGCTTTTTCGTTTGCTTCATCAAATGATGAGCCAAAAGCTGTTCATTAAACGTGCTTGCGACTTCGGCGACAAAGATTGTGTAGTTGTAGTACATGAACGGTTGATGCTTGGCCGAATAATGGCTGTGCATCGAATGTCCCGCTTCATGGGTCAGCGTAAAGACATCGTTGAGAACGTCGGGTTTGTAGTTCATCAAGATAAAGGGATCAGCTCGAAACGTACCGCAACTAAAAGCTCCGCTCTGTTTTCCTTGATTTGGGTACCGATCGCACCATCGTCCGCGCAGACCTTTCTCAAGTGTCTTGCCGTACTCGGTTCCAAGCGGCTCTAAAGAATCTAAGACTAGTTTCACGGCATCATCCCATGAATGGGTTTGGCGTTGATCTGCCAAGATGGGGACATAAGTGTCGTAATGATGAATCGACGAAAGCTTCATTTTGCGACGGCGCATGTCGAAGTACGCATGAACGGCTGGAAGATGTTTGCGGACCGTTCCAATGAGATTGTCGTAGACCGAAATCGGGATGTTGTCAGAAAACAAGGACGAATGGAGGGCTGATTCATAGCCACGGGCTTTGGCATAATAGACATCGCCATGGACGCTTCCTGCCAATGTCGCTGCCAACGTGTTCTCGTGGGCTTGATGGACGGCGTAGTATTGATGGAAAGCAGCCTTGCGCACTGCCCGTTTGGGTGACTGTAACAACGACGATAGCGTTGCGTTGGATAGTTCGACGTTCCTTCCGAGTTCGTCCTTAATCGTCCCAAACTTCAGGTCGGCGTCGTTGAGCTGTCGGAAGGTGTGACTGGCTGTATGCGCCATTTCGCTTTGCATGGCGAGCAATTCTTCTTCTTTTTGCGAGAGGGTATGTTCGCGATAGCGGACGATGCGTTGAAGAACGAGTCGATACGGCTCGAGACAGGCTTCTTTGAGGAATTGCTCCATCTTGGCCTTTGAGATAGCCAGGAGTTCTGGACGGATAAAGCTAGCTAGCTGGGCTGCTTGCGACGCCAGATTTTGAAAGCGAGCCACCAACCCTTGGTAGTTGCTGTTGGCTTGATCTTCCGTCGTTTTCAGAAACGCATAGGTCCCAAGTCGTTCCGAGAGTATGTCGAGTTTCGTATCGAATTGGAGGCACTCGGCAATTGACTCGGCGGAGTCTTTTAGTTTGCCGCGAAATTCGGCGTAGCCTTTGTACTCTTTTTCGTACTTTTTGAAGTCCTTTTCCCAAGCGGCGTCGTTGGGATAGAGGCTACTCAGATCCCAGGTATCGCCTATGGCGACGTCCGAGCGAGGAAGGAGTTTTTCGGTAGCATTTTTCTTGGAAGTGGTTTTCGGCATGATGGAGCTTGGTTGGAGTTACTTACGAATGACTGTCAGGATGGCTTTTGTGCCCGCGTATGGCAAGACCGGCTTGCGAAACCCTGCTCGTCGTGGTTAGAACTAGGAACCGCAAGGAAACCTTTTTCATCGATTCCTCTAGGTAAATCGCCCATGGCCTCCGCCAAGAACGTCCTCGGAAAACCCATCGGAACTTGCAGCGAAGATCCAATGACCGGATTCTACCGCGACGGTTGCTGTAATACCGGGGCGGAAGACATGGGTTTACATCTGGTTTGCACCGTCATGACCGACGATTTTCTGGAGTTTAGTAAAGCTCGTGGCAACGACCTGTCGACACCTATGCCGCAATACCATTTTCCCGGTTTAGTCGAAGGTGATCGCTGGTGCCTGTGTGTTCTAAGATGGAAAGAAGCGTTCGAAGCAGGTATGGCTCCGAAGGTCGTCTTGGCAGCGACTCATATCTCAACCTTGGAGTTTGTTGATTTAGAAGATCTTCAAAAATACGCAGTGGATGTGTAGTTATGAAATCACGTCACAGAGTTGAACGAATTGTAGAAGCCGAATCATTGGAAGTAGTCGCGGCCGATGAAGCGCTGCTTGCGATGGACGATGCGGTTTCGCTAGAAGAGTTGAGCGAGGCCTATGCGAAGCTTCTCACTCAGCAAGATTCATCCGGGGAGAATGGTTCGACCGTTCCGATGGAAACAGAAGGTGATTCTGACAACATATCCACGGAAAATAATGAACTTGAATCGTTCGAAGAACGCGGGGAGGATGGATGTCCTGTATCGGCGGCTGGTATTTTGGAAGCGATCTTCTTTGTTGGCAATTCCGAAAATCATCCATTTTCCGCCTTGCAACTTGCGAACATGATGCGTGGCGTGCAAGCCTCGGATATTCCGGAGCTTGTTTCCGAGTTGAACGAAAAGTATCGGCGTGGAGGCCATGTCTTGGAAATCGTGTCCGTCGACGATGGCTTTCGAATGCAGCTCGTTAACGACCTCGATGCCTTTCGAAATACGGTCACTGCAAAAGTCCGAGAGACGCAGCTCACTCAAAATGCGGTCGATTGTTTGTCCGTAGTTGCGTATCGACCTGGTTCGACCTGCGAAGAAATCGAACAAATCTGGGGGCGACCGGCGACTGGTGTCCTGTCGTTGCTCGTTCGACGCGAACTAATCCGAATTGATCGACAGGGGCATGGCAAGACGGCCAAGACATACTATTTTCCGGCCGATCGCTTCCTCAATCTGGTAGGGATTGCAACGCTCGAAGATCTCCCGACTGTCGACGACGAATATTGAAGTCAAATCGTTCGGGCAGGATGTTCACGCCACGCCACGCCATGGGCAAGCCAGGTTATCGCGATCTTGAACGACGATTCTTTGGATCGAACAGTTCTTCGTCAATCCACGCCGCGAGTGCTTGGTCGTTGGTTAGAGGATCTATCGGTCGAGGCCCTTCTCCTTCA
>JANOAI010000137.1:0-14759 GCA_031411055.1 Pirellulaceae bacterium
GTCTGAAGCAACGGCTGTAGGCTGCTTTTAGCCTGCAAGCCTGATTCACCGAGCGGCACAAGGCCGCTGGGGACTTCGGAGCTTCGAGGTCTGTTTTAGCTGCCACCTTTTCTTCCGATGGGACGAGCCCATCGGGGGCAACCACGATTCAATCGACCAGGGTGCCGTTTATCGCTTCCGCTTGACAATCGACAATACTACAAGCGGGATTCAATAACGCACCAACGGATCGCTATTGTGGCTGTGGAAAAGTATTTGTCGATGAGAGCTGATGAAATCGATCGAATTATCCAAATGGCTTGGGAGGATCGTACTTCGTTTGACGCCATATTGGTTCAATTCGGGTTGACCCCTGGCGAAGTCATTAAACTGATGCGAGCTCAGCTGAAGCCCAGTTCATTCCGACTTTGGCGGGCAAGAACGACCGGCCGAAAAACGAAACACATTGCCCTTCGCGGCTTTACGTTTGGTCGATTTCGTTGTCCGGACCAGAAGCGTCGTTGAGACTCTCAAGGCTTATGACTGCTCGCGAAGTCTTGGTTCTATCTTGAAACAGGGACCGGGATTGGCGTCCTTGCAGCACGCATTGCGAGCACATTCGTAACGATGCCGACGATCAGACTTCCGATGGCATAAACAATCGGCAGTACTGAGTACGAAGGATCTTTAGGGTTGATCGACACCATGACAAAAAGCGCGCTGGCCATAAAAGAGGTCAAGGACAATCCGAGGTACGCCAAATATCGTGCGTCATTCATAGCAACATCTCCAGTAGGTGAGTTAGAAGAAAACGTAAGGAACTTAATGAAAAGACTTGTTCCAAGCGACCTTACCGCGACGGCCTGAACAATACTTCCCAGCCAAACAATACTGACAATCCAAGCAATTCTTGTCGGTGAAATCGATATGCGATCATCCACCACTCGCGATTCTCGACGGAGAATCTCTCGGCCTATCTCTCGATACACTTTCGCAGCAAGGCAAATCGCCGGGCGGCATGAGCTTGGCAAATATGACAGCCCTGCGAGCCCACTTCGATAATATCCTTCCGACAAGCACACGATGCGTTCCACACTTGCTTGCACGTTCTCATTGCTCAAAGCATTCGAGCGATCCGTATTCGATGCCTTTGGAAAAGTGCCGACCGCTTTTGGGAGTCCTAAATC
Organism: Pirellulaceae bacterium; assembly: GCA_031411055.1. Taxonomy (GTDB): domain Bacteria; phylum Planctomycetota; class Planctomycetia; order Pirellulales; family Pirellulaceae; genus JAIYDQ01. The sequence goes on from JANOAI010000137.1 coordinate 1,167, forward strand.
GATCCAACTTTTGGGTAAATAGCCGCGACCGATGTTCCAGTCTCCTCCGACATCGCGAGCAATATTGGTCAATTGCATCGCGATACCGAGATCGACAGCATGCTTCATCGCCGCTGGATCATGCACTCCCATAACCCGGCACATCATCAAGCCGACCACACCGGCCACATGATAGCAGTAACGAATGAGTTCTTCTTCGTCGCGAACTTGCCAAGATCTTAAATCCATTTCCATACCGGTAAGTAAAGCCAACGCTTCCACTTTCTGGATCCCTTTGGATACAACAAGGTCGGCTAACCAATTGGATGCTGGGTGTTTCACTCGATATCCGTCGAAAATGCGAATGACATCCTCGCGCAGATACGACAACCTCGCTTCCGCTATATCGTTGGTCGAGGCGGAATCGACCGCCTCGTCGCACCATCGACACCATGCGTATAGTTTCTCGACGTCTCCTCGTATGTCCATTGGCAATCGCCGCGATGCCATGGAAAAGGATCGGCTAAACGTTCGGATCACCGACGATTCGTCTTCGGGAACGTCGGAAAAATCATCTTGAGCCTGGATGTGCGTCCCAGAATCCATTGAGTTGAGTGAAGGAACTGCAATAGGGATCATCGAACGAGCACTCCATAATCACGTGCAACTAACCCGCAGGTAGCTTTCGCAGTATTGATGACGCCAGGAACCCCGGCTCCAGGATGGGTTCCACCGCCAACGATATAAAGCCCCTGGATGCTCTCCGACTTATTGTGAGGTCGAAAATAGGCACTCTGCGTTAGCGTCGGAGCTACTGAGAATGCAGAACCGTGAAATGCATTCAGCTCGCTTTTAAAGTCCGCAGGTGTAAAGTGTCGCCGCGTTATGATCGAACCGCACAGTCCCGGTAGATGCTGCTCAAGCGATGCCAAGATTGAATCGCCATAGCGCTTGGCTATTGAACTCCAGTCCACGTTAGCTCGGCCCAAATGAGGAACGGGACTTAGCACATAGAATGCCTCGCCACCTTCCGGGGCCAGCGACCGGTCTGTGACCGACGGAGCGTGCAGATACAAACTAAAATCCTTTGGCAGCGTATGTCCCTTGAAAATATCATTGAGTAATCCTTGGTAACGATTGCCGAACAGGATGGTGTGGTGAGCCAACTGATCGAAACGGCGATTTGTCCCAAAGTACATTACGAACAACGACATCGACCATGCCATATTTTCCAATCGCCGACGAGTAGCATGCGCTGATTTTTCTGATCGATAAAGATGAGCGTAGGTGTGATGAATGTCGGCGTTGGATACGACCAAATCAAATGGTTCGCGAGCTTGATGGTCGGTTGAGACTAGATGCTTGGTTGCTGTTCCAAGGCGTTCCAGTTCAATTTTGCGGACCGGTGCGTCCAATCGCAATTCGCCTCCTAATTCTTCGAACAATCGAACCAACCCTTTTACCAATGCTCCGGTCCCGCCTCGAGGAAAAAAGACACCCCATTGCCGCTCAATCCAGTGAATCAGCGTATAGACTGCACTGGTGCTATAGGGATTTCCGCCAACCAATAATGGATGAAAGCTGAAGGCCTGACGTAAATGATCATCCTTCATGAATCGCGACACAGCACTGTAGACGCTTCGATCCGCCCGTAGCTTCATCAGATCCGGGGCAACTCGCAGCATGTCGCGAAAGTTCAGAAACGGCACTGCTCCCAGTTCCTCGTATCCCTTTTTGAAAACTTGCTTTGAGTAGTCCGCGAACCGGCGATAGCCATCAACGTCCGATGGACTCACTCGGCGAATCTCTTCTACTAATCTCGATTCGTCCGATACATAGTCAAAACGCTGGCCATCTTCCCACTGCAAACGATACATCGGATCAACAGGCAACAGCTCGACGTAGTCGCTCATCGATTCTCCGGCCAGGTCGAAGAGCTCTTCGATGCAATGAGGAGCCGTGATCACCGTCGGCCCAGCGTCGAAAGTGAATCCGTTGTCTTGATATACGTAAGCCCGGCCTCCAGGTTTGTCTCGTCCTTCGAAGCAAGTGGTTTCAAACCCCATGGCCTGTAAACGTATCGCTGCCGCTAGACCGCCGAAGCCACTTCCGATCACGGCGGCCCGTCCTCGAGAACCGAGACTGTCATGGCTCGCCAAATGAGTCGACTCACGACGTTTCTTTACAATGCTATGTGCGTTGGACATTCGTACCCTCCGTCATCAGCGAATTGTTCGGTTTCAGTATCAGCTGGAGTACCGTTCGCAACTCTTGCATCGGACTCGTGTCGAGAACGTGTTCACCAAGCAACCGCAACTGGCTTTCGATCCTCTCCCGAATGACTCTGTCGCCTAACGAACCCGCGTGTTTAAGAAGCTGATTCGCCAAAACAGTCATCCCTACCTTGCGGTCACTGGCTGATCGCAGTAGCACGATGAGTTGCTCAAATTCTTCGGAAGTGCAAACTTGCTTTGCCCATGCCCAGGGCCATGTGACGCGGGCGTTTCGCAAATCGTCGGTTCGAATCGCCAGTTCATTCGGAGAATTGTTTACGAACGATCGAAGTTCTTCTAAATCGTTTCGCATCTGCAGCACTATTCCGACATTCGTCCCGAATCGCGATAGCGCAGTTGTCAGCGTTCTGTTCGCTCCTGCGGCCACCGCGCCAAAGGTTGCAGCCATGGCGACGAGGCTTCCCGTTTTTAAGCGACTGATCTCGAGCACAAGTGGCCGAATATTCTTTGGGTCGATCTCATCGATGCGAGCTCCTAGATCCAATGCTTGTCCCTGATGACACTTTTGTCCGGCGGCAATCATCTTTTGTAATAACCGGTGTTGAACGCTTTGGCTCAGTGAATCATCGAATAGGCGACCCAGAGCATGGAAGTACATCCAGTTGCCAGCGTTCAATGCGAGTGGTGTTCCCATCTCGACGTGCAGAGACGGCCGCTCCCGACGAATCGGTGAATTATCCTGTATGTCGTCAATGACCAACGAACCCGCGTGAAGCCACTCGATCGATTCACCCAGGCACAACGGTGCCGCTCCAACACCGCCAGCCATTTTAAAGACTATGTCGACAATCGACTTACGAATACGTTTCCCTGAGTCGGCGAGAAATCGCGCCGCTGGATCTAGCAGTGTCGTCTGTCTCATGTTATCGCAAAACGAAACTCGTGTTCGCTCTGCATTTACTAGGCCGGACAAATGTACTACGCTCATACGCCAATCTCCACATACGAAGTTTTCGGGACATGCGGAATGTTGTGATTCGATGCCTGTGAGCTTGTTGAAAAATAGGAACGAACAAAAGACGCCGGTTGTAAGCCCATGGGTGGGAAGCCAACCACAATGCGAATGGCATCACGTATTGTGAAACGGTGGGAGTAAAACCTCGCAATCGAGGCTTCAGGGAGGACTTTATAAAAGCGACGGAAGATTTGGTATCGTGTAGTCGGCTTAACCAAGCGGAATAGCAATCGATTCAAGTATCGTGCGAAACGCGAGCGGGAACGATGGGAAGCGGCTAGACGAACAATCGCGTCGAATGCTGACTCGGGTGTTGTCGTCGCAATCGTTTCGGCGAAGGCGATGGCCAGAGGGAATGAATATCCCGTCGCCGCATGGTACCAACCGCCCGCATAGCCCCCTGCGATTGCTTGTTCTGGCGAGTCGTTGGTGCAACCAGGCATTCGTTCAGAACTGAAAGGCATCGGTAAGATTCCGTGCTCTTCGCGGACGATCGACCAGTTTGGCACGCCGAGCAGATCGAGGTACGACCGAATGTGTTGGAGACACTCATCGCGATCGATTACAGGACAATTGGCAAATCGTGTGTCCTCCACAAGAACACGTCGACGAGTGAATGGAAGGCTATAGATGAATCGAAAACCATCGCTTTGTTCGATTCGATCGTCCATAACCGTCGGTCCATCGAATGGCCAATCGGACTGCAATTCAATTTCCAAGCCCCAGAATTTTTGATAACCGCATTGCGCAAACGGAAGCTCTTGAGCCGGCTTCGGACCGCGGCAATCAATTACCAAGCGGCCGCTGTATGTTTCTCCAGACTGAGTTGTGATTCTCTGAGGATGAACCTCAGTTACTTTGGTCCCGAGGAGTAGAGCACTCCGGGTACCGCGTGACTCGAAGGCCGATTTATGTTCGTTTTCGAATAGTCTTGAAACGACATCAGCAAAGTACGACGATGAAATTGATGCGTATGCAAGATTGATCTGCTTTTCGAATCGGCTTAGTCGAATTGTATAGCTAGGCCAACGATGCTCGACGGCGGGATTAACCCAAGCGGCCGCGGATGCTGGAACGTCATCTGGGTGAAAGGACCAAGTATGATTGCCCGCTAATTGACAATCTCGCTCAATCAAAAGAACTCGAGCCTCTGGCTGATGGTGCCGGAGAGCCAGCGCCAGGAGCCCGCTTTGCAATCCGCCACCGACTAAAATGTAATCGAAGTCTCTGTCGGTCATGCGACACCGCCGAATTTCGAAGCCGAGTTTGGCTGTCGGTAGGTAGAAACGGTTGGCAGTGCATGCAGGGCTAGATGTGGGACAGCCAAAGCCGATAGTCCGATAAACAACGACCGAGTCAATTCGTCGGGTAGCACTTTTCCGCTGTTCCAAAACCACATCCCAAGTCCAACCAATGTGATTGCTCCTATCGACATCGGGAACGTGGCCGCAAGCAGTTCACTAAGCTTCATTTGGTTCTCTTGCATCAGCTGTCTGAAACCTCGAATCGAATGCCAACCGCAGAAGTAGACGGCAAACGAAACCAAGATCGGCGTAGTCGCGAATAGCACCATCAGAATGACTTGACGAATGGCTCGAGTCCCGCCGCCGAGCTTCCTCGTGGATTGCGAGCCTACTTGAAAAGCGATTTCAATCACAGCGATCGGAGTAAGCGCAAGTGCCAAACCCTTGGTTAGGTAGACGATCGAATCAAGTGACGTTGAAAATCCCGTCGGAATAATTACTTCCAGAATCCGCTGAAATTCAGCCGGTTGCGCGATCGCCGGGATCCAAATCACTAAGCCTCCTGACGCAATATTTAGAAGAACACGCCCGGGGCTTGTTGACTGGTGCTCCAATTGATCTTCACGACCGAAGTGAATGGCAGAAACTAGGAAGAAAGCGACCGCTGTGATCAGAGGGTTCAGCAGCCATCCCAATACAGTCACCACCGAGATCGCGAGATATCCGCCGAAGAAAGGAATGATCCAGTACCTTCCGCATCGAGACGCAAGTTGCTTTCGACCTGCCTTGTGATCGAGTCCCCCGTGGGGAACACCAATAAGACAGACCGCTAGCAAAACCGTCCACAGCACGACGTTCGAATCAAAGCGATATCCCAGCGTCGCTAAGGCGATACAACCGATGCCAATGAAACAAAAGATGCGATTGTGCATGAGTAGCTTTCGTTAAAGCGGCGGTTGCCAGCCGCTTATCAATACTTAACAAGCAATTCCGAACTACTCTCCTTAAGCCGAGGCTGCAATTGTCTGCCGAGTCACCTCAACAGTTCTTGTGCTCTTGGCTCGGGCAATAAAATAAATCAACAAACCGAAGCCAGCTTTTGCTGTCATGTCCGCAATTGCATATCCGACCTGCAAATTGACGATTCCACTGCCATCGACCGCGCCGCCCGCTTTGGCGGTCAACGCCGAAACCGTTCCTCCCATCGCGTAGGCAATGGGATACACGGCCCAGGTGATCAGCAAAACGAGTCGGGCGACCTCGATCAGACTGCGCGCAGCCACCGGTTGAGTGGCGAGCGAATTCGTGAGCTCAATCCAAAGAACGTAGAGGATATAGAAGAATGGAATTGAAGAGAGTGCTCCCCACACCACTCGCATCGTCCAACCCTCGGGAGTCGAAATGACTTCGCCCGGGTAACCCAGCCCAATCATCAAAGCGGCTGCGACAACTAAACGAGTTAGCAATGAGGCTGATTTGACTTTTTCGAGTCGCAACACGGCAACCAACTCGACCATGAGTAATGGAACCGTCAATATCCAATCCGCATAGCGATAAAAATCATTGAATGCAGCGCCACTTCCTTTGTAGACGCCCTCCGTCAACGCGTAGGCATCGTGCCACGAATGCCGAATCATAAAATAGTGGTAGCAAGCGATAGTCACCACCAAGCCGGAAATCATCAGTGCCGGTCGATATTCTTCATCGACTGATGATCGAGACATAAAGAGAAACAGGGCCGCAGCCCCCATCGTAGCGACCGTCATCGAAAAAATATTATCGACGATGTTGTACTGAAAGACACTTAAATTGGGCATTGCTCCCAGCAAACTAGGAACCAAGTGAAACATGATCTACGCTCCAAAAGGAAATTGGTGAAGCCTAGCGGCAAATTTCAGCGCAATGCTTTCAAGTATGCCGTCGAAAGGCGAATATGTGATCTGGAAATACATTAGCGAACCGTCAAGTAAAAAATTGAACGTGTTTGCCACAACGTATAACGTATATCGCTTTCAAAGCTTTGAGCGACGTAGTCATGTCGCGATCTGGGTTGAACTACCGGCGAAAATGCGTTGACATTTCCATCAGTCTTGAAATCGCACAAACGGTAGAAAGCTTTTTTTGTTACTAAAGCAGTTGATTTTCGGTTACTACAAAATTGTAGTATCTCAAGCGTCTTTCCGCCAACTTTAGACAGGAACCAAAATTTTTGTCATCGCTGATCATTTTGTGATCATGAGGGGTTTACTAGCTTGATACAGTCTCTGCGGAATGCTTTTCGGGAAGATGTGATTCTCCAGCTTCTCTGGCGTCATCTCACGAAAAAAAGTTCAAAGGAAAATGTATGCACGATATTGTTGATACCGCTATTGCAGCTGGTTCGTTCAAGACACTCGCGGCCGCTGTGGGTGCGGCGGGGCTCGTTGAAACTCTCAAGGGAGCTGGTCCATTTACTGTCTTTGCGCCTACAGACGACGCTTTTGCAAAGCTTCCCAAAGGAACCGTTGAAAGCCTCATCTTGCCAGAAAACAAGGCTAAGCTCGTCGAAATTCTTACCCATCACGTGGTTGCAGGTAAAGTATTGGCAGCCGACGTCGTAAAGCTGACTACTGCGTCAACGGTTGCAGGTAAATCGGTAGCGATTGCCGTGAAAGATGGCAAAGTCAAAATCGACGATGCTACGGTCGTGACGGCCGATGTGCTCTGTACGAACGGTGTCATTCACATTGTGGATTCTGTCGTTCTTCCGAAGTAAACTCGGGTGAGTCTAGTGCATTGTTCCAACTTAGATTTAGGGTACGACGGACTTCTAGTCCGTCGGCTCAAACTGCCATCGACGGACTGGAAGTCCGTCGTACAAGTTTTCATCAACCCTCATTCTTAATTGGAACAAAGAATGAGTCTTGGTTTCTAAAGTCGTCTTTCGCTCCACGACGTATCGTAAAAGACACAACTTTCGCGGAGCTAAACTCGACTATGTGATCGTTTAGAAACAGACTCTAGCTGGACAGCGCCAAGCCTGCGCTGGAGTCCAGGCTTTAGCCGCTTTTGGCCTGTCCAAGGTGCTCGGCGCCTAAAGGCTGTACTCCAACGTGTTTGCGACGAATTTCGTACTCAACCTGGCACTGTTCAGCTAGTCTTGGGGATCCCGCTTTCTGCCGTCAGAAAGCGGGCTTTTCCGTAGGGTCGTTTGATTTTAAGTCGAGAATCTTAGAGAGCCATGCAACGACGACTAGGCGATCAGATCATTCCATCTCTTGCGGGTCTCTATGACCGATGCACTTCAGACAAGCAGCAACGCAGGCTGGAAGTTTGGACCGTTTGGCTGGCGGTCGCAGGCTTTCTTGTTCACCTTGCGCTGATCGCACTAGCGTGCACGGTTCCGTTTTTGAATTCAGGTCTGCTGGCCGATCTCGATCGGAACTATCTCCATGCCGTTTATACGCCTTTCAGCTTCATTTTGTTCTACGAAGTTCTCTTGCTGGTGACCGTGTTTCGACGAGTAAGCCTTACCGTTGTCCATTCGCCGCCCCACCAGCACTTGCCTAAATTTGTCGCTATCAAAAAATCGGTAGCGGTCTTACTCTGTCGAATTCTGCTTTTTCTTGCCGCGTTTAACGTTCTGCATTGGGCGTCGGAGATTATCGCAACGCCGGGTTCGTGATTTCGACTGTTCTGCTGCGATTCTCGCTCTCTACTCCCAAACCCGATGATTTGGTTGTGGGGCTTGTTGCCATCGTTTATGGTCTATGTGTTTTGAGTGTCCTTTCCTACAGTACGCGAGTCAACTCGCAAAGGAGCTAGGAATTGAAAAGCGGTGATCCCACGGCTTCAAACGCGGGCCGGTCGTTCGGCGAGGGAAATCGGAGGAAGGGAGCAGTTCGATCCCGGTCCTAGCGCTTCTTCAGACCTTAGAATGAGGGTTGAGCTGAACCTGTACGACGGACTTCCAGTCCGTCGGCGCCAAAGATTGAACCATGGTCAAACAAAAGCGAAAAGTGATTCTTTTTCGCGTTGAACGGTTAACATCGTTGGGAGACGAACCGAGTCACCGGAACGCCAAACTGATCCGGTTTTCTTGGTAATCTGTAAATTCACTGATTGTTTTGATAGGAGTTACCCATGCAGGGTTTGGTTCTGATGACTGGAGCCACCGGCTATATTGGCGGGCGTCTTTTGACACTTTTGCAGAAGCAGGGTGTCGCGGTGCGTTGTCTGTCTCGCCGGCCAGAAGCTCTCAAGGATCGCCTTTCGGCCACGACCGAGGTTGTGTTGGGGGATGTGCTCGATGCTCAGTCGTTGAAGACTGTATTTGTTGGAGTGGACACGGCCTATTACTTCGTTCACTCGATGGGAGAAGATCGCGATTTCGAAACGCAGGATCGAATCGCGGCGGCAAATTTTGCGCAAGCGGCGACTGCGGCCGGAGTCCGACGTCTAGTTTATCTGGGAGGGCTCGGTAATCCAGATGAAAAGCTATCGAAGCATCTCCGCAGTCGTCAAGAAACCGGCGATGTACTGCGAGCCTATCATTCCCAGGTAATCGAATTTCGTTCGTCGATCGTGATCGGCTCCGGCAGCCTCTCCTTTGAGATGATTCGAGCGCTCGTCGAACGATTGCCTGTCATGATCTGCCCTCGATGGGTACAGGTGAAAGCTCAACCCATAGCCATCGAAGACTTGTTGGAATACCTTCGAGCAGCCTTGGATCTTCCATCAGAAACTTCACAGGTTTACGAGATCGGTGGTCCCGAGCAAGCCTCGTACGGACAGATCATGCAGGAGTACGCTCGTCAGCGTGGATTGATTCGATGGATGATTCCCGTGCCGCTGTTGACGCCCTATCTTTCGAGCCTCTGGCTGGGATTGGTGACACCGTTGTATGCGCGAGTCGGTCGGAAGTTGGTTGGTAGTCTGCGGAATCCGACACTCATTTCCAACAACCTCGCGCACGCGGTCTTCTCGATACGACCACGTCCATTTCGCGAAGCGATCGCACGGGCCATCGTAAATGAGGATCACGAGTTTGCTGAAACTCGTTGGTCGGATGCGATGTCGGCATCTGGTCAGCATCAGACATGGGGTGGCGATCGATTCGGTTCTCGGTTAGTCGATTCAAGAACGGTGACGGTTGATATTCCACCTGAACAAGCCTTCGGTCCCATTCGCCGAATCGGTGGACGTACGGGATGGTATTACGGAAACTGGCTATGGTCGATCCGAGGGTTTATGGACTTGTTAATCGGTGGCGTCGGAGTGCGTCGGGGCCGACGTGATCCAGAGCAATTGCGAGTCGGCGATTCACTCGACTTTTGGCGCGTCGAGGTCTACGACCGACCGCAACGTTTGCGATTGCGTGCGGAAATGAAACTCCCCGGACGTGCTTGGCTCGAATTCGAGGTCGTTCCATCGGAGCATGGCAGCACGATTCGTCAGACAGCGATCTTCGATCCGCGAGGATTGGGGGGCTTGCTCTATTGGTATGGAATATATCCATTACATCAGTTTGTTTTCGCGGGCATGCTTAGGAATCTAGCTCGCGCCGCAACAGCCGAAAAAATGTAGGGACGTTGAATGAAACAGGATGTCGTGATTGTTGGGGCGGGGCTTGCAGGTTTATGCTGTGCAAGAGAACTCCATCAACAAGGCGTTGGCTTTGTTTTACTCGAGTCTTCCGAGGGTGTTGGAGGCCGTATTCGAACAGACTTGGTAGAGGGATTTCGCTTGGATCGGGGCTTTCAAGTGTTTTTAACGAGCTATCCGGAAGCGAAGCGAATTCTGGACTTCGAGTTGCTGCAGCTGAAACCATTTCTGCCTGGTGCACTTGTTCGATATGATGGACGCTTCCATGAGTTGACCGATCCATGGCGTCGACCATTCGCGGCCGTTCGCTCCGTGTTGTCTCCGATTGGTTCACTTGGCGATAAATTGCGAGTGGCGAGTCTCCGCCGTCAGTCGCTTCGAGGATCGATCGAAGATCGCTTTCATGATCCTGAAGTAACGACTCTCCAACGACTGCAGCAATCGGGATTCTCACCGTCGATGATCGATCGATTCTTCAAGCCTTTTCTGGGAGGTATCTTCTTGGATTCGGAGCTGCAAACGTCCAGTTGGATGCTGCATTTCGTTTTCCGAATGTTTTCGACTGGAGAAGCTTGCTTGCCAGCCGAAGGTATGGAAGCTATTCCCAAGCAACTGGCTTCAACGTTACCGCCTGAGTGTATTCGACTCGGACTAAAAGTCGCTCAAGTTCAGAGCGGTAAAGTCACGCTTGCATCGGGTGAAGAAGTCCGAGCCAAAGCTGTTGTAGTTGCAACGGAAGGTCCGGCGGCAGCCGAGCTTCTGGGTGAGACGATTCCGTCGTCAGGACAAGGCGTAACGTGCCTCTACTTTTCAGCACCGCGATCTCCTATCGATAAGCCAATCCTCGCGTTGAACGGAGATGGTCGAGGCCCCATCAACAATTTGTGCGTCCCGACGATTGCTGCCCCTTCCTATGGTCCAAGCGACCGGAGTCTCGTTTCGGTAACGAGTTTAGGAATTATGAACGACCATGACCAACTTCAAGTAGAAGTTGTCAAACAGCTTGTGGAATGGTTCGGATCATCTGTTAGGGACTGGAAACATTTGAGAACCTATTCCATTCCTTATGCTTTGCCCGCGCAAATCCCACCGGCCTTGAGCACTCCCGAGCGACTTGTCCGTTGGCAATCTGGTCTCTATGTCTGCGGGGATCATCGAGACAACGCTTCGATTCAAGGAGCCATGGTCTCTGGACGCCGAGCAGCGGAAGCGGTGATGCAGGATCTATGGAAAAACGGCCAACAGCGGTCTCCTAATACCTAACCTAGAACTTACCACCGGCGAAAGCTTTCGGACTTGCCAGCGCGCTATAACAAGGGGTGCTGTAAACCAGTTTTAGCCCATGATTTTTGATCAGAAAAGTTACATATACCGATGTCCACCAACCAAGACTCACAAACCTGGCCGGAGTTAGCAATCGATCTATACGATAAGCTGACAGGTCGGGATGCAGAAATCTCGTATTCGTTTGACAACCTTGAGGTTTTCGTTCCCAGCTCTACGTCGCCCGACGCCCAACATGCGAAGTGGAAGTTCAACGGATCTCTTCGTATCTCGACTCGCAACAGATCTGCGGGTGAGGCCAAGTCTTGAGATCGCTCGGATCCGGAATCGATCTGAGTGCAGATCTGCAATGCGAGTTTGAAGGCAAATTATTTTCTCTAACGGCTTCGAACGGCAAGATCGTCGTAGACGTTCCCGACTTGACTTCGTGCCTGAGAATCGTTCGCAATCGCCCCGCCCGTACTCAGATTCGAAAGGATTTGGCTAGGCTCAATTTATTTCTGAATAAGCTTCAGACCACGTTGGAACTGCAAATCAGGGGCATCCGCGTGGCGACAACGGGGTTTGAAACGGATGCACCGCTCGAGCGACTGATCGGCTTGAAACATCTCAAACTGTATCCAGTTGCGATCTTCAAGTCAGCGATAATGCGACGTGCACGGTAAACAGGCTATGGGGGTACGCTTCTAGGTCGCCAAACCTCGCGGCGACGGAATCCAAGCCCGCTATCGCCGCTCTACTAGCGACTTCTGTGAATGGGAGCGAAATCACAGGCTCCTAAATTCTTACGAGGCTCTCCAGTTACAGTCAGCATTCGCGAACGGTTTCTCAATATCTTTGCCGTTGCCAAAGCTTCCCAACGAACCAGATGTCGGATGTGGGGTTGGAGAGCGGAGTTGTTGCAGAGTTTGTTTAAAATGTCGCAAGTCTTCTGATGTGATTGAAAACTTGCATGTTCAATGCCATTGGGAGCGTTCGATGAAGACTGAAAGTTGTACCGAGAGGGAATTCATTCGCAATGATTGGAGTGATGTGGAGAAGGAGAGACGCCGGCGAATAGCAGAAAAGTTGCAATTTTGTCTTTTCCAAATTGTCGTTCTTGCGGAATTGGCCCATCCAAAACCAAAGACGAAACGACCCAAGCTTGATTTGATCTGCAATACCTAGGGAATCCTCGGGGCGGGATCTGCAGAATTGGGAAACTTGATATGACATACGCTCGTTCACGCTTATGGTTAGGGATCTCTGGAGTCGGATCGCTGGTTCTGGTGACGCTAGCGATGCTCATCGGAGGTGTTCCGCATGCAATCTTTTCGACATCGCGCGAGTGGTCATCGTCCGACTGCACATCGTTGCTGTTTTTCGAAGTCCTCTGTGTTGCGTACATGGTGCCGTTGGACTTGCTTGGTGGACTCTTAATGCCCCGGATTTTCGACCGCCAGCACATTTCGGTTAGCGATTTCCTAAGAACTTGGTTTCCAGGAGTCGTGCTTCAAACGACGGCCTATTTTTTTGTTGGCATGCTGATCGTCGCGACGGGGAGGCTCGGCGGTCGTCCCGCAGTCATTCTGTTGATCGCGATCATCGCCTGTAGCTTTATTGTTTTTCAGCGTCAGTTCGCCCTATGGATGACTCGTGGACCTATCGTTGACCTTGACTCAAAGGTAGCTTCGGCAACAGGTCGGACTCAGCGTTGGGGACTAAAATCTCTACCTGTCAATGTTGTTGGGCATAGGGACCCAGGATTTACCGGTGGGGTCGTTGGCTTTCCACATTTCGAGTCGCTTATTCTGTCGCGTTCTTGGGTCGATCAACTTAGCTCAGATCAATTGTCCGTAGCCATTGCAAGACGTTTGGAAGCGGTTCAAACGGGAAGCAGAACGCGTGGCATTTTGTTGGCTATAGCGTGGATTGTCTTGGGGTTTGCAATTGCGTCGTATCTTCCAGGTGCAGGGGTCACCAGCATTGCCGAGTTAGTAACAACCTGTTTAGGCTTCACGAGCTGGACATTTATCGGACTACTCATTTTGCCAACCGTGAGCCGTCAAGCTACCTATGCAATCGATCGCAATGTGTTAGATCACGGTGTTCCCTCCGAGCTTTTGATGGCCATGCTATCAATCGCAACTAAGAATCAGCCATTTTCGCAGGGTGGCTGGGGTGGTTGCGGTTTCTTGATCGCAACTTTCGGTCTGACTGACTAGAGTTTCTGGAATGTTTCTGATTTCAAAAAACGCCTCGCTGGGAAGTCATT
>JANOAI010000138.1:0-11214 GCA_031411055.1 Pirellulaceae bacterium
TAGGGATCGTCTATCAGAATTATTCCCTTTTTGAATTCTTGTCTGCACGTGACAATGTTGCGTTCGGTTTGAAGCTGGATCAAACCAGTCTACCTGGTCGAATATTCGGCTATCCTAGCTATCGATGGACACGTCGCGATCATCGACAGCAATCCGAAGCGTTCTTGAAAAAAGTCGGGTTGGCCGAGTCGGCAGACCTGTATCCAAATCAAATGTCAGGGGGAATGCGTCAGCGTGTTGCGATCGCTCAGGCTTTGATCATGAAGCCGAAGATTGTTCTTTTGGACGAACCGTTTGGAGCGCTCGATGAATCGATGCGTGAAGAGTTGCAGATCATGCTTTTGCGACTCTATCAAGAAAACCTCATAGCGAAGAAAGAAGGCCGCGTTCCCGAATACACGATACTCATCGTGACACACGAATTGAACGAAGCCCTATATGTTTCCGATCGCGTAATCGGCATGTCCCGTTTCCATACCGAGGGCAAGCACGGATCGACGATCGTCTACGATCGACCCAGCCCCATATTTCATCCCGATGATCCTCGCGACTTTTCAAAGTTTATCACACAGCGAGAAGAGCTGCGCAAAGCCGTATTCGATCCTGAGTACATCAAAGATCGAAATAAATACGTCACCTTTTGGAATGATCTCGCCACGATGGCCCAGTCGATGAGCGAAGAAGAAACGCTTTAGAGAAATCCGCAGCGATTACCAACCCTTGCGCCTGAGGCGCTAGCCGATTTCGAGTTCTGAGAAATCAGCGATCGGCCCAATACCGCTGACTTTGGTGATATCTTTGTAACGGAACGTAGCGAGCCGTCCGGTTCTTCAGGGTTTTCTCCCACGGCACCGGACGGCTCGCGCCGTTCCGCTACCAACGTCAGCAGCATTGGGTTAGCGGCTTAGAGCATTTTCATTTTTCATATAGCCATTCGGAAAACGGGGTCAGGTACCAAAAGTGCAAAGCACCCAAAGGGCCGTTCCGGCTTTTGGTACCTGACCCCGTTTTCCAAGCCTACGTCGTTCATGAAAATGCTCTAAGCTCACGAAGTCTTTTAACTATCGCGCCGTTTCTTCGTAGATTGGAAGATGGCGGTAGTAGACTTCGAGCGAAAGGAGATTGAGGGTAGTGACGTAGAGACGACCAGCAAAAGGGCCCCAACGATCGGGGATAGGTCCCGCTGCATCCCAGGAACCGGATTGACTCCCTTCGATAATCTGCGATCGAATCAAAATGGGATGCAACCGACTGTTCCATTGTTTCCAACGGTCCCCTCCCATGTGAAACAAAACTTGCGTGGCATAGTACCAGTAGTAAGTATCGCGTTGAGGATTATCGATCGAACCTTCGGCCGGAAGATTGCTTAGCAAGTAATCGGCCCCTCGAATCATATCGGGATTATCTCGTCGCCAGCCGAGATACAAACGCATCAACAACCCAACGCCCGTCATGGTCGGATTCGGAATACGACCATGGGATGTTACGGCGGAATCGGCTGCGAATGGGTTGTAACGGTAAAGATGCCGTTCGGTCGAGGAGGCTTGAGCTTGATCAAGCCATTTCTGAATGCCTGTAAAGGTGGTTCGCGGAACCTCCAGACCAGCAAGCTCAGCACTCTTCAAGGCCATCATGAACCAACCGGAAACGCTTGTATCGGATTCAATTCCTGGCTGGTATCGCCACCCACCCCCGCGCAGATCTTGAACGTTGACCATAAACTGAACAGCCCGCTGGGCCGGTTCGCGCAAGGCTTCGTCTTGTGTCATCCCAAACGCTTCGCACAAGGCGAGCGCCGCAATGCTATGCGAGTAGAATCGAATATTGGCGTCGGACGAGGCATCCATTTCAATATAGAGATCGCCATTCGGCTTTTGGTTGGCCAATAAATAGTCGATCGCACCCTTACAAACAGAGGCGTAGCGGTACTGTCGGTGTGAGTAACCTGCCCCTTGGAATGACAGAAGTGAAAGTCCCGTTGCCGCTGCATGGCTACGAAGTCTTGGTTGATCTCCAAAATCTTCTAACCGCCATGACCCATCCGGCCGCTGCGTTTTCGATAGAAATTCCAGCCCACGCTCGATGGCCGCTTCGGTCTCCGGACCAAACTCGCCAAGTTCCGGCACTTCGGAGGAGCCGTCATTGCGAGCCATGCGTTGTTGAAAGGCAGGGGCGGGGATCGGAACCATGGGTGCGTTCAAGGTTGGCCGGGCTGAAGGCAAGCGTGGGGGGAGCTTTGGCCCGGCTAAACCTGGTAGGTCAAGGCCGATCTCAAGGTCAGGCAGACTCCCTTTTCGACCACCAGCGGCGGCTAGCGCACGCGACTTCGTACGATCGATATCGACGGAGGGGCTCAAGTCTTCCATCCCAAGATTGAGTCCGCGAAATTCCTTTCCACTCCCCGGCCTAGCGTTGGCTTGAGCAGTTCGACGCTGCCCATCGAGCGTCGATGGAGCCACTTCTTGCGACGGAGCTGACTGTCCCTCGCTTGCTCCTCCATTTGTAATTTCAGGGAGTGCGACCTTGCCAGCGCCAGATGTTGATTTGGACTGCGTCGGCGTTGGCTTCGATAAAGCCGAAGTCTGACTCGTGATGTTGACGGAAGAAAGCGCGTCGCTTTCAACGTTGCGAATCTTGAGAGTCGGTTTCCGCTTTCGATCGGTCACTAATGGACTCGGCTGAAGATCATTCATGGGCAAGTTATCAAGCTTCGAGGCCCGTGACGGCTTTGACATCGCGGCTTCCGTTTTGGCCGCCTCAACCTCAGGCAGGACCGGCGCCGATTGTTCCACTTGATTTTCCGGGATAGCGATCGCTTTCGAAACATCGATCGGCTTCCATTGCATCTCAGGGCGATCTAACGGCTTGGCATCCGAAACGACTTCGGGTGTCTCAATCTCGTGTCTCTTTTTTTCGATCGAAGCCTCGGGCGTTTCGACGATCGTATCGGCTATTTCGGCTTGTGCAGGAACCGTTGCTGGAAGTTCGGTCGCGAGCTTATCCGGTTCGACTTGCGAGGCTTCCGTGTCGGCCGTTGCTGCTGGACGAAGGAAATCTGGCTTCGGAGCTTTGGTTTGATCATGATGTTCAACGTACTCAGGGATACTACTACTGAGCTGTTCTTGCTGCATATCTGCCGAAGCCAACGTTTCATTTATCTCGGTCGGGCCACTTGAGAAAACGTAGACGTGAAATCCGCCGACGGTCAAAGCCAAATGCAGAATGATGCTCAATAAGAATGCAATCTGTAAGGTCCGCTCAACGAAACGGCTGACGATCGTTCTTAGGAAAAGGTCAACGGTGACTAAGCCGAACGGAATCCCTAGAACATAGACCCAAGCGTTGTAAAACAATCGTGGATCGTCAAATGAAAGATTACGCGTGGCGAACCAGACCGCGCCGCCACCGAGCAAGATAAGAGCCGCATCCATCGCTAGCCCTTTATTGGCTTGCTTAGACAACGATAGGCGAGTCAATTCGTCGAGGTTGAAACTACTCATTCCCGTTCGCGGCTTTTTCGTCGGGAGATGCGGTGGTTACTTTATACGATGGGACGTTGCTTTTGCGACAAATGTCCATCACCGCGACAACGTGCTGAAACGGAACGCGTCGATCACCTCGAATCACAACCGTTTGGTTGATTGGGTTATCGAGAACCCCTTTTTGAATGCGGGCTTCGAGTGACTCTACCGTTAGAACTTGGCCTTCGACGACGTACCCACCCGCTTGGTTCACACCGACAACGAGCACTTCAGGTTCCATCGTCATCGGAATGGCAGATTGCGCACTCGGAAGTTGAACTGGTAATTCGCGATCTTCATTCGCAAACTTTGCAGCGACTAAAAAGAAAATCAAAAGGATAAACACGACGTCGATAAATGGCGTCATATTCAAGAGATCAAGCGCTCGGCTTTTGTGAAGTTCTACCGGCATAATCTAAGGTTTGTAAATCGATTTCCGTGGAGCGGCGGGAGGTGCATTGTGCGGCGGATTCGAACTAAAGGTTACCGTTTGAACAGGCGGGGCCGCGGGTTGCTTGGAAGGCTCGGCGCTCGTGGTGGCTTTCCTGGAAGGATCGATATTCTTTGCGACAAGTTCGCGTCCGATGGCTTCGAAGCGGATCCGTCCTTCGTAGCGTTCTAGTTTTGGGATGATTGCAAAAAGAAGCTCGTCGATTCGATTGAAATATCGCTTGATACGACCCTCGAACCAATGAGCTGCAAAGGAGGCCGGGATTGCAACAGTCAAGCCAGCCAGCGTCGTCACCAACGCAATGTAAATGCCTCTACCAAGAAAATCGGCTCGGTTCTGAGACGGCAGGAGAAAAGTCATGTCATGAAAGGCTTGGATCAGCCCCCATACGGTTCCGAGCAAACCTAAAAGGGGCGCCAACCCGGCTGCAAAAGTCAGCCAACGAACGCCCGCGTAGGCTTTGTCAGCTTCGCGCTGACTTGTTTCCGCTGCGACCGCTTCAAGCTCCGACATCGGGCGTCCAGCTCGGACAAGAACGGCACGAACAACGTTCGAAGCCGCCGATGGATGTTCACCACAAACAGGATATGCCACGCGTGGATCAATCGATTCGCCTTCCCGAATGAGCGCGAGAAGCTTTTTTGTTAGACCAACGGGCAAGATCCTTGCGTTCCGCAGACCAATCAAGCGTTCGATCATAAAGGTCGCGGCGAGGAGACTGACGAACGCAATCGGGATCATGAACCAACCGCCCTTGATGAGCAAGTCGACAAGATCCATCGCCTTTGGAGCTTCAATGGCTGGCGGCTTGGCTTGCTTGGCTGCGTTTGCTAGGGCAACAATGTCAACCGATTCCGCGTTTTTGGCGGTACTAGGCTGGGCAAATAGGGTCCCCGAAAAGCTGGTTAACAGGACCACGGCCATGCTTAAAATGAAATGGCAAGTCGATCGATTCGCGAAACTTTTTGAACACGAAACTATCATGGTAAGAAATGACCGAGTCATTGATTCTTCGAGGACAGGCGAGAAAGATAATACGTTGGTGACTACCAGGCTGGAAAACGATTATAAGTAGAAATCGGTTTCATGGAGAAGAAAAATTGGGAGTAGTTTCCCAACCGCTCACCAATCGCAAGAAAACAGCCGTTTACGAACCTTTCCCAGAGATAATTCGACCCATTTCGGGTCAATTGCCAATGCAATACAGCCGTTTGGAAGACCGGATGAAGAGCTTTCCGCTGGCGGCAGCGGGGGTGGCGCTAAAGTCTTCATCGGTATCGGCGCTCACCCGATTGATAGCGATTTGCTTCAATTCGTCCCCCGGCTGTACGACATACACCTCACCGGATCGTCCTTGGTAGTAAATCATCCCGCCAGCCACGATCGGCGAAGCATAATCCTGTCCTCCACCAGGACCTCCACCGCCTCCACGACGTCGATAGTCTCCTCGATCACCACCACCAGGTTCGTTGCCGCCAACTGGAACCGCATCGGGCGACGGCATATCGGCTAAGCTCTTGTGAAGACGAGCCTGATAGACTTGCTTGCCAGTTTTGGCGTCGATGCAGTTTGCGATCCCACCGCTGAAAAAATACAGCCGATCTTGAAAGATTACCGGGGTCGCAATGCGTCCCCGATCACGACCTGCCCACAGAACATTCGTTTTCGAAACGTCATCTTTCCCACCGATCTTGATCGCAATCGAACCGCCGCTGCGGCCCTCGACAGCGTAGATGGCAGAATCATCCGCAACGACACTCGAACAAAACGAGTCCGTTTCCAAGTTGGGATAGAACCAACGCAATTCGCCCGTTTCCGTATCGAACCCCCAAAGCTCGTAGGGTACTCCGATCACCAAGTCGGTTCGCTGGTCGTCGACTTTCACAAGAATGGGTGTCCCCCAGGTCGAACGAAAGCCATCCGCCGGCTGCTTCCACTTCTCTTTTCCTGTCTTCGTATCGAGCGCAATGAGAGACCGACTTTCCGCCGACGCTGTCACGAATAACTTGTCTTTATAAACAACAGGACTCGACGAAGACCCCCAACGGCGATCATCCAATCCATCCCCTACTTCTTTTCGCCATACTTCATTGCCATTCATGTCAAAAGCGATAACGCCCGTCTTCCCGAAGAACGCATAAACACGCTCGCCATCGGATGTCGGTGTATGCGAAGCATAGCCATGTTCAGCAAACATCCCCTGATAATTGTCTTCAGGAAGCACGGCTGGAACGCTCTTATCCCAGATGGTTTTTCCCGAATCGCGATCGACGCAAATCAGGTGCCTTTTCAATTCGCTCATGCCAGCCGAACCCGATTCCGCTGTCCCGTAACCACTCCAGCAGGTAACAAAAACTTTGTCGCCGACAATAATTGGGGACGACGAACCCGGTCCCGGTAGATCGATTTTCCATCGAATGTTCGCTTCGGGTGACCAAGTTGTTGGGGCTGGAGAAGGATCTAGCGAGACCCCGGATCCATTCGGTCCTCGGAAGCGATCCCATTGCGAGGTTTCCCCAAAAGCGAGGGGCGACAGCACCACCGTCAAAGAAAGCCTCACGAACCAGCCCTGACTGGCGCGAAACATTTGAGTCACCACGGTCACACTCCTTCAGCCATATCGAATTGAATACAATTTGGATATTCAACCCGGCAAGAAGGGAAGTGTTTCGAGGCGATTCCTTTTATCGAGCCATTCCGAGCATTTGCTCGGAAGCATTTACTTGGACAGGCAGCTAATCCTTGTGATAGCCGAGGCCAGTAATCACCTCTAGCATCTCGTCGGTAGTAATGTATCGACGACGATTTTCAACCTTGTAAGCGTCAATGGCTTCCGCAAGTTCGCGGCCAGCGTCGGATAAATTGCGGTATGAATTTCCGAACTGACGACGTTCGATGCCACGACTATCATTACCAGCCTTTCGACGATCGACAAAGCTCGGATCGGTAGAAACAACAAACGATTCAGTTGCTACAGGTGTTGGAAGCGTTAAATTCGACAACTTGGACTACCTCGTTTTCAATGTGGAATTCAAAACCATTCGAAGGGTAGCTCACGTTTCGCGGACAAGCAAATTCGGTTTTTCAATCTCAACGAAATTGCTGATTGTTTTTCGGTTCCGACAAAAATGATCTCTCGAATTCGGTAGCTTAGGTTAGGCGTTTGATAAAAGTGGACGTAGTCCGGCCTGATAATCCGGAAATTGGAAACGGTACTTCAACACTTCGTGAACACGTTGATTCTTGATGCGTTTGCTCCCCTCACCGCGTCGTCGGATTGTCGAATCCTTGTCCGAGCCAATCGGTTCGAAGAGAGGATTCGACGTTCCGAGTGTATCTGCGATGAATTGATAGTACTCACGTCGCAGCAAGGGATTACCGTCTGAAACTGCAAAGAGACCAAACGCGTCCTGTTGGTGTGAAGCTAGGATGGCGATGGCGGCCAAGTCATCCACATGAATGAGATTCAGATAGCTGGTTGGGTCTGCCTTGAGTGGCTCCCTCTTTCGTAGGCTATCTATACGTGGAATCCGGTCTGGCCCATAAATGCCTGCCGCCCGAAGAATTGTGAGACGTTCTTGGGGTAACGTTTGAGCCAACCATTGCTCGGCAGCCATGGCGGCGATCGAACCTGGCCGATTCGGTTCGACGGGCGAGTATTCATCAATCCATCGTCCGTCATCACAATGAGCATAGACACCGGTCGTAGAAAGATAAACGAGACGTTTGGGCGGCCCAACGAGTTGCCGCCAAAGGTTTTCCAATCCACGAACGTGCGTATCCTCCGGTCCGATGCCATCGACGGGCGCATGGCTCGCACAGATAAAAATCGAATCCATTTCAGCGATCATCGGCCAACCCTGAGCCTCGTACCAATTGTGAACAATCGGTTGAACACCGTTTCCGACGAGACGCGCAGCCTTATCCGATGTACGGGTTAGGGCAAATACGCTCGTATTGCGAGAAAGACATTGTTGGGCAATGCGCAGCCCAAGATAGCCACAGCCGACAATGAGGACGCGAGAATTCGATTCGATGGGAAGACCTTCCAATGAGGTTGGATTCAGTTTTGTCTTATTCAGGTTTAGGAACGCCAGGTTCAAGCGATGGAACCGGCGTCGTTTCGGGATTGTCCGGTACCATAGCTGGCTCTTCCTTTTTCGACTTTGCTTTGCTCTTCTCCTTCACGCGTAGCTTCATAGCTTCGAGAGGCATTGTCGGCTGGGGTGGAGCATCATTACCGATTGGTTTTGCGCCGGTGACCTCGACAGTGGTCGCTGAAAACTGGCCCGTCGACGTGTTAAGTTGTCCAGTCGTTCGAACACGATCCCCCTGTTTGGCATACTGTAACGTGTTTCCAAGGAAATCAACACTTACGGATTCCGCAAGATCAAGCGTCAACGACTTCGTGCCGCATTGAAGCGATAACTTACCGGGGCTCACTCCAACAATAGCTCCAATGACACGAACATTCGGGCTAGGCATGGAACCAGGTGTTTGCTGAGTAAGCATACTTACTGGATAGATCCCAGGCACATTCAGAGACCGTTCGAGGGGCGAGCTCTTCCCGCTCAATTTCGATGGGTCCGGTACGAATACTTCAATCAACTTGAACGGTTCTAAAAACTGACCGCCTGCCGCAGGTGCCTCAACGCGAACCATCATACCCCGCGACAAGGCTTCCAATTTGAGCTTGGCCTTAAAGCGAACAGCGCCTGGTCGATCCGGAATCGGAAAGGCTGCAACCTTCCCATCCTGGCTTACAACTTGCATCATGTTGCCTTGCCAAGCCTTGAGCGTCCCCTCGACTTCAATTCGATTCCCCTGGGCATTCTTACCGTATTGTGCTGGCTGAGCGAACAAAAGCGGCCTTAGCCCCAAGCCAGCCCACAAAGACAGGACGATCGATCCTATCTTCATGCAACGGGTCATCAAGCACAAAGCCCTGTTACAAATTATCAAGTCTGGATGGGCCTTCATGATTCGTTTCCTGTCAAAAATCGTTTTGCTGAAAAATCGCAATCGTCAAGACGCGCGTGCCTTGGCCATTTATGATAGAGCAAGTTAATTCCTCTCGCAGCTCAAATGTTCATTATGATCCAAACGCCACCACCGGTAACCGTCCGAACCCTGCTTCAAATGAAGAAGGATGGTCAGAAAATCACCATGCTGACGGCCTACGACTACTCCATGGCTCGATTATTGGACCAAGCCGGTGTCGACTGCCTTTTGGTCGGCGACTCACTTGGCATGGTCGTCCAGGGGCATGAAACGACGGTTCCGGTCACGATGAAACAGATGATTTACCATGGCGAGATGGTCGCTCGAGCCGCAGAAAGGGCCTTTGTGATCGTGGATTTACCGTTCCCAGTTGGGCAACGTGGCGTTGCGCACACGCTCAAGGCGGCCTCCAAAATCATGAAGAAAACGCATTGCCATGCGGTCAAAATGGAGGGCGGCCACGAGCAATCAGCCTCGATTGAGGCTCTCGTCGACGCGGGTATTCCAACCATTGCTCATATTGGCCTCCGACCTCAAAGCGTTCACGCACTCGGTGGTTACCGGGTCCAACGCGATGCACAGAAGCTGATGCGTGATGCCAAGGCAGCGCAAGATGCCGGAGCGTTCTGCGTGCTCATGGAATGCGTACCTCGCTCGCTTGCCGACGAAGTCACTCAAACGCTTTCCATACCAACGATTGGGATTGGAGCGGGCGCTGGTTGTGACGGCCAGGTACTCGTCCTTCATGACCTCCTCGGATTGTGCGAACGCAAACCTCCGAAGTTCGCTCGTAACTATTCTCCGATGGGGATCTCCATTCAAGACGTTGTTCGGCAATTCCGGCAAGACATAACAAATGGCTCGTTTCCGAGTGAAAAAGAGTCCTTTGAGTGAGCCTTAGGAAGGCCCTTTCGTCGGATCGCAACGGTTGTATCGATTGCGCATAGTGACTGGCCACTAAAACGATGATTGGTGTCGATTTAAGTCAAGCGATCGAGTTTGACAATAGCGCAAACTGTCCTACCTTTCCTGTGACGGTTCACGTTTGAACTGTTCCCCGGGAACGGGGTATGCGTCGTCCTCGTCGATGGCCGCAAAATGTATGGCGATATGTTTTGCACAAGTGCCCGTCGAGTGACAGTCCCTATGTTTCAGGCCAGTGCTGTTGAAGCCAACGCCTAGAGGAGAGTTTTTATTATGATGAATTTGAAGAATGTTGCTCAGAAGATCAAGCGCTTCCTGAAGTCGGAAGACGGACCAACCGCAGTTGAATACGCGGTCATGTTGTCCTTGATCATCGT
Organism: Pirellulaceae bacterium; assembly: GCA_031411055.1. Taxonomy (GTDB): domain Bacteria; phylum Planctomycetota; class Planctomycetia; order Pirellulales; family Pirellulaceae; genus JAIYDQ01. Next base: position 10,275 of record JANOAI010000138.1, read on the forward strand.
TATCTGCTTGGGTGCTGTGAAGTCGATTGGTACGAATGCAAACGCTACCTTCTCGTCGGTTGCATCTCAAATCGCCGGACCAGGCGCCTAGTCGATCTTTGGCTTCAACGCAAAGTGGCGAGTGGTTCAAGCGCACGCTGGGACCACTCGCCGTTTTTTGCGGTGACCGAAAGGAATAAGCTATGTACAATCAAATCGTTCCAATTGAAGCCATTCAAGGACTTTGGGAATTATTGGGTTGTGGTACAGCGATCATTGCCAGTTTTTGGTTCTGGATGTTCCCCGCTCGATGAGTGGGATTTTTTTACACGAATACTTTTTGGAATTAATCAAATGGAATGGGCATCCCTTACACAATCATTCGTCTCGCACTGGGACATTTGGCTCGTTTCGGTCACGCTTGTTGTCGCAGCTGTGATTGACGGCTGGATGCTTAAAGTTCCAAATTGGATTACCTTCCCGATGATCCTTTCGGGTTGGGTTTACAGCGCCGTCGTTGGCGGCTGGACAGGTTTTGGATGGAGCTTCCTCGGCTCGTTCGTGGGCCTGATGTTGCTCTATGTCCTTTATAGCGTTGGTGGAATGGGAGCTGGCGACGTTAAGTTACTTGCAGGAATCGGCGCTTGGGTGCACACCGATCACACGTTGAACATCTTCATCGCCACTACGATCGTCGGAGCAGTCATGGCGGTCATCATGGTTGCTTGGAGCGGTCAATGGAAACATCACGCTAAGCAATTTGTGATGATCATCCGCGAGTTCTGGGTCATTCGTGATGCTGAAACGCTCTATCAGAGAGCCGCCGAACGCAAACCTTCGATGCGACTCTTGCCTTATGGTATCCCAATGACCTTGGCAGCCCTCGGATACTTTGCCTACCAAGGGATGTACTTCTAGGCTCTGTTTCTAAACACGTAGTCGCGTCTCTCCGAGACGCGAA
>JANOAI010000139.1:0-3318 GCA_031411055.1 Pirellulaceae bacterium
AAAACCAGCAAATCCTCGGTTGTGCGATCACCCTCTCCCGGCCGCTACCGCGTCCGACCTCTCCCAATGGGAGAGGTTACCATGAATTTCGACGAAATCGTTAGATTTTTCAGGCTTCACAATCGCGCACGGCTATTTAGACAGAGCACCAGCCGTAGCGAAGACGGCCAGAGCAAGTGAGACAATCCTCTAAAAGCATAGCCGAATCGCTACCGAATTTCGGAAGGAAGGCGATCGCACATTCCAGAGCCCAAGCAATGAGGGCAACCGCATTTCGCTGGAGTATTTGTTTGAAATGATACGAATTGCTCGAAGCAAATATTTGGAACAGGTTGGCTTACCTGGTTCGTTTCTAAATTTTTTACATACGACTCGCATAGGGGGCACATTTGAAGATGGGACGAAATCTTAGCCCGCGTATTCGCATTGAGACCACCTGCCAAGTAGGTTTGAGCTTGACTCCGAACGGCAGAGCATCGAATTCCGCCATAATTGGGCTCCGTTGAATCTTCCAACAGGCGTGGAATCAAAAAAGCGCCGACGAGCAGCAAAGTCATCGTCACACCACCACCGAGTATGATTCGGCGACGGATTTCTTGCGACTTCGCTCGACTAGCTAAGCGAATCAAATCGCCTGGCACGCAGGTTTCCCATTCTTGGTTTGAGTTCATTGAAAGTCTCTCGCAGTCAGAACCTTCGGGTCGATCAAAGTGGATGGATCGCCGCGTAGTTCTTGTAAGTATCGGCCAATAAAGATTTGATCTCTGTGAGCGCGCATACAAATTAATGGAATGTTCAAGTTCGGCCTACTCCTTCAATCTCGTAGAAGTTGCCAAGCGGAACAACTCCGCATTCACTTCCGAACGGCTTACGTCCGTTACTACTGGAGCCGGAAGCTGCACGATTGCGGCCAATCGCTTGAGATGCCGAATCAAAACTCGCTTGCGCGCGACACTGATGAGTCCCTCCAGCTGAAGCTCCCCCAACAACATCGTTACGCTTTCACGTGTCGAGCCAATCACCGAAGCCAATTCTTGATGAGAAAGCGATATGGTTAGCTCAACGCCTCCTTCTTTCTGCCGACCATACTGTTCTGCCAATTCGACAAGCAGTTGGCACAACCTCTCTCGATTTGATCGAAAAAGAAGACCCCGCAAGCGCCGTTCGATCCGGGCCCTTCGAAACCCAATCAACTTGGTGATCCCAATCGCTAATTCGGGCGAGCTTTCCATCACTTTTCTAAAATCGTCGCCAGGAATCATGATGACGGTAGATGCAATGGCAGCTTCTGCCCGTTCCTCTTGATCGCTCGAATTCAAAACGGCTAATTCACCGAAGATTTCACCGGGTTCGATTAATGCCAATATGGCAAGCTTGCCTTCGGGGGTCGAAGAACAAATACGAATCCTTCCTTCAGCTAAAAGGCAGACGCTATCGGAGCTGTCGAACGGGACGTAGATGGCACTGCCCTTGGAAAACGCGCGTTGTTTGGCCTTTTTCTCCAACTCTGCCAATTGGTCATTGCCCAATCGCTGGAATAAAGACCATCGACCGATATACCAAAATGCTTTTGCCATAGGGGCCAATGTAGTGGAATGAATGCGGTTCGGAAATAGTGATCTTTTTCAATTTAATCTCAGGATTGACGGCAAGTGTGTGATGCTTCACAGAAACCGCAACCGTTCAGGTCTAGAGTTTTGAGTGAGACGTTGCGGTATTGTTTCGCGACCCAACTATTTGCTTTTCTCTTCGAGAGGATTTTCAGATGACTATTTCCCGTAGGCTGCGCTTTACCTTAGCCAGCAGCTCCATTTTCTTCTCACTTTTATTAGGAAAATCGCAGGCAGAACTCCTTTCCGTCACCGTGACGGTCCAGAATCTTGCTCCGACGGGCAGCAATGGTATCAGCTTCGCACCGTTGCGGCTCGGGTTTAGCAATGGCACCTTCGATTCTTTCAATAATGGGCAAACCGGTAACGCTGCAATTGTCTCCATCGCCGAAGGTGGAAGCGGTTCCGATTGGTTTCCAGCGTTTCAAGCCGCCGAACCCAATTCGGTACGTGGTTCTGTTGGTGGAGCTCTTTTGCCTGGCAGTACGGCCAGCAATACATTCGTGGTGGACTCTGCCGTGAATCAATTTTTTACCTTCGGAACGATGGTTATTCCCAGTAACGATCTCTTCCTAGGCAATGATTCGCCAACAGCCTTTCGTCTTTTCAATCCCGGCGGTAGCTCTCTCTTGATTCCTTCCATCACGCAGAGAGGATCTGCGATTTGGGATGCGAATTCCGAAGTTGCTGACCCGTTAAATGCTGCCTTCGTTGTTGGTGGAACCAATGCAAACCGAACGCCTGAAAATGGGTTAGTGGCCTTTGATTTCTCTGAACTTGCCGCATTCAACGGCGTGAACACGGCTGGCGGATACACTTTTAGCAATGCTGGTTTGACAGGCGCCACCGATGTTTACCGAATATCATTTTCGGCCTCCGCCGTCCCGGAACCTTCTTCGATAGGACTCGCTTCGGTCGCTCTGGGTTTTGTAGGCTTTCGTCGACGTAGACAATTGCAAGCCTGAGGCCTCCCCAAACTCGAACTTGTCACGGGAGACATTTGCTGGTTTATACCGAACGTGGTAATGATCCACGTTGGTCAAACTCGCGACAGTCGAAACGTCGATCAAATCTGAAAAATATGATCGTCCGTACAGGAAAGAAAATGACTCGAACGGTACAGCGATACTTACCTACGACCGCCTGCCGTTTCGCTCCCGGATTCGTTGCCATTCGTTGCCATTCGTTGCCATTCGGGGACGGGGGTAAATACACAAAATTATCTCCGTTCGATTTCTCTCTCGCGGCCCATCTCTTTGCCGCCAAGCGAACTATCGTGAAGAAGACATAGGTTGGGCGGTGCGACAAATGGCATTTTAGAGCCTTTTTCGAATCTGCTTTCGAGGAAACTTTGTTCCACAATTCGGCGACGATTCAACCGAATTTGCCCCCGAGGGGCTCGTCCCATCGGAAGCAAAGGAGGCAGCTAACAGCGACATTCCGAAGACCCCAACGGCCTTGTGCCGCTCGGTGAATTAGGCCGGCAAGCTACAATTTGCTTAAATCTTTTGCTTCAGACGAGGCAAGCTCGTCTGGGAGCTAATAACCAAGTGATCTACTGATTCTAGCCAACGAATCATTTGCTCCAGTCGGACAAGCCGACAGGGGGCCAATGGTAGCAGACCTCGAATCAACATTTTTTATTCAACCGCTATTGGTCTCACAGACCAGGCTCTGCCTGCCTTGGTGTCGTTTGATCGGAGGCCTC
>JANOAI010000140.1:0-18719 GCA_031411055.1 Pirellulaceae bacterium
GGAGTAGGAGTTGGGTTTGGAGTTGGGTTTGGTGTTGGGTTCGGTGTTGGGTTTGGTGTTGGGTTCGGTGTTGGGTTCGGTGTTGGGTTCGGTGTTGGGTTCGGTGTTGGGTTCGGAGTTGGGTTCGGAGTTGGGTTCGGAGTTGGGTTCGGTGTTGGATTCGGTGTTGGTGGTGGGTTGGGGGTTGGGGGCCATATACAACCGTCGCGGTAGTCTGGAATCATCCCATCCGGGCATTCGCCCCACGTCATCGGAGTAGGGTCGTTGCGATTCTGATATGCCTGATTTTTCGTTCTGGCTTGAGTCGAACTTGGTTCTATGGGCTGCATTACGCCCGATGGCAACGGACCGATGAAGCCCCATTCGCCGGGGCGGGGGATGTTGGCTGTGGCAGTGGTTTGTTGTGGTCCGTATGTTGACGACAAATGAGGTTGTTCTGAGGTGGCGACGGGACCGAGACCCTCACCCCCGGCCCCTCTCCCATAAGAATGGGCGAGGGGAGCGTTTGTTCGTGCGATCGCGTTTAGGAACGTGGTCGTCGGCGTAGGGGTTGGTGTGTAGGGAGTCTCGAACGGGGTTGGGGTTGGAGTGGGTAATTGGGTCTTGGCAAAAAAATCGTCGGCCAAGAAAGCATTCGGCGGAAGCGTCGTCGAAGCGGTCGATTGAAGACTATTGCCAGGGATGAAGGCTGAGGATTGTTTCGGCGTGGTTGTAACTGCAACATGATTGGCAGCAGATTCATTTGGCGATGAATCTTGTGTTGGTCCTTCGATGGGACCATAAAACAAAGGCATGTTCTCGATAGCTAAAAGATCTTTGCGGTCGAGCTTCTCAATGTGCAGTGTTCGTACATCGCGTTTATGAATTGTGAAGGAAGATGGTTTCCCATCCACAACCCGCGAAAAATTTCCGAAAATCAATACCCAAGAATGGAATGACGAATGCATTGGAGTCGCCCTTTACCAATTGCCGCCACCGAATCAAGTTCGGCGAAAAATAAACTACCTGCTAGTTGCCCGTATCGCCTGATGCGAGCCCGTTCAATCATGAAACTACGAATCGAAAATTTGCCTGTCAAGAAAATTCGAACGGATTACAAGTTTTTTTAGTAATTCGCATTCCCAGATCTGGGGGGAAACGGTTGGGTGAAGAATTGGATAGGTTGGATAGGAAAGATTGTCGGAATGGAAACTAGCATGGCGCCGTGCTGCTCCCAATTTTCTTACCCTAAATCTTCCTACCTCAAATGAATCTTGGAAACGGATGCTTAACGAAATAGTGTCGTTCTGCGAGAACGATCGATCGTCGGGGGTTTTTGAGTGATGCGAGGCTACTCGTTTTGTTTTTTTGCGACGACAGAGCGTCCCGGCGCTCTTGAGGAGGATCCAAAATCTAAGCTATTTCTTCGTGTGACTACCGACCAGATTGCTTTCGTTCGGTGTCTTTAGAGCAAGCGGCGGGTTTGGCGAAAAGCGGGTTTATTGCATCGCCCACTACCGCCGCGGAGCGTCGGGCGACACTGGGGACGCCGGAATCGAGGGCGTACGAGTCTCGGGAAGAGCGTTGTAAACCGAAGCAATGTCGTTGTAATGTGGCAGGGATTGCTATCGTTCGGTGTCTTAAGAGCAAGCGGCGGGTTTGGCGAAAAGCGGGTTTATTGCATCGCCCGCTACCGCCGCGGAGCGTCGGGCGACACTGGGGACGCCGGAATAATCGGAACAGGCGGGGAACTTTACTGGGTTTTTCGCCATCTCAGACAGGATCGATTTCGTTGACAGGGTAGGACCCCCAACTAGAATCGAACTTGGAGTCCGCTTTAAATCCCGCATTTGGCTTCATTTGCGGCGAGTTCGGACACCTTGAAGAAACAATATGCCTCTAATTCGCAAGGCTAGTGCTCATTGTGCAGTTCTAGCCGTGCGCCATCTAGTTCCCTGGGACCGTTATGTCTAATTCCCGAAAAAACGACTCGCGTAAACCTTCTCGTTGGTCGAACTGGTTTCAAAAGCGTTCCCAGCTGAAACAAGCCCTTCGCCGCCCTACGGTCGAAAAACTGGAAGACCGAAAGTTGATGGCAGGCGTGCCATGGACTGATGGGTTGTACTATCCTGCAAAAGCCGTTGAAACGGGTTTCTTGATACCGGGGATGACAACTCAAGAATACCTAAGCCGCTCCGCTGCGACAGGTAATGGAGCTAGCAGTCAAACGGGTGCAGATGGACTGGGAGCGGTCACTGCATTAAACATTACCGAGATTGAACGCAACAATACGTTCTCGACGGCACAGGTCTTACCACTCGGTACCGTACCGGGGAGATCACAGTTAGTTGTTGTCGCAGGTACAGTCAACAGTGGCACTACTGCTTTAGATGAAGACTACTTCGCCGTTGACTTACGAGCTGGCGACATCTTCAGCGCTACGATTGCAGGTCTAGGACTCTATGACCTCTCACTCAACGATCGTTTCGGTTCTCTTATTATTACGTCGCCAGGTCCAGACCCCATCGATCCGACTTCGCCACTTCTCACTGGCGGCAATTTTTCTTTCTCGACGGTTATTCCAACCGACGGGCGTTATCTAGTCCGAGTCTCTGACGGGGTTCTAACGACTTCATCTGCGTACACGCTTCGTTTGCAGACGATTCGAAGCAGTTATGAAACGGAAGCGGTAGGTACGAAGCAGATTCTTTTCGTAGATTTTGATGGAGCGATTATTCGTGGCGAGCCATTTTCCGGCGCTTCAACAATTCGTGTTCCGAGCTTACAGCAAACTCTTTCCACAAGAGGTTTCCTCCCCTCAGATACCAATCCATTGATTGACGGCATCCTAGCCGACCTCACGAGCAAGTACCGCAATCTGAAAAACACAGCCCGCAATGGGGACTATAGTGAAGACGGTGTTCCGGGCCATTTTGATATCGAAATTCGAAACAGTCGTGACCACGCCGACCCATGGGGTCTTCCCAATGTTTCTCGCATGATTGTTGGCGGTGATGTGGCCTCTACCGGTATCGGTGGCATTTTAGGAATCGCGGAAGATATTGACGTTGGCAATTTCCGTAGGGAACGGACGGCCTTAGTTGGTATCGGTGAAGTCTTGACGGCAATCGCGGGGGTGGTATCTGCACCTGCCATGTCGCGAGTTCAGCTGTTAGCAAAAGCCACTGCGTTGGTCGCTGCGCACGAGTCGGGACATTTCTTTGGAGCGTATCACACCCAAAATCTTCTGTCGGGCAATCTCAATATTCAGGTTATGGATACTGGCGGAGATAACTTTGGCCAGCGACTTGGCGCTGGTCTGGATGGGATCGTTGGTACTCCCGACGATGTTGCTTCTGCTGGCGAATTTGGAGCCGATTTTTACGATCCGCTAGCTGGTCTTTACGAAGGATTTCAGGATAGTGCTGCGGTCCTTGCCTTTGGTCTCTCGACAGGAATTCGGGGTGGATTGATCACGGGTCGAACGTTCAATGACCGCAACCGAGATGGGAATGCGGGGAGTGGCGAAGAGGGGCTTGCAAGTATTTTGGTCTTTGCGGACTACAACCTAAATGGGATCGCCGACCCAACCGACGCAAAAGCATTTTCCCTTTCCGACGGTACGTACCGTCTGTCTGTTACACCCGGTACATGGCAAATTCGAAGTACGGCACAAACGAATTGGACGTTGACGGGTCAAACGGTTCGAACGGTGACGGTTGCCGCCGACCAAACGGCTTCCAACATCAATTTTGGGCAATTCTTAGCAAATCAATCGGTGACGGGTTTCAAGTGGTCGGATACGAATGGCAATGGTATCCGCGATGCTGGTGAACCGGGCTTGGCTGGCTTTACGATCTATGTCGATCTTGATGGCGACAACCGAATCGATATTGGCGAACCATCGGGCAGAACGAATGCGGATGGGAGTTACACGATTTCGCCGCCAACGAGTGGGACGTACGCGATTCGTGAAGTTTTACCGCCAGGCTATGTTCAAACATTTCCATCGGCCGCCCTCGATGGCGAGCACACGGTGACCTTTACTTCCAATCCCGTTCGCGGGATCGACTTTGGTAATCAGCCGGCTCGCGACTATGGCGATGCTCCGTCGCCTTATCCAACGCTCGTCAGTAGCAACGGAGCAAACCACGGTTTTGATCCTAAGCTTCGGCTGGGTCTCAACCTCGACTTTGAACCCAATGGTCAGCCTGACGTCACGGCGACCGGTGATGATAGCGTAGGTACGCTCGATAGCAATCTCTTGGTCATTGATGACGAAGATGGGGTCGTGTTTGCTCGTCCAATTGTAACCAATGATGTAAACAATCTGGCTCGCATCACGGTGACCAACGCGACAGGTGGTGCGGCGTATGTTAGCGGCTGGGTCGACTTCAATCGTGATGGTGACTGGAACGATATTGGCGAGAAAATTCTTTCGGATGTTTCGGTGACAACCAGTGGTCGAAATGACTATCGATTCTCTGCTCCGGCCGGGGTCATTGCAGGTCCAACTTTTGCTCGCTTCCGCATCTCATCGATTCCAGGGATCGGCGAAACCGGCGCAGCCGATAGTGGCGAAGTCGAAGATTACTTGGTAAATATATTTAACAGCGAGAAGTATGCGGTTGACGATACCGCGTCAGTAGCTCGCAACTCGACCAATAATGTAATCGACGTTCAGGCCAATGATTACATGCGAACGATTCCCAGTGAATCGGCTACCATTACCAGCGTTTCCCAGGGATCGTCCGGTGGAACGGTGACCCATGATGGTAACGTCGTTCGCTATACCCCGCGCAGCGGCTTCACAGGCATTGAGACGTTCCGATACACGGTTCTTACATCGACCGGAAAAACGGATACGGCCACTGTAACTGTGACCACTACGTTCCGAATCATCGACCCCATTGCGGTGGATGATTCTTATGACATCACGCAAAACTCGATTGGAATTCCACTGAATGTCCTAGCTAATGATATTGAGGGACTGACGGGTGCGCTAACGATTCTGTCGTTTGAAAATCCGAATCAGGGTGGAACGCTTGAGATGGGGCAAGGCCGATTAAGCCTTCGCTATACGCCTCGAGTGGGATTTGGTGGAACGGAGACCTTCCGATATACAGTGTCGGACTCGTCAGGGAAAACCTCCACCGCCAATGTTACGATTCATACCATTGAAGGGGATCGCCTCGACGACAAGGTTGAATTCTCGCTGAGTTTCACCAATCTTGATGGCAGTCCGATCACATCGATCCAACAAGGACGGCAGTTTCAACTGCACATCAGCGTCGACGATTTGCGAGCGCCCGGTTCTGGGGCTCCGAGTGAACCAGGCGTGTATGCCGCGTATTTGGACCTCCTTTACAACTCCGGCTTAGTGGGGACTACGCCGTCGACGAACGGTAGTGGATTTGATTTCAATGTCCAGTTCTTTTCACCGTATACGAACGGGCGACTTGGTACAGCCAGCATCCCTGGATTGATTTCCGAGCTTGGGGCCTTTGTTGGCAACACCTCTGGTTTTAACCAACCGAATTCGATTCGCTTGGCGACGATTACGTTTGAAGCCAAGTCGGCGGGGATTGCTGAGTTTGCATCCGATCCAGCCAATCGTTCGCCTCAAACGGACGTTGTGCTTTTCGATACGCCGAGTGCGCCGGTTCCTGTCTCTCAAGTTCGTTACAAACGAGCCTCGATCGAGATTGTTCCGAATGGAGTTGAGTTCCCGTTTGCGGTCGACGATTCGCCGGTATCGCCCTTCGGCGTGAATTCGTTCTTGAATTCGATTAATGTATTGGCAAACGATCGCCCTGGGAACAATCCGCCAGTTCGAATTGCATCCGTCGGCACTCCGCTTCATGGTGTCGCGTTTATCGACGATCGCGGAACAATCGATCCGAGCGACGACCGATTGCAGTATTCACCTAACACCAATTACCAAGGGTCGGATGAATTCACATACACGATTCGCGATGCGCGTGGCTTTAGTTCCACAGCCAACGTGACCGTTCAAGTTGGCGATACAACGACCGATGATATTGTCCAATTCCGATTGGAAACGACCAGTCTTTCGGGAACATCGATTGACCAGATTGGAGTGGGTCAACGATTCCAAGTTCGCGGATATGTTCAACAATTGCGTCCGTTGAATGGTGCACAGCTTCAAGGAGTCTATGCCGCCTACCAGGATATTCTTTACAACTCGAATATCGTTTCGATTTCGCCGCTCAATTACGAAACCATCTTCGGCTATCGGGGTGTTGACGGAAGTGGCAATACGATTCCGCCCGTTCCTGGTCGCGAATACCCAGTCGCACCATCGGGCGATTTGGTGATTCCAGGTTTGATCAACGAACTTGGATCGACTAACAAAGAGCGTCCGACCACCATCACCTTCCCAGGCGCCTCAGAGCGGCTTCAGTTTATTGTTGAAGTCACCGCAACGGGTGTTGGGGTAGCGACGTTCCAAGGCGACCCAGCCGACATCAAACCGTTCCATGACTCGTTAGTATTTGATCCGGCTCTTCCGCTTCTGAACAGCCAGATTCGGTTTATTTCCGATTCCATTACCATCGGGAATACCATTATTGCTGGCGAAGGCTTTACGAATCTAGGAAATCGCTTCGACGTCAATGGTGATGGCTCGACATCGCCAATTGATGCCTTGATTGTGATCAACAGTTTGAATCGGGGTGGAAGTCGTGAACTGCCTCGCAATACTGGCGGTGAAGGCGAAGCTTCCTCCTTGATGTTTATCGACGTCAACGCCGACGGCTACCTTTCGCCAATCGATGTTCTTCAAATTATCAATGCATTGAACCGCGGAGCCATTTCCGGTGAAGGCGAAGCCGAATCGGTAGCGGGCGATGTGAATGATTCGCTCGATAACGCCATCGATCTACTCGCCGACGACATTGCTAATCAACGCCGCCGCAGTCGGTAGGTTGTATCTTTAAACGCTTCTGCTACTTGAGCCGGAGGCGCTAGTCGATTTCTGAGAAAGCCAGGAATCGGCTAGCGACTCCGGCTCAAGTGCTTTTCATGGGTGCATTTCAAAGTCCTGTCGCATGGCCACAAGTGGAAGGCAATTGTTCTACAATGGTTGCGAAGCTGCGATGTTGTTCGCAGTCCACGTCCAATCGAACTTGAGAGCTTTGGCGAATGACACATCGTGCTTGCCATGTTTGCGGTACTATTCATCGCTTGCCGCCGACACGATCGAATTGTTGGTTTTGCACAAAATGCGGTTCGACAATTCAGTTGCCTAAACTGCGGGAAGAAGTTGCGGCCCGCACGATGGCTGCAGCGGTTGGCGCATTGGCTTTGTACTTTCCGGCGGTCATGTTACCCATCCTGACCATTGAACAGTTCGGGCAACGTCATCAGACGAGCCTTTTGAGTGGTAGCTTAGAATTACTCAATCATGGGCAGTTCGTGGTCGGGGTAATTGTCTTTGTATTTTCGATCGTTTTCCCGCTGGTCAAGATTCTTGGACTGTTGGAACTATGCTGGTTCGGATTGCTACACCGACGTCATCAGGCCCTCATGTTTCGCGTGATGGAAGCCATGTCGCGGTGGAGCATGCTGGATGTCATGCTACTGGCACTCTTGGTAATGATGGTTAAGCTAAGCGGATTGGTCGAATTTCATCTAGGGCCAGCTGTATTTGCTTTCGTTGGGTGTGTCGCAATGAATATTGTCGCTTCGACTCGTTTTGATCCGCATGCCATTTGGGAGTAGTATGTCGAACGATTCAACGAACCATGACGCAACCGACAGCGCCTCAACGGTTTCGAGCACCAAGGATTTTCCGTTAGCTATCCCGTCGGAAAGCGATTTGACGATTTCGAAGCCAAAACCGTTCCTGTTTCGAGGGTCGTGGTGGTTGGCTTTGGCCTGTATCGGATTCAGCGTCGGACTTTTTGCATGGAATAGTTGGACTCGCGGTCCGACCATCGTGGTTCGTTTTCGCGAGGGGCATGGAATCAAGGCTGAAAGTCGGCTGATGCATCGAGGAATCGAAGTCGGGAACGTGGAACGCGTTCAGCTTTCGCCCAAACTCGATTTCGTCGATATCGAGATTCGACTGATGAAGTCGGCTGCGTCTTTGATGCGTGAAGGAAGCGTTTTTTGGATCGAACGTCCGTCGTTGACGATGCAAGGAGCGCGCGGGCTAGAGACGATTGTTTCGGGGCGACATGTGGCGGTGACACCAGGACCCATCGATGCGCCGCTCAGGCGGAACTTCCAGGGTGTTGAGCAACCCCAGGTTATACGACCATCGGTAACGCCGCTTGAAATCTTGCTCGAAGGGAATGAATTGCATGGTTTACAAGTCAATGCGCCCATCGTCTATCGCGGTCTAGTCGTGGGTCGAGTACAGAGTGTCGGACTCTCCGCCGATAGTCGTTGGATTCAAGTGCGCGCCGCCATTGATGCGGACTATACCAATCTTATTCGGGCGAATTCACGGTTCTGGAATCGTAGTGGCTTTCGGGTCGATGTGGGTTTACGCGGCGTCGATATCGATGCTGAGAGTTTGGCCGGGATCGCGGCTGGTGGCATCGAGTTTGCAACGCCGGATAGCCCTGGCGATCCAGCCCACTCCGGACAACGATTTGAACTTTACTCGAAGGCCGAAGACGACTGGAAGAATTGGCGGCCTCAAATGCTTTATGGAAATCACGCACTTGGGCAATGGGGAACGTTGCCCGTTCAGGAACGGCTCACTCTCAAGTGGCAGGAAAGTATCCTTGGCTTTCGTCGCAATCTGTCGAAGAGTGGGTGGGTTTTGGTTCTCGATGATGGAAAGATTCTCGGGCCTTCGGATTTGTTTCGTAAACCACCGTCGGCATCCGACGGCTCGATCCGCTGGGAAATGGTTGGTCAAGAGTGGAATGACACGCAAATGACCGAAATTAAAACGGCTTCGATGAAGAAGGCCGACCAAAACAAGAATGACGATCCGCTCGTGATGCGCTATCCCATGCCGAAACTCGATGAAAAAATTGCGCGTTGGCCTTCGAGTCGACTCGGTTTTTGGAAACCGAATCCAAAGCTATCTACGGTCGAGTCGACCCCCAATTTCCCGCTTTGGATCGTGGGCGATATTCCAAGTCGTTGGTTGCCGATCGAATGGCATCAAATTGTTCTCTCCGACGAAGGGCCTTGGAGACTGGAGGCGAGTCTTGGGTTGAGCGAAGACCGTCATGGAGCAGCCGTGCTCGACACCACGACTGGCAAAGTCATTGGTTTGATCGAAAAGCGTTCGGCCATAAGTCAGATCGTTCCGTTAGGGCCACGGTAGGCATGGAAGAGGTTCCATTTTCATGCCGTTATTAAACGCGTTGAATCGAACCGCCACCTGCACGACGTATGAGGCCTCGCATTTCAAGCGCGCCGATAGTGCTCAGCACGCGAGAAACGGCCAATCCGCTCCGAAGAATCACTTCATCAATGTCAATCGGTACCACATCAACATGCTGCAAGACCAGTTGTTCCTGATCGTTCAATTGTAGCTCTGAAGGATGACGAATGACTTTATCGTCCGCGACTTTCGCAGCACTAAAGAGCGGTCCCAGATGTTCAAGTACGTCTTCAGCGTCTTGAACTAAGATCGCGCCGTCGCGAATAAGACGGTTGCAGCCTCGCGACATACGCGCATTCACCGGGCCCGGAATTGCGAATAAGTCACGTCCTTGTTCACCCGCGTGCGTGGCTGTAATGAGAGCTCCCGAACGTTCAGCTGCTTCGATGACGATGACGCCGAGCGATAGGCCGCTGATGAGACGATTACGAGCTGGAAAAACGCCCGCTTTGGGTTCATTGAACGGCGGTGTCTCGCTCATGATGAGACCGCTTTGGGTGATCTCAGTTGCTAGGTCTTCGTTCTCGGAGGGATAAACATCGGTAACGTGACTTCCCAGAACGGCAATCGTTCGTCCTTCCACTTCAATCGCACTACGATGTGCGTAAGTATCGATGCCACGCGCTAAGCCGCTTACAATCGTCAAGCCAGCACGGCTCAACGATCGTGACAATCCTTCGGTGACAACTCGACCATAGTGTGTCGCATGCCGGCTACCAACGATAGCGATGGATAGTTGATCTTGCGGTTCAAAATTCCCTTTCACGTACAGCACTAAGGGTGGATCAGAAATTTGGGTTAGGAGTTCGGGGAAGTCGTCGTCGGTAGGAAAGAGAATACGGACTTGGTTTTTCTGGCAGTGTTCCACAACGCGATCAACAAGCCGTGTTGTTTTGGATTCTTGAATTGCATGACTAATTTTGGGGCCGATACGCTCGACACTTCTCAGCTGAGATTCCGAGGCCGACATGACTTCGGATGCAGAACCAAAGTATTCGACCAACGATAACATCGTGCGTGGGCCTACACCGTGTACCAACGCCAGTCGGAGATAGTCAATCTGCTCCCTAGTCAACGAAGTATCGCTCGTGTTGCGATGATCCATGGAGTCTGCCCTTTGTAGTCGAGACAAAGAATTGAGCTGGAATCGAATCGCATTGCAATGGCTATGCGAAACTCAACAGCTAAAAATTCTAGCAGCCCCGATTATGGAGAGAAACAGACCTCAAGCCAATTTTGACTTCGATTCCGCGGCACGAGTGCTTCTTCGCACCTTAAGAGATCGTGCAGCTTACGCGTTACCTCGCCCACGTCGTCGTGGGAGAGGTCGGGCTCTCAGGCCCGGGAGAGGGCCGCATTTTCGGTGGCCCAGGAGAAGACCCTCTCCCGGCCGCTACCGCGTCCGACCTCTCCCGCAAGCGAGAGAGGTTACAAATACCAAGTAAATTCATTGGTTCTAAACTGCACGACCTCTTAAAAAGAGGGTTGAGCTGAACCTGTACGGCGGAATGGAAGTCCGTCGTAGTGTAAAAATTAGCGGCGTCGAAGCACTCGTTTCGTTAACCGCCACCCGATTCTTCTTTGGCGGCACCGATACGCATTCCGTAGAACGAGTACCAAACAGCGATACAGCCGAACAGGATGAAGACGATGGCTAAGATAGGGACCATGCGTGGATCGTTGTGTCGCAAGACTTCGGCAACTTCAACAGCCAACAATCCAAAAAGGCTCGTGAATTTGATGACCGGATTCAACGCAACGGAACACGTGTCTTTGAATGGATCGCCGACTGTATCACCAACTACGGTTGCATCATGGAGGGGTGTCCCCTTCGCCTTCAAGTTGACCTCGACGATTTTCTTGGCATTGTCCCAAGCACCACCGGCATTCGCCATGAAGATCGCTTGATACAGACCGGCAATGGCAATCGACATCAGGTAACCGATGAAGAAATAGGGCTCGATAAAGGCACAGCCTAAGGTCAAGAAAAAGAGGGCTAGGAAGATCACAAACATGCCGCGCTGTGCGTACGTCGTACAAATGGCAACCACGCGCTTGCTGTCTTCGACCGAAGCTTTGGTCGCTCCATCAAGCTTCATATTCTTCTTAATGAATGCGACCGCTCGATAGGCGCCAGTCGTTACCGCTTGCATCGAGGCACCGGTGAACCAGTAGATCATGGCACCACCGGAGATCAGTCCAAGTACGAACGGAGCGTGGAGCAAGGACAGCTTCACGATCTCGTCTTTCAAGGTTAAGCCTTGTGTCAAATGCATGATGATCGCAAAGATCATCGTTGTCGCCCCCACCACCGCCGTTCCAATCAACACCGGTTTAGCGGTCGCTTTAAAAGTATTGCCTGTCCCATCGTTCTCTTCGAGCAACTCTTTGGCGCGATGAAAGTTGGCGGTAATACCGAATTCTTGCTTGAGGCTAGCCGAAATATTGGGGACATCTTCAATCAACGATAGTTCATAGACCGACTGAGCGTTGTCGGTAACCGGTCCATAAGAATCGACCGCGATCGTCACGGGGCCCATCCCCAAAAAGCCGAAGGCAACCAAGCCGAAGGCGAACACGGCGGGCGCTACCATAAGTCCCCCAATACCCAGCGTCGAGATGGCGTAAGCAACCGCCATCAAGCCGACGATACCGATCCCCAACCAAAAACACGAAAAGTTACCTGCGACCAAACCAGACAGGATATTAAGAGAAGCTCCCCCTTCACGCGACGAAATAACAATCTCCTTAACATGCTTGGAGTGTGTCGACGTAAAGACTTTGACTAATTCAGGAATCAGCGCCCCCGCAATCGTACCGCAAGAAATAATGGTCGAGAGTTTCCACCAAAGAGTACTATCTCCACCAATTTCTGGAATGATCAACTTCGACACTCCGTAAGTGACGGCAATCGAGATCAACGACGTCAGCCAAACGAGTCGAGTGAGTGGCATTTCAAAGTCCATTGTCTCGGCATTGACATACTTGTTTTTCGTAATCATTTCATTGAGGTAATATGATACGGCTGATACGACGACCATCATGACACGCATCACGAAGATCCAGACGAGCAATTGAACTTGGATCAGTGGGTCGCTCACGGCCAGCAATATGAAGGAAATCAAGGCTACGCCAGTCACACCGTACGTTTCAAAGCCGTCGGCACTTGGACCGACCGAATCACCAGCGTTATCGCCGACGCAGTCAGCGATGACCCCTGGATTGCGAGCATCATCTTCGTCAATCTTGAAAACGATCTTCATCAAGTCGGCGCCAATATCGGCAATCTTGGTGAAGATACCGCCAGCGATACGAAGAGCGGCGGCCCCCAGACTTTCGCCGATCGCAAAACCAAGAAAACACTTGCCGGAAAACTCTCTTGGCACGAAGAGCAAGATACAAAGCATGATCATGAGTTCGACGCTAATCAGCATCATCCCGATACTCATGCCCGCCTTGAGGGGGATCGCATATACCGGATAGGGTTTTCCTTCAAGCGAAGCAAATGCGGTGCGTGAATTCGCGAATGTGTTGACTCGAATTCCAAACCAAGCGACGGCGTAACTTCCTAGAATGCCCACGATACTAAATGCAACAATGATGCCAACTTCCAGTGGCTCAAGTTTTTGCAATGAATAGAAATTGAAGACGATAACGGATGCAATGATCGCCCACAGCAAGCCAATGAACACCCCCTGCTTAAGCAAATAGGTTTTGCATGTCGTATAAATCAGCTCTGAGACTTCGAGCATCGAACTATGGACGGGTAAGGCTTTGAGTTGGACATAGATTTGCAATCCAAAAAGCAACCCAAAGGCTGACACAAATAAGCCAATGTAAAGCAACGTCGTCCCCGACATACTTTCGCCGAGAAATTTAGCTTGGCTCAGATCGGGGAGTTGGAGGTTCGCTTCGCCGCCACCAGTATGTTTTTTGACTTCCGATTTGGTCTCGGGAGTTGTTGTTTCTGCTGCTTGAGTGGTTTCGGGTTGTGCGAAACTCGTCGTAGGTACAAAGCTGGTTGATAGGGTCAACCAAGCCAAAAGGGTCAACCACGTTCCAAAGTGTTTCAGTCGATGAGCCATTATGAAAAGCTGCCTTGAGGGATGAAAAATCATGACATCACGGTACGCTAGGCGTCGGAGCAACCAGCATACATTCGGACAGATTAACAATACTTAGAGGAAAAGAAAACTCCAGCAAGAAGCTTTTCAGGAAAAGAACCCCCCTTAGCTGCTGGCGCTTCGATAGCTTAAAAGAGCTTTCTGGAAAACCCATCGGCTAAGAAGCCAAGAACAAAAAGTCGCGAAAACCGTGAATCCAGCCAGCCACCAATCGTAGGGTTGAGTTGGATACATTGGTTGAGCCAGCCATCGGGCTGGTACATTGACGACCACCAATACCGGCACGACGAAGGTGAAAACGGCCCAAAGTGGGATGCCCCAGCCAACTTCGTAGATCTCGCTCGGGTAACGCGAAAAGTTGGTGATGTAGAACCAAAAATCGTAAAGGCTTTGGTTTCGTCCAAGCCAGATACTCGTCGCTGCCAGACAAATCATCAGGCTGTAGAGCAAGGTTACGCCGCATCCCAGGAACATCACGTAAAGGGGCAGGGTGTACCAATGAAATTCCCAGGGGGGTGACTCTCGCCATGGCAAAAGCCCCATGGCGTGGACGACCAATGCCAAACCAATCAAAAAGTTGGACATGGCCGACCAATGGACTTTGCGAAACGAAACCAAAAACTGCGTATCGATCGGCTTCAGCAAAGCGAAATCGAGCCCGCCGGTTCGAATGAGCTCGCTGAGTTCTTCCGCATTCGGCATTAAGAACGCTTGTATGATGGAGTTGATGATCCACGTGGTTCCAAGGAAGACGAAGAACTCATCGTGACGCCAGCCGCTCGTCGCACCAATGGAATCAGTATGATGAAAGATGATTTGGTAGAAGCCAATATTCATCAGCGTCCAGCAAGCGCTCGAAAAGCAGTCGATCAAGAAATTGCCGCGAAACGTCATCTCGCGAACGAGGCTATTTCGAGCAAAGGTCAGCCAAACTTTTAGATAGGAAACGCGTTTTGTCACACTAGCCTCCATATCCGCTGTAGCGACGAAGCCCTGCGCCATACATGTACCTGGACAATACGATGAAAAACAACGTCCATCCGACGAGCATGGCCATCTCGAACCACAAGCGATCGCCTTGGATTTTCCCAAGGAAAACGGCGGCTGGAAAATAGGCCAGATACTTAAGCGGGGAGTACTGCACGATCGTTTGCCACGGCTCAGGCAAAATATCCAGCGGGAACATATGTCCCGAGAGAAAGAAGCTGATCAGCATGTAGACGAAAAGGAGCGACGAAATCTCCATCAACCAAAAACCAGCCAGCCCAATGCATGCTTCCAGAAAATATCCCAAGACAAAACTCAGCAATAGCGAAGCTACAAACGCGAACCATTGTTCCCAATGGATGGGCACCGACGTAAAAAAACTGCGGCAGAGAAAAAACACGAAAGCAAAGGGCAATGTCGCGACCGAGTAGTAGGCCAATTTGTGAGCCATGCGGGATATGAAAAGGTAACTCAGCAAATCAACCGGCTGAACCAAAAATTTCTTGATTTCACCTTCGCGAATCTGCCTAGCGATCCCCGAAGCCAAACCTGGCATACTTGAGAAGGCTCGTCCCAACATCGTCAATAAGTAGTAGGCGACCATGTCGGGAAAGGAGTAGCCAGCCAACTCGGTTGCCTGACTGGGGCTAGCCTTCAAGGACTGGAAAATCGCCCACCACAGGAAGATTTGGGTGATAATGGGAAGGAACCGCATCAACGTCCCCAAGGCAAAATCGCCTCGATACACCAACCGTTCTTCGATTGAAATGCGAAGGATAGTGCTCCATATTCGCCAACGTTGATTCCATGTGATCGTCGAGTCCATACGGCCGGATTGTAGTGCATTTTCCCCTTGTTCGAGTGTCGCCTTTCGCTAGTCCGACCTGGTTGTTCAGATCGACATCGGTGCTTGATCCGGGGTGCGGTAAGTCTGTGGCGAAACTCACTGTCCAAAATAATTATGTCGTGGTGGTCGGTGTGGTTCGCGATTCTTGCGACGCAACACGTTTTTCGGCCGTTGGAAATCAGGGGTATGAGGGAGTTTTCGAGGGTTCACACGACGTTCGCAGGAGCGAACGTCGACAATGGGCTATTCGCGACGGAATTATCGGACTTCTGGCCTTATTTCCTAGGCAAAACGGCTTGGAGACATGGTTAGAACCGGCAAAGTCTTGTTAAACTAGGGTCTTGGCCGCTTCACGCCAAAACATTTGGATTTTCTGAAAACACCCCTCGTTCCCCGACGGCCCGATGGAAACCACGAAGGTAGCCTCTAAAACCAGTTCGATCGCCGGTTCGCAAACGCCGACTTGCTATCAACGATGCTTAAATCTCAACTGCCAAGCCACGTTCGATGTTCAGCAAGTTCTGACGCGTTGCCCGCATTGCCATGATCTGCTCGACGTTGTCTACGATTGGGATCGGCTCCCGATTCCCAAACGACTCTCCGATTTCCAAGAAATGTGGAGTCGCCGCCACGAACCGCTTCGATTCAGCGGTGTTTGGCGTTTTCATGAACTCCTATCGTTCGCGCCGCCCGATAAAGTGGTCACCGTTGGAGAAGGTCAGACTCTTCTACAGCAGGCAAATTACGTTGCAAAATATGTCGGTGTGAATCCTGGCAACCTCTATCTTCAGTACGAGGGGATGAATCCTTCGGGTTCCTTCAAAGACAACGGGATGTGCGCTGCGTTCACGCATGCTGTCATGGTGGGTGCGAAACGCGCGGCATGTGCCTCGACGGGCAACACAAGTGCTTCGCTTGCCATGTACTGTGCCGTTACTCAACTGATGAAGGCGGTCATCTTTATCGGTAGTGGAAAAATTTCGTATGGCAAACTATCCCAAGCCCTTGAATACGGCGCGCTCACCGTTCAAATTGCGGGGGATTTCGACGATGCCATGGAACGCGTACAAGAAATCTCGCGTGAACTTGGCATCTACCTTGTCAACAGCGTGAACCCGTTTCGGCTCGAAGGTCAAAAGACCGTCATGTATCGAGTCCTCGAAGCCCTTCGCTGGGAAGTCCCTGACTGGATCGTTGTCCCGGGCGGTAACCTCGGAAATAGCAGCGCGTTTGGCAAAGCTTTCATGGAATTGAAATCGCTAGGGCTTATTGATCGCATTCCACGACTGGCCGTTATCAACGCGGCCGGCGCCGATACGCTCGACGTTTTGGTTAACCAGCGGTCGCTCCATTGGAACAATGGACTTCCCAAGCTAGAACTTGCTTGCCACTACTACGATGAACTCGACGCTCGACGTTCCAAAGCTGATACCATTGCTAGCGCGATCGAGATTAACCGTCCTGTCAACTTGAAAAAGTGTCTTCGGGCCCTCGATGTCTGTAATGGTGTCGTCCGCAAAGTCGACGACCAAGAAATCCTGGATGCCAAGGCGCAAGTCGGTGCGGGTGGCATCGGTTGTGAACCGGCCAGTGCAGCCAGCGTTGCGGGTGCTCGTATGTTGCAACAAGAGGGGATCATCGGAAAAGACGAACGCGTCGTTTGTATTTTGACGGGGCATCAACTGAAAGACCCAACGGCCACCGTAGCCTATCACACTACCGATCAAGAGAAATTTAATGAAGTCCTTGGTAGTCGAGGCGTATCGCGAGCGTCCTTTGCAAATCGAGCTATCGCTGTGCCGAACGAACTCGACGCAATTGTCAAAGCCATTCAGCTGTATAGTTGAACCGATTCCCGAGTGGCTATAAGAAAAATGAAAATGCGCTCGGCTTGCAACTTTCTGAATCCTAATTGCATTCAACGAAACCTATTGGAAGCTTTCCCGGCACTGGATTAGACTGAGTCATAGAATTTAAAAGCCCACCTTTGTTTTTCATCCGCGAGTTCTCTCCATGACCATAACCTACCGATACCTTTTCCTTGCTTTTTGTCTGGCCGCTTCATCATCCGTGGCTAGTTTTCTCGTTGCTCAAGAAGAGGTCAAACCGAAGTCAACGGAGCCGAAACCGGCTGTCGATACTCCGGCAAAACCAGACGCATCCAAAGATGCCAAGTCGACTCCCAAAGGTGACGCACCCATCGATACCAAAGAACCGAAGAAAGTCGATGAGCCAATTGCGAAGGAGGTAAAGAAACCCGACGCGAACGAGCAGCCGAAATCGGAATCGAAAGAACCGACCAAGCCAGCGGAAAAAAGAAACCAAAAGGCGGAAAAAAACAACGAGAATCCCAACGCCCCCAAGCAGCCAACGAAACCCGCCTCAGCCGACGGCAAAATTCCTTTGCCGAAACTTGGTTCGAACACCAACGAATTCATTCCAGGTATGCCATGGCGGATTCACGATATTCGTCGCCCGCGTCCTAAGGCGATACAGCCGGGCAAGGTCGATTCCTCGCCACCATCGGATGCACGCGTCCTCTTCGGAGGCAAGGATCTCTCGGAGTGGTATCATGCAGGGGTCGAAGACGAAATCTTCGAACCTCAATGGAAGGTTCACCAAGAAGGCTATTTTGAAGTCGAACCCCGCAGCGGTTCCATCATGACGATCGATAGTTTCGGCTCGTGCCAACTCCACATCGAGTGGATGGTTCCAGAAGGCACAACTGGATCCAGTCAAGGACGTGGTAATAGTGGTATCAAATTGATGGAACGCTATGAAGTTCAAGTGCTCGACTCATTCAGCAATAAAACGTATGCCGACGGTCAAGCGGCATCGATTTATGGTCAGTATCCACCGCTCGTGAATGCATCACGGGAGCAAGGGCAGTGGCAGACCTACGAGATTTTTTTCGAGGCCCCCAAGTATGAAGCTGGCAAACTCGTGAAGGCCCCCAACATGACGGTCATTCACAACGGAATCTTGGTTCAGCTACATCGGGAATTGACTGGTCCAACGGGATTGAGAGGAAGTCCAAAGGAAGAAGTCCCTCCCGTTGCGCCGATCCAGTTACAAGATCATGGTAACCGTATTCGATTTCGCAACATTTGGATCCGCGAACTCTAGAATTCGAGCGAGGTACATCATCGACTGGCAAACCACCACGGCACTCATCATCGTAGCGTTGGCAGCGTTAGGACTTCTGCCAAGAGTCCTTCGGCTATTTCGTGCCGGTCAATCATCAGGCTGCGGGAGTTGTGGCGGTTGTGCGGGACCGAAAATTGCCAAAGCGATCGAAAAACCCTTGGTGCAAATTCGATCCAAATGACTAGTGGAGCGTCAAGTTTTAGATTTAGGGTTGGGTTATGGGGTCAGGAGTCAATTGTGCAAAGCACCCGAAGGGCCGTTCCGG